>CAIPLM010000213.1 GCA_903865895.1 uncultured Rhodospirillales bacterium | reverse complement strand
TGCCGAGAATCCAGCGTTTCCGCGCCGTGCGCCCCTCGGGCGCCGGGAGAAACCAGGTGCAGCGGGCGCCATCGGCCAGCGCCTGCAAGGGCCGATCGACCTGCCCCACCGCGATCGCCATCGCCACCCCCGCGCCGGTGGCAATCCGCGCCGCGATCAGCTTGGTACGCATGCCGCCCGAGGAATAGCCCGGCAGCGGCTCACCCCCCATCGCCTCGATCTCCGGCGTGATCACCTCCACCACCGGAATATGGGTCGCGTCGGGGTCCCGGCGGGGATCGGCGGTGTAGAGCCCGTCGATATCGGACAGCAGGATCAGCTGATCCGCCTGCACCATCTCGGCGACGCGCGCGGCCAGCCGGTCATTATCGCCAAAGCGGATCTCGGCGGTGGCCACGCTGTCATTCTCGTTGATGACCGGCACGCAGGACAGGCCGAGCAGCGTGGTCAGCGTCGCCCGCGCGTTGAGATAGCGCCGGCGATCCTCACTGTCCTCCAGCGTCAACAGCAACTGCGCGGCCGTCAGCCCATGCGCCTGCAAGGCCTCCGTCCAGGCCTGCGCCAGCCGAATCTGCCCTACCGCCGCGGCGGCCTGCTTCTCCTCCAGCCGCAACGTCTTGCGCGTGAGCTTCAGCGAGCGCCGCGCCAACGCAATCGCGCCGGACGACACCACAATCACGTCCGTCCCCCGCGCCCGCAACGCCGCAATATCCGCCGCCACCCCATCCAGCCACGCCTTCCGCGGCACCGCCCGCGCGGCATCCACCACCAGCGCACTGCCAATCTTGACCACGACCCGGCGGGCGGACGCCAGCGCGGGTATGAGGGTGGCGCTCATGGAGTCGCGGCCTTGAGGAAGCAAAGGCGGGGGGCGCTGCCCCCTCGACCCCCACCAGGGGCCGAGCCCCTGGACCTCATGCATTTGAAGGCAGGGTTGGGCGTGAGGGAGGGGGGCCGACTCGGCGGTTGCCACCACGGAGATGGCCCCCCTCCCTCACGCCCAACCCTCTTAAACGTTTGCGGGTCTGGGGGCTCCAGCCCCCAGCGGGGTCCAGGGGCAGCGCCCCTGGCCTTCCTTCCCTCACGCCCCGCCCCCATGTCCGCCAGTCTCATGCCGCGTTGGCCGTCCGGCCCGCTTGGATGGCGGCCCAGGTGGCATTGAGCAGGGTGGGGAGGCCGTCGCGGGTGACGCCGGAGATGACGTAGACGGGGGCGTTGCTGGCTTTGCGGAGGGCTGCGCGGCGGGCGGAGATTTCGCGGGGGGTCATGGCGTCGGCTTTGTTGAGCACGACGATTTCCGGCTTGTCGGCGAGGCCGCCGCCGTATTCGGCGAGTTCTTCGCGGATGGTGCGGTAGGCTTTCACCACGTTGCCGGCGGCGCCGTCGATGAGGTGGAGCAGCACGGCGCAGCGTTCGACATGGCCGAGGAAGCGATCGCCGAGGCCGGCGCCTTCATGGGCGCCTTCGATGAGGCCGGGGATGTCGGCGACGACGAATTCCTGCGTCATCGACAGGCGCACCACGCCAAGCTGCGGGTGCAGGGTGGTGAAGGGGTAGTCAGCGATCTTGGGTTTGGCGGCGGAGACGACGGAGAGCAGGGTGGATTTGCCGGCGTTGGGCAGGCCCACCAGGCCCGCATCGGCGATCAGCTTGAGGCGCAGCCACACCCAGCGCTCCTCGCCGGGCCAGCCGGGATCGGCCCGGCGGGGGGCACGGTTGGTGGAGCTTTTGAAGTGCGCGTTGCCGTGGCCGCCATCGCCGCCGCGCAGCAGCGTCACGCGTTTGCCGGGCACGTCGAGGTCGGCGAGCATGGTCTCGCGGTCGTCATCGAAGATCTGGGTGCCGACGGGGACCTTGATCACCACGTCCTCGGCGCCACGCCCGGTCATGTCCGCGCCCGAGCCATTGCCGCCCTTGGCGCCGCGGAAATGCTGGACGTAGCGGAAATCGATGAGGGTGTTGAGGTTCTGCACCGCCTCGAAAATAATGTCGCCGCCCTTGCCGCCATTGCCGCCATCGGGGCCGCCGAACTCGATGAAGCGCTCGCGCCGGAAGGCGATGACGCCGTTGCCACCGTCACCGCTGCGGCAATAGATCTTGGCCTGGTCGAGGAATTTCATGAGGTGTGGTCCGAAAATGCGAAAGGGGCCGGCTAGGCGCCGACCCCTTCACGCGTACAGCAGGGGCGCGGCGCGATTACTCGGCGGCGACCGGCAGCGGGGCGACCGAGACCTGCACGCGATCGTCGGCGCGGCGCTGGAACTCGACCTTGCCGTCGATCAGCGCGAAGATCGTGTGGTCACGGCCGAGGCCGACATTGCGGCCCGGCTTCACCTTGGTGCCGCGCTGGCGGATGATGATGTTGCCGGCAACGACAGCCTCGCCGCCGAACTTCTTGACGCCGAGGCGCCGGCCTTCAGTGTCGCGCCCGTTGCGGGACGAGCCACCGGCTTTCTTATGTGCCATGGTTGGGTGCTCCTGCTCAGCCGGTGATGTCGGCGATGCGCAGCACGGTCACCGGCTGACGGTGGCCGTTCTTGCGACGGCTGTTCTGCCGACGGCGCTTCTTGAAGATGATGACGGTGTCCAGACGGTCCTGCGCGACGACGGTGGCCGTCACGGTGGCGCCGGCCACGTTGGGGGTGCCGATGCGCATGCCGGCATCGCCGCCGACCGCGAGCACATCCGTGAACGTCACGGTGCTGCCGGCCTCAGCCTCCAGCTTCTCCACCTTGAGCACCGCATTGGGCGTCACGCGATACTGTTTCCCGCCGGTGCGGATGACTGCGAACATCGAACTCGATCCTGTATAAAGCCGGCCGTCTCGGACCGGCGCACAAACGCACCGTGGCGGCCGGAACCCCGGTCGCCAAGGGTAAAGCGAAGAGGCGGCCGACTTCGGCCGCCGGGAAGACGGGGGTTATAGCGGCGGCCCCGCCGATGTCAACAAACCCGCACCCGCGCACCCATGCGGCGCAAGCATGGGCGAACCTCCGGCGTGCAACCGGCCCGCCGATGCGATAGAAACATGCCATTCGGAGACACGCCATGCCCAGCCCGATGGAAGTCAGCGTCACCCTGCCGCCCGAAATCGCCGAGTCCGTCGCCCGCAAGGTCGCCTCCGGCGCCTATGCCAGCGCGGCGGACGTGGTGCGCGCCGGCCTGCGCGCCCTCATCGAGCGTGATGACCTGGTGGAGCGCTGGCTGCACGAGGAGGTGGTGGCCGGGCACGCCGAATACCTCACTGACCCCGCGCAGGCCGTGCCGGCCGAGGCGCTGCTCGCCCGCATCAAGGCCGCCCGCGGAGTCCATCCCGGACTGTAAGACTCGCCTGCTCCCTCTCCCACGTTCGTGGGAGAGGGCCGGGGTGAGGGCGTCGATGCCGTGAGGACGGTTCAGATTTCCGCGGAGCATGGCGGGCAGGACCTCGCCGGCGCCCTTGCCAATTCCGCGCCGCCCGGCACACCATCGCCGAACAATAATTAAAAGGCGAGGAAACCATGGCCGCCCCCATCTGCCCCGATGACGACCGCATCTCGGCCCTCCTGCACGGCGCGGTGGACCTGCATTGCCATAGCGGCCCCTCGGTGATGCCGCGCATTCTCGACCATATCGATGCCGCCATGCAGGCCGAGGCCGCCGGGTTCAAGGCGCTGGTCACCAAGGACCACTACTACCCCGGCATGTCCCATGTGCAGATGATCCAGCGCGATCATCCCGAGTTGAAGGTGAAGCTGTTCTCCGGCGTCGCGCTCAACAACGCCGTCGGCGGGGTGAACCCCTACGCGGTGGAGCACTGCGTGAAGCTCGGCGGCAAAATCGTCTGGATGCCCACCTTCTCGGCCGCCAACCATTTGCGCGATGCCGCCAAAAAGGCCCATGGCGCCGGCGCCAGCAGCTTCCCCAAGACGGCGACCAAGATGCTCGAGTCCACGCCGCTCACGGTGCTGGACGCCAACGGCCAACTGCTCGATGCCGCCAAGCAATGCCTCGACCTCATCGCCGCCGCCGACATCATCCTGGCCGGCGGGCATCTCGATGCCAACGAGATCTTCCTGCTGTTCACAGAGGCCAAGCGCCGCGGCGTGCAGAAGTTGATGGTGAACCACCCCAGCTACATCGTCGGCTGCACCGACCAGGAAATCCGCGATCTCGTGGCGATGGGCGCCTATCACGAGCACTCCATCTGCATGTTCATCGACAATTCCCGCGTGAAGCACTGGGAGCCGGAAGACCTCGCCCACCTCATCCGCGTCGCCGGCGTCGATCGCACCATCCTCGGCTCCGACCTCGGGCTGACCGACGCGCCACTGCCGGTGGAAGGCTTCCGCACCATCGTGCGCCATCTGATCGACCTGCAATTCAGCGAGGCGGAGATCAGGACGCTGGTGAGTGCCAACGCGTCGGCATTGCTGGGGGTGTAGGGCGCACGGAAATGGTTCCGTGATGCGGAGGGCGAGGATATGATGCGGCCATGAGCAAGATCGACACGCGCCCGGTTCCCTCCGCGCTGCCGCCCTCCGCGGCGGAGCTTGCCGCCTGGCAATCCCTCACCCGGGACGAGCAGATCGCCCGCACCCGCGACACGCTCCTCGCCCCCGAGGCCGGCCGCGTCAGCGACGCCACCATGGATGACGTGCTGATCGCGGCCCGCAAGCGAGTCGCCGCCCGCCGTGGCTGACTTCCGGCTGTCGGAACGGGCGGAACGAGACCTGATCGAGATCTATGACCACACCGAGCAGACCTTCGGCGCCTATCAGGCGGAAGCCTACCACGCCGGGCTCGCGCATAGCTTCGCCCTGCTCGCCGATTTTCCCCGGATCGGGACTCCGATCGATGAGATCGCACCGGGATTTCGACGTTTTCGCTTCCAGGCGCATGCCGTCTTCTACACGGAGGAACCGGATTTCATCCTGATCCGCGCGGTTCTGCACCAGGCGCGGGAGGTCAGGCCGGGCGTTTTCGAGTGATGGCGGACGCGGAGGGATGAAGGCGAAGCGCGCCCATGATTGCGCGCGACTGGCGGAGCGCCTAGGGGAGACCATGCTTCGCCCCACCCTCCTCCTCGCCGCACTCTTCCTCCCCGCCCTCGCGGCGGCGCAAACCATGCCCGGCCATCACCCCGGCATGACGGCCGCGCCGATGGCCGCCATGCCCAGCCAGCCCGGCCAAGGCGCCTTCGCCGCCATCCAGGAGATCGTCGCCCTGCTGGAGGCGGACCCCAAGACCGATTGGAGCAAGGTGAACATCGAGGCGCTGCGCCAGCACCTCATCGACATGGATAATGTCACGCTCCATGCCACGGTGACGGCCGAGCCGGCCGAGGGCGGCATGCGCTTCACCGTCTCCGGCACCGGCGCCACGCGGGACTCGATCCAGCGCATGGTGATGGCCCATGCCGCGACGATGAACGGCGCCTGGCGCTTCACCGCCGCCCCCACCGACACCGGCGCGACCCTCCTGGTGCAGACCCCGCCCGAGGACGAAGCCAAGCTGCGCGCGCTGGGCTTCATCGGGGTGATGACGCGCGGCATGCATCACCAGATGCACCATCTCATGCTCGCCCGCGGCGCAAACCCGCATCAGCATTGAGGCGCGTAGCCCGTCCGCCCGCACACTAAAATTCCACAATATTTCGTTTGACTTTCTGTGACGAAAAGTAAATCTGCACCTTCACTTCCCCGGGAAAAATGAGTGTGTTGAAAATCTACGCCGCCGCGACTTTGATTGCCCTGACCCTGCATGCCCAGGCCTTCGCCGCCTGCACGCTCGATGACGTCGCCATGAAGACCGACGAGATTTCCGGCGTGCTGCTCGAAAAGGCGCAGGCGAAAATGGCCGATGCGACCAAGATCACCATGGAACTCGCCACCGTCGCCGGCGAAACCACGCCGACCGACGAGACCTGCAAGAAGCTCGGGGACCTCATGGCCCGCGCCAAGAAGCTCTAACCGCGCCTCAGCGCAGCCGGCTGACCGTATAGTCCGCCACCGCCGCCAGCGTGTCCTTCAACGCGCTGGCGGGGAACATCGCGAGATCCGCCTTCGCCTGCGCCGCGAAATCCGCCGCGCGGGCGAGGGTGAGCGCGATGGCGCCGTGCCGGGCGATCAACTCCATGGCGTGATCGAGGTCGGCCTCGGTCTGATCGAGCGTCTCGATCGTGCGGCGCCAAAATTCGCGCTCGGCTTCATCGCCGGCGGCGTAGGCGGCGAGGATGGGGAGGGTGATCTTGCCCTCGCGGAAATCATCGCCGACGGTTTTGCCCAGCGTGGCCTGGTCGGCCGCATAGTCCAGCGCATCATCGACCAGCTGGAAAGCGATGCCGAGGTTCATGCCGTAGCTGGCCAGCGCCTGTTCTTCGGCGGGCGGGCGGGCGGCGACCACGGCGCCGACCTGGCAGGCGGCGGCGAAGAGGGCGGCGGTTTTGCCCTTGATGACGTCGAGATAGCGGGCTTCGTCGGTCGAGAGGTCGTTCTGGGTGACGAGTTGCAGCACCTCGCCTTCGCTGATGGTGGCGGAGGCGCAAGAGAGGATTTCCAGCACGCGCAGCGAGCCGTCTTCGACCATCAGCTGAAAGCTGCGGGCGAACAGGAAATCGCCGACCAGCACGCTCGCCTTGTTGCCGAACACCGCATTGGCGCTGGCGAGCCCGCGGCGGAGCAGGCTTTCATCGACGACGTCATCATGCAGCAGCGTGGCGGTGTGGATGAACTCGACGCAGGCGGCGAGCTGGATGTGGCGGTCACCGGCGTAGCCGCACATGCGCGCGGCGGCGAGGGTCAGCAGTGGGCGAATGCGCTTGCCGCCGGCCGCCACGATATGGGCGGCGAGCTGTGGGATCAGCGCGACCGGGCTATGCATCCGCGCCACGATCGCCTGGTTGCAGGCCTGCAGATCGTCCTCGACGAGGGCGATCAGGCGGGTCAACGCATCCTCGGGCGCGGCGGCGATGGGGGGTTCGAGGCTGGCGACAACGCCCAACGTGATCTCCTGGTCAGTGCCCCCAGCATATCGGCGGGGGGTACGGGGGGTCAAGGCAAGGCGATTGCGGGCGCGCGGCAAACTGCCCATGCTGGCGCCATGCGCATCATAGAAACCACCAACGACCCCGTCCGCCTCTCCTTTATCGCCGCCCTGCTCCGCGATGCCGGTATCGACAGCCTGGTGCTGGACAACCACACCAGCGCGGTGGAAGGCAGCATCGGCGCCATTCCGCGCCGGCTGGCGGTGGCGAGCAGCGATGAACCCGACGCCCTCCGGATCCTCCACGAAGCCGGATTGGCATGACCAACCGCCCCTCGCGGAGCGTGCGGAAGGGGAGGACCGCGCGGGCGCTCTCCGCTCCCGGCAGCCTCTGGGGCATGGAGCCTCATTGACCGAATAGTCGGAGCCTGGTGCGGCCCGCTGATCCAACAGTGAAACGCATCAGGATCACCGTCGCCCGGGCATCGATCGTGGATTCGGCGGGACCCTGCGGTTTCGCATCGTCGCCGAACGCTGGCGCCAACTGCGTGCCTCCCATCGTACCAAAACATCGATCATCGCGGGACGGGTCAAAATCGAAGCGGGGTCCATCCCACGCTCTGTACAAGGGGCAATCGGCCCGGTCGCGCGGGTGAAGGAGCAGTCGGAGGAAACGGCGAGTTCGAGGTACCAAAAAACAAAGTCATCAAATTTTTATATAAATGCCTTCGCGACGGCATTGCCGCGAGAAGGCCACCGTGTGACAGGACACCCACGCTCAGGCGTCCAATCCATTGAAGCGCGATCACTTGACCGACATGCCCGTATTCATCATGCCGACCAGACTTGTGCTTGCGGCGGTGGTCGGCGCACTTGTCGCGCCGATGGCGTCGGCAGAGGAGAAGCGTCAATTCGACATCCTGGAGTTCAGGATCGACGGCAACACGCTGCTCCCCGTTGCGTTGCTCGAAGAGGCGGTGATGCCGTTTCTTGGTCCAGGACGAACGGTGGACGACGTCGAGAAAGCGCGGGCCGCGCTCGATATTCTCTATGCGAAGCATGGCTATCCGACGGCTGCGGCCGATATTCCCGAGCAGGACCCGAGCGACGGGGTCATTCAGCTGCGCGTCGTCGAGCGGCGGGTGGGACGACTGCGCGTGGTCGGCGCGCGCTATTTCTCGCCCGGCGACATTCGCGCCGCGGTGCCGTCATTGGCCGCCGGCGAGGTGCCGAATCTCAATGCGGTGCAAAAGGAGATCGTCGCGCTCAACCAATGGCCGGACCGCCAGGTGACGCCGGTTTTACGGCCGGGCGTGAAGCCGGGCACGATCGATGTCGATCTCAATGTGAAGGACACCCTGCCGGCACAGGCAAGCCTTGAGTTCACCAACCGCCGCAGCGCCAACACCACCGCGCTGCGCGGTTCGGCCTCGCTCAGCTATGGCAACCTTTGGCAGCGCGGCGATGCAGCCTCAATTTCATACCAGTTCGCGCCGCAGCGGTTTGGTGACACCGCGGTGATGAGCGTCACCTACCTGCACCGGATCGGCAATGGCGGCATGGCCCTGCTGTTCTCCTATCTCAACTCCGACAGCAACGTCACCACCTTGGGTGGCACGGGCGTGGTCGGCAAGGGCGAGGTCTATGGGCTCCGGCTGCAGGTTCCGCTGGGAACCGAAGGGCCGTTCAACCACAGCCTGAGCGTCGGTCTGGATGTGAAGTCCTTCCGGGACACGATCCTGCTCGGGGCTGACCGCTCGGTGACGCCGGTAACCTACGTGCCTCTTGTCGCGCAGTACCAGGCCTCGTGGCTGGAAAAGCAGAGCGAGACGCTTGCCTCCGGGACCATGTCGCTTGGCACGCGCGGGCTCGGCAGTGATGCCGCCGCGTTCGACCTCAAGCGCTACCAGGCCAAGCCGGATTTCGCGTTGGTGAAAGGCGACATAACCCGCCGCGACGATTGGCCGCGGGGGTGGCAGACCTCGCTTCGGCTCACCGGCCAGATCGCCGGCGAACCGCTGATCAGCAACGAGCAATTCGCCATCGGCGGTGTCGATTCGGTGCGTGGCTACCTGGAATCCGAAGCGCTTGGGGACTGGGGATACGCCGCGCAGACGGAACTGCGCGGCCCAGCCTTCACCGATCTGGTGTGGGCGGGCAACGACGTACGACCCTTTTCATTTGCCGATACCGGGCGTGCCGGTTCACGCGACACCCTGCCAGGACAACGCCGGGGCTATGCGCTCTCCTCGGCCGGGGTCGGCATGCGCATGCGTTTGTTTGATGCGATCGGCCTCGATCTCACAGGCGCCAACCTGCTCGCCAGCGGGACGGGCAGCAGGGCGGGTGCCGGGCGGTTTCTCTTTCGCGTGAACGGGTCCCTCTAAATGCGCCTTGCTGCCCTTCTTGCCGCTGTTCTCGGCCTTGTCATGCTGTCGTTCACCCCAGCCCAGGCTTGGTGGAACAAGGATTGGCAGTTCCGCGCAAAGCTGACCGCCGACGCCTCGCCCCAAGGGGGAAACATCACCGAACCGATCGGCCGGACGACGATCTTGCTGCGGATGCATCAGGGTAACTTCGATTTCGCCAAACTGAAGCCCGATGGCAGTGACCTGCGATTTGTCGCGGCAGACGATAAGACGCCGCTTCGCTTCCATGTCGAACGGTTCAGCCAGCAGGCGCAGCTCGCGCTGGTCTGGGTTGATATCCCCGACCTCGCGCCAGGCACCGCAACGCCGTTCTACCTCTATTTCGGCAACGAGAAGGCGACCGACGGTGCTGACCCGCGCGGCAGCTTCGATCCTGACCAGCTGCTGGTCTATCACTTCGGCGAGGAAAACGGGCTGCCAAAGGATACCACTGGCTTCGGCAATAACGCGCTGACCGCCGGCACCCGCGATGAGGCCGGTTTGATCGGCTTCGCGCTCCGGCTTGACCGCGAGAAGCCGCCGCTGCGCATCGCGAAAAATCCGTCGATGGCCTTCCAGGACAATCAGGCTCTGACGGTGGGGATGTGGGTCCAGCCCGATCCATCGGCCCGGACCTCGGTGCTGCTGTCGATCAGGGAGGGGGCAGCGGGCCTTACGATCGGGCTGGCCAACGGGGTGCCATACGCGCAGGTCGACGGCCCTTCGGGAACGCGGCGCACCGATGGCACGCGGGAACTGCCGGCCGAGGGGTGGCACCATATTGCGATGATCGCGGCTGAGCGGATCACCGTCTATCTCGATGGGCAGCCGGTCGGCTCCGCATCCGGCCCGCTGCCGGTGATCAACGGTCAGGCAATGCTGGGCGCGTCCGAGTTGGCGGGAACGGCGCGCTATGTCGGCCTGATCGACGAATTGCAGATCGCGAAGATCGCCCGGCCGTTGGGGGCGCTTGCCGCCGCCATCGGCTCGCAAGGCCCCGATGCCAAGCTGGTGGCATTCGACCAGCCGGAGCGCTCGGACTCGGGCGAGCCGAACCCTTTTGTGATCATCTTCCGGTCCGTCACCGTCGATGCCTGGGTGGTGATTGTGCTGCTCGGCATCATGGCGATGATGAGCTGGTATGTGATGTATTCCAAAACGGCCTATCTCAACCGGCTCGGCAAGGGAAATTCGGCCTACCAAGCGGCATATCGCAAGCGCCTGGGCGAAAACGGCGGCGATCACATGGCGGTATTGGCCGAACTCGCTGGCGAGAGTGCGAAGACGATGCGCCATTCGTCGCTGCACCGGCTGTCGCGCATAGCCGTCCGTGAGCTCGACGAGCGGCTGGCCAATGGCATGGTGAAACCAGGGGCAAGGCTGGCACCGGAATCGCTCGCCGCGATCCGGGCGAGTTTGGAAACCGGGCAGGCGCATGAGCAGCACCGGCTGAGCAATTTGATGGTGATGCTGGTGGTGTCGATCTCCGGCGGGCCGTTCCTTGGGCTGCTGGGCACGGTTGTTGGTGTGATGATCACATTCGCCGCGATTGCCGCCGCGGGTGACGTGAACATCAACGCCATTGCGCCGGGCATTGGGGCCGCGCTGCTCGCCACTGCCGCGGGTATGTTCGTCGCCATTCCCGCGATGTTTGGCTACAACTATCTGCTGCTGCGCATCAAGGATGCCAGCACCGACATGGCGGCCTTCGTCAACGAGACCGTGACCCGCATGGGCGAGGCGCGCGCCGCTATGCGCCCAGCCGCCGCGGCGTCAGCCGAACCTCAGGCGGCGCCAGCCGTGAAGCCTGCCGCCGCCAAGCCTCAGGCCGCGACGGCATCAGCCGCGCCGCCCCCGGCCGATCCGCTCACCGCCCGGCCAGGCAGGCCGCAGCCGCGGCTACCGGGGGCCGCCCGGCCGCCGAGCCGTGTTCCTACCAAACCGACTTCGGGCGAGCGATAGGAGGCTTTTGCGATGCAGGTACAAGGCGATGACAAGCCGTACGACGACATCAACATTACTCCGATGCTTGACCTCGCCTACGTGTTGTTGGTGATTTTCATCATCATGACGACGGCGTCGGTGTCTGGGGTGAAGGTCGATCTGCCGAAGGCCAGCAGCTCGCAAAACCTTGCCGTGCCGAAGACTAAGGTGATCAGCATATCTGATAATGGTCAGGTATTCCTCGACACCGTGCCAGTGTCGCTGTCGGACCTCGAGGTAAAGCTGCGCGATGCCAAGGCAAATATGCCCGATCTGCCGGTGATCCTCAAAGGTGACCGTGCGGTGCAGTACGATCGGATCATGATCGTGCTCGATCTGTGTTCGCGTGTCGGGATTTCCTCGATTGGCCTGGCCTCGACGCGTGTGCCGGGATCGTGAGCGGAGCCTTGCGCGGTGCTGAACGACATCGAGGACGAGGATGCCGACGAGGACGCGCCCAACAAGGGACGGGTCTGGCGCATCATCGGCGGGCTCGGCGCAGTGGCCGCGGTTGGCGGCATGGTGACCGCATTGATGATGCCGTCGCACAAGCCGCCGCCGCCTCAGCAGCAGACCATGCGGGTCGTGCTACCGCCGCCACCGCCGCCGCCGAAGAAGCCACCCGAGCCGGAACCGCAAAAGCAGACCGAGGTGGTGAAGAACAACGACCCGTCTCCGGTCAACAAACCGATGGAGAACAAGCCGGACTCCAAGCCGAACCCGGCGCCGAAGAGCGCGCCCCTGACGGCCGCCGCGGGGGCTGGCGCCAATGCGTACGGTCTTGCGGTCGGCAATGGCGGGGGGGGATCGATCGGGGGAGGCGGCGGTGGCGGCGGTGGTGGCGGCAGCCGCTTCGGTGCCTATGCCGGGCAGCTCCAGGTGCTCATCGAGCAGGCGCTCCGGCGCGACGAGAAAACACAATCCGGCAGTTACCATTTGTCGCTACGGATATGGCTCACCCCCTCGGGCGCGGTGCAAAGGGTCGCCGTATCGGGTTCGACGGGCGATCAGGCGCTCGACCGGGAGGTCGTGCGCGTGCTGAGCGCGATGGTCGCCAGCGCGCCGCCCGCGGACATGCCGCAGCCGGTGAATTTGCGTGTGCGGGCGCGGGCGAGTTGAGGCGATGATACGGCTCATATGCTGGGTTGCCCTCGCCCTGACTCTGACCGCGCTCCCCGCCGCAGCGCAGAGCGATGAGAGCGCGATGGAGCGGCTGGTCCAGCTTCTCGTGAAGAACGGGGTGCTGACGCCGGACCAGGCCAAGAGCCTCGCCGCTCAAGCGCGCAGCGAGGCGAGCGCCGGCGAGGGCGCGGCTGGCGCTGCGTCGCCCGGTAGTCCCGGCGGCACATCCAAGCCCAAGCCGGTCGGTCCTGGTACGGTGCGGGTGACCCATGTTCCGGAGACGGTGCGCAAGCAGATCGTCGCCGAGGTCAAGCAGCAGGTGATGCAGCAGGCGACCGAGGAGGGTTGGGCCGAACCCAATACTATTCCGGGTTGGACCCAGCGTATCCGCGTGCTGGGCGATGTCCGTGTTCGCGGCGAGTTCGACAAGTACCCCCGCGGCAACTTCAACGCCTTTCCCGACTTCAACGCCATCAATGCGACGTCGAACGGCTACGACTCCAATAGCGGCGTCAATCCGCCGACCCTCAACAGCGCCCAGGACCGCACCCGCACCCGCCTGCGCGTCCGCCTCGGTGTCGCCGCACAGGTGACGGACTGGGTGAGCACTGAGATCCGCATTGCCACTGGCAGCGACCGCAGCCCGATCTCGACCAATCAGACGCTGGGCGCGGGTGGCGACTTCTCCAAATACACATTGTGGCTCGATCGTGCTGCGATCGTGCTACGTCCGGCGGAGAGCGTCACGCTGTCGGCAGGCAGGGTCAACAACCCGTTCTGGACCTCCGACCTGGTCTTCGACGACGATCTGGGCATGGATGGCGGCGCGGCTAACTGGCGCTTCAACGTCGCTGACGGTCTTGGCGGCTTCCTCACCATGGGCGGCTTCCCCGTTTTCAACACCGATTTCAGCTTCGGCTCCACCAATCTCACCAAGACAAGGAGCCGGGATTCTTGGCTGCTTGCCATTCAGGGCGGCACTGAGTGGAAGCCGCCCGAGCGTGCCTATACGGCGCGCGTCGCCCTCGGCTTCTTTGCGTTCACCAACATCGATGGAAAGCTCTCGTCACCCTGCGTTGCCCCGACCTCCTATGGCAGTTGCGACACCGACTACACGCGCGCGCCATGGATCCAGTACGGCAACACCGTCTTCCCGGTGCGCAGCATCGTCGCAAGCTCCGGAGCAACGACGGCGCAACCGCAGTTTTATGGCCTCGCATCAAGGTTCAACCTGATCAACCTGCACGCCGAGGCCGTCTATCGCGGTTTCGGCGCGGTTGCCCTGCGCCCCGAGATCGATGTTGTGCAGAACATTGGTTTCAATCGGACGCGTATCGCGCAGCGTGGGCCGGTGAATAATCTCGGCGCCAATAATGCCTTCGTCGGCAGCGGCACCGGCTACATGATGCGGCTGACCGCAGGCCAGTTGACCCTCACGCAAGCCTGGGACTGGAATACCGCGATCGCCTACAAATATGTCGGCTCCGACGCGGTCATCGACGCGTTGACCGACGGGCGCTTCCATCTCGGCGGCACCAATGCCAAGGGATATGTGCTGACAGGCAATCTCGCACTCGGGCCCAATATCTGGCTCACCGGGTCCTGGTCGAGTACCGACGCCGTGTCCGGCCCGCCGCACTCCATCGACACGCTCGTGTTCGACCTGAGCGCGCGGTTCTGACCCATGCGTGTTCTGCCAAACGCCGTGCCGCTTGCCGCCGCCGCGAGCCTGCTTGCCCTCGCGGGCATGATGCCGATGCCCGTGCTCGCCCAGGCGGCCGCGGGGCCGCCGGCCGCTCTGGTGCAGGCGATGGCGGCGATCCAGGCCGCTGACACCGCGCTCGCCGCCCTCCAGTCCGACAAGACCGCCGCGCGCGGTGCCAGCGACCCCGCGTTCCAGAAGGCGCTCGGGCAGTTGCAGTCCCGCATGGCCGCGCTCAGCGCGCCAGGTGCGGCGGCACCCGCCGAGACCTGCCGCTCGCTCAATACGCGCCTGCTGACAGTGGCGCACGACATCCTGCACCTCTACGAGAGCCAGAGCTTCCGGGCGTTGCTGGTGCGCTCCTACGAGCCGCTGCTTGGGCTCTGGCGCGTTGAACTCGAGAACCTTGTGCAGGATATGGACGAGAAAATCCGCGATCTTGAATGCCTACCCGAGACCAAGGGGCCTGCCCAATGAAGATCCGTCTGCCTTTTCGCCTCGCGACCCTGGCATTGACGCTGAGTGCCGCAGCAGCATACGCGCAAGGCGATGTGGTGGCTCAACGCGGCACGCTTCGGCTGTCGGCCGCCGATGTGCGCGATCTGGTGGACCGTGCCGATCCGTCGCTGAAAGCGCAGCTTGCGGCGTCGCCGCAGACACTGGCACTGCTGGTGCGAGAGCGCATCGCGCAGCTCGGCCTTGCCGCCGAGGCACGGGCAAAGGGCATCGATCAGCGGCCCGATGTGGCACAGCGCATGGCCGAGGCGCAGGAGGCGGTGCTGGTGCAGGCCTATCTCGCCACGCTGGTGCCCAACGATCCGGCTTTCCCGGCGGAGGCCGATGTCACGGCGGCCTACAACGCCAACAAGGCGCGCTTCACCGTGCCTCGGCAATACAACCTTGCGCAGATCGCCATCCTGGTGCCCGCCGGCGCGGCACGGGAGGTTGAGGATGAGGCGCGACGCAAGGCGCAAGACATCCGGAGCCAAGCTGTGCGGCCGAAGGCGGATTTCGCGGATCTTGCAAAGCGATTTTCCCAGGAACGCGGCGCGGCGGAGCGCGGCGGGTCGATCGGGTGGGTACGCGAGGATCAGCTCTTGCCCGGTATCCGCGATGCCGTCGCCGCCCTCGCCGATGGGGCGATCAGCGAACCCGTGCGGGGCGATACCGGGTGGCACGTCGTCAAGCTGATTGCCGTCAAGCCGCCAGGGCCGGCGGCACTGCCTGAGGTGCGTGATCAGATTGTGCAGGCGCTGCGCCAGAGCCGTGCGCAGCAAGCGGCGCGCGCCTATATCGACGAAATGCTCCGGCGCGAACCGGTGCAGATCAATGAAATCGACCTCGCGCGCGCCGTGGCGCCGCGCTGATCGGTGGGCCCGTCCGTCGCCGATATCGAGGCGCAGCGCCGCGCCGGGCGTCTGGCCGACGCCGAGGCGGCCTGCCGGGCGCGCCTCGCGCAACTCCCCGGCGATGCCGCCACCTTCGCTGCCTGGGCGCGGGTGCGCCGCGATGTGGGGGACCTTACTGCGGCGCTGGATCTACAACATAGGGCCATGGCGCTGGGCGCCGGGCCGGCCGCGCTGCTCGATCTCGCCGACCTGTTGCTCGATGCCGGACGGCCGGGCGAAGCCGAGCCGCTCGTACGACAGGCGGCACAGCGTGCGGTCCGCAGCGCCGGCGTTGCTTACCTCACCGGCCGGCTGGAGCGCGCAAGGGGCCGTCCTGACCTGGCCGTCGAACGGTTTCGCGCGGCGTCCCGCACCGATCCCGAGCATATCGCCGCCCGCCATGCATTGGCCCGGACGCTTGCTGAGCTGGGCCGTATTGATGAGGCCGCCGCCGCCTTCGAGGCCCTGCTCAAGCGACGCCCTGGCGATATCGAGGCGCTCAAGGGGCTCGGCTGGGTCGAAGGGCGGCGGCATCGCTTCGCCGCTGCGCTTGCCGCTTTTGATCGCGCCGAGGCGGCCGGGGCGGATATCACGCGCGAACTTGGCGAGACCGTGCTGGCCATGGCCCATGCGTGCGACTGGTCATGCCGCGCGGCTCTCGTGGCCCGCCTCCGGCAGCGCCTGGAGCAGGACATGCCCTGCTTCCTCGATCCTTTCGCGTTGCTGGCGACGGTGGATGACCCGGCAGTGCATGGCCGTCTTGCCTGGCATCTCGCTGCCAGTGTCCGCTCCCACGCCGGCCCGTCGCTGGCCGCGCGGCCTGTGGGGGAGGGGGCGCGCATTCGGCTCGGCTACCTCTCCGGCGATTTCAACCAGCATGCCACCGCGCTGTTGATGGCCGAGGTCTTCGCGCACCACGACCGCGATCGCTTCGAGGCGGTCGCCTTTTGCTACAGTGCCGATGATGGGTCGGCGACCCGGACCCGAACGCTGGCGGCGTTCGACCGGGTGGAGCGGTTGGGCCTCGAACCCCCCGCCGCGTCCGCACGGCGCATCGCGGCAGCGGGCATCGACATCCTTATCGACCTGAAGGGCTATACCACCGGCGCCCGGCCCGAGATCGCGGCACTCCGTCCAGCGCCGATCCAGGTCAGCCATCTCGGCTATCCCGCGAGCATGGGCGGTAATGCCTATGACTACGTGATCGCCGATGCGACCGTACTTCCGATGGCGGAACAGGCCAATTGGTCCGAGCGGATTGTCCATCTGCCCGGCAGCTACCAGCCGAACGACCGCAGCCGCGCGATTCCGGCGTCTCCCCCCTCCCGGGCCGAACTCGGCTTGCCCGAGGATGCGCTTGTTTTGGCCGTGTTCAACAACAGCTACAAGATCGACGCGGATGCCTTTGCGCTCTGGATGTCGCTTCTTGCCGGATTGCCACAGGCCGTGCTTTGGATCTACGAATCCAATCCGTTAGCCACCGCGGCCTTGCGCGCCCATGCGGAGGGACATGGAATCGCGCAGGACCGCCTGTTTTTCGCGCCGCCGGTCGAACTCGCCGCCCATATCGCCAGGCACGCTGCGGCCGATCTGTTCCTCGACACCTGGCCCTATGGCGGCCACACTACCGCCGCCGATGCGCTTTGGGCGGGCTTACCGGTGGTCACCTGGAGCGGGCGCTGCTTCGCCTCGCGCGTTGCGGCCAGCCTGCTGCGCGCGGTGGGATTGGATGAACTGGTCGCCGCGGATCCTGAGGGATATCACGCGCTGGTGCGCGCCCTCGCCGCCGATCCGCTACGGCGAGGGCGGATCAGAGAGCATCTGCTTGCAGCCCGCACGGCAGCGCCGTTGTTTGACGCCATCGCATTCGCCCGGCACCTCGAGGCGGCCTACCAGACGATGATCGACCGGCACCGCACCGGCCTGCCACCGGCCGGCTTTGCGGTAGCACCGGGCTAGGCCTGCCTCCAGCCAGTGGCCGCCGTCGCGCCGGAACGGACTGCACGCGACAGCCGATTGCGGCCGGCGAGGTCGTGAGAGCGGAGCCCTAACCCTTCCACCACGGCAAGTAGCGCGCGGGGACCGCCGGCGGCGCGCTTTGCGCGGTGCGGTCGATGTTGCTGTAGTCACGGCAATCAAGCAGGAACCAGGTGAATTGCTGGCCGGTGCGCGCATCGCGCATGATCTGGCTCCATTCGCCCTGGGTGCGCAGCGCGCCCGGCTGCTGGTCGCCTGTCATCGCCATACCATGGGGAGGCGAGCAGGTGGGCGTCGCCCAGGCCGCCCGGCCCAGTGCCGGAACCGGTGTGCCGCCGCCGGTCCAGTCTGCCCGCGCCCATTTCTCCCAACGGGTCAGGCCGAATTCAGTGGTCCAGTAGGTACGTTCCATCTGCTGTGCCGCGCCGGGGCCGGTTCCGACGAGATTGGCACGGCTGAAATGGTCGGAGACCAGGGCATCGAGGGTCAGACCGCCGGTGAAGATCATGCGGTCCATCGTCCAGGTGGTCAACGCCAGCGGCCCGCCCTGCGGGCAAGGCCGGGACAGGACCACGCCGGGATCACCGATCCCCAGCACGGCGGGCATCGCGACGAACCCGCTGCCGCCCGGCGAGGGGAGATTGACCGGGCCGATAACCCAGCCGCGGCTGAAGCGGCGGGCCGAGGCCGGGAAGGCCCGGCAGATCGGCGGCGATTCGAAGTTGATCTGCCCGGTTGGCCCGTCATCACCGAGGATGAAGCCGAACAGGCCGTCGGTTCCCTGGATCGAGGCCCCATACGAAAGCTGCTCGCCGGAGAGGCGGCAGCCGGAGCGGGGAATATGGTCATCGTAGCTGACGATTCGTGTAACGCCGTTGACGACAACGGGCATGTTGTGGCGGACGACAACACCCTGGCGATTGGCGCAAACATCGTTGGCCGCGCTGAATGTCGTCAGCCGATAGGGGGCCGGCTCGCCCGGCAGGAGCTTGCGGCGGCTCCGGCAACCCGGATCGATCGGCGCCATCGCTGTCTGGAGTGCGCCCGCCGCGTCGGTACAGACGGTCATAACCATGAAGTCTGTGATGCTGGCTGCCTGAGCCGCGCCGGTGGGCAGGAGGAAGGTCAACAGCGCGGCGAACTGACTGGCACGGGTAAGAGCCGTGAGGACGGAGCCTTGCATGGACGGGAGACCCTTGCGCAAGACGCGCCGGAGTGTCGGCCGCCTCGGCCCGCCGGTGGCGGTGGCGGCGCCGATCCGGGCGCTTCAGGCCTCCGTCCTGGAGGCGGCCTCAGTTGACCGCGGCGATCTGAAAAAACAGTGAATCGGCGCTGCCGGCCATTCAGGGACGCCAATCAATGCTCTATGATGTGGCCGTCAGCCAGCGGAATGGAGACCGATGCGCCGCCAAGCCTGCCTTGCCGCCGTGATTATCGCTTGGCTGTCGCCGGCAGGGGCGATGGCTGAGGCCGTGCCCTGCGTCGAGGTCGAGATCGGCAGCGACCGGCCACCCCCGGATCGCTCGCTTGAGTGCCTGAGCGCATGGCTTGTGCGCGATGTGCCGCCGCGGCGGTTCGGCGCCGGCAGCAGCCTGCCGGTGCTGCCGAACGTGGCGCCGGCGGCGGCAGGCACGTTCAGCGCCGCGGCGACAGCGAACCAGCTTGGTGACAATTTCGGTCGCAGCGCCCGGCCACAGCGGCCGGCAGCGCCCGACTACGCCTCGCCGGTCGCCCCGAGGCGCTGATCGCGCGCGGCGTCGCTGTCGAGCGAGAGTTCGACCAGGCGGCGCACGATCTCCTGCGGCGTGATCATACGGTCCTCGCGGTCCGATGCCTCGATCGCCAATTTCCGCAACAGATAGATCCAATTTGCGGGCAAACGCAGGCTAAGTTGCACCTTTGGGCCACCCGCGCTTGTCGGGCGGCCGCGCTGACCGGTCAGCGGCGCGACGGCAAACGGTGGTGGCTTCGATGCGTCCATATATCCGCTCCGGTCCTGGTGCTGCCGTCCATTGAATGGCAATGGACGGATCTGGGCCTGTTCCCGGCTGTCCTTTGCCGGGCCTGCATCCGCGCTGCAAGGGATTCGTGTTACAGAAAGTTTAAACCTTTGCGCGAATACGATTTTTCCTCGCTGCCGGGCAACTGGGCGGTGTTCTTGCCATGACTGATCGGGGTAAGCCTCATGGGGATTATGTGTATCCCCAGTCTTCCCGGCCTCCCCCTCCTCGATGACGGGACGGTCCCCCTGCTCTGGACCGAAGGCGCCGGCATCGGCGCGGCGGTTGCCGCGCTCGTTGTCGCCCATCTCGGTGGCCACCCGGTAACACGGTGCGCGGCGCGACTGGCGCTGCGGCCGCTGGCGGCCGGGGTCGCGCTCACGGCGGGCGACCTCCATGGCCCCATCATTGCCTGGGGTTGCCACGTGAGCGGCAAAGGTGGCTCCGCGGAGTGGGATGCCCGTGCCAGCCTGGGCCCCTTCACACGTGCGATCATCGGCGGGCCGGAGATCTATGGTCATCCCGCCTGGCTGGTGCCATGGCTGCACAATACGGACAGCACGCCATCTCATGACCTTGGGCTCGTGCTGCGGCCTGGAGAGGCGGTGCCGCGCGGCCTGCCGGACTGGGTCGCGGTGATGGCGGGGAATGCGCCCGACGATGAGGCCGGTGTGATCGGCTGGCTTGACCGGTTTCGTGCCTGCCGCCGGATCCTGGCGACCACGGTCGACGGGCTGGCGATTGCGGAGGCCTACGGCATTCCTTGCCTGGCACTCGTCACCGATGCCTCCGCCGGCATGCATCGCGTCAGCGCGACCCCCGACTTTCTGCCCCACGAAATGGCCGACTTCTACGCGGGCCTGCGGCGCAAAACGGTCCCGGTGTTTGCCCCGCCGGGTGATCGGCTACTGGATCCCGACGCCGTGATTTCCGCGATCGACCGGGCATGGAGCCCAGCCTGGTTGCGCGAGGATGACCTGATCGCCGCCCTGCCGCGCGACACCGGTCATGCGGGTGGAGCGCCCGCGGTACACACGGCAAAGGCCGTCCCGGTGACGCTCGACGACGTGGCCGACGCCGCCGGGGGGGTGCCGCTTTGCTGGGCGGCGACGTCCGAGGCCGCACCCTATCCCAATCTTGGCGACGCGCTGAGCGCGGTATTGGTGTCGGCAATCTCCGGCCGGCCGCTGGTCCGCCGGAATTTCGACGACCGGGGAGAGCGACTGGCCGCCGTCGGCACGATCGGGCATACCTTGCGCAACGGCATCGTCCATTTCTGGGGCACCGGTCTCGATGCCAAGCGAAACGCCTTTGACCCGGGCCTCGGCCGTTTCGCCGCACCTCCGGACACTCGGTTTCACGCCCACGCCATGCGCGGGCGGAACAGCGCGCGGCAACTTCGCGCGGCCGGGATCGAGGCGCCTGACGTATTTGGCGACCCGGTCTGTTTCATCGACCGGATCGCCGGCCACCGGCCGGTAACGCCGCGCTGGGAGCTTGGCGTGATCGTGCACATCACCGAACTGGAGCGCCTCGCGCCTGAGTCGCCCGTTGTCGCGGCCTATCGCCGATATGACATCCCACCCGGCCTATCCGGCGCCATTCGTATCATCAACACCTATACCGAGCAGGGAATCGAAGGATTGCTCGCCCGCATCGACGATATCCGTGCGTGCCGCCGGATCGTCTCGACGAGCTTCCACGGCCTGGTGATTCCCGAGACCTTCGGGATTCCCAACGCCTGGTTCAGCACGCATCCCGGCGCCGGGTTCATGGCCGATGTCGAGAACCTCGACCTGCCGATGGACCATCGCGTGCGGGACTGGTACTCCGGTACCACGCGGCGCCATGTCCCGGTTTTCGGTGCTCAGCGCCACCTGCCGACGCGCTGGGACCAGGTGATCCGCTGGCTCGACCGGGCTTGGGAGCCGCTGCGGATCGACTCGCGCGGCCTGTTCGACGCATTCCCCCTCCGCCCGGCGGTGAGCTTCGACGCCCCGCACTGGCCGCTCCATCCCGCGCTGTTCGATGGCGCGGCCTACTGACGCGTCAGGGCGCCCAAAGCAGGAGATAAGCCGGGGCAATGGCCGGCAACGACTGGCCAGTGGTTGAGCGGTCGATGTTCGTATAATCCGAACACAGGGTCATGTACCAGGTCTGGGTGACGCCGTCCGGACCGACGACCCGTTGGTACACCCCGTTGACGTTGCTGAGGACAACGCTGCTGGTGACGTGGCTGTCCGCCGGGTTGGTGATGATGGAGTGCGGCACTCCCGCCGAGCGGCCCACCTGGGCGCAGGTGGCGTGCTGCAATAGCGCCTTCGCCTGCGTCGCCGGCGAAGGGCCGCTCGTTATCAGGTCCCCGCGGGTCCATTTTTCCCAGCGTGAGAGGCCGAATTCACGGGTCCAATAGGTGCGTTCGAATTGCTGCGCGGAGCCGGGGCCGGCGTTGTTGCTGGCCGCCTGGGTGTAATGGGTGTTGATCACTGCCGGCAAATGCCGTCCGGAGAAAAACAGGAACCAATCGATCCGCCAGATATGGAAGCTCCCGACATAAGGCGTCGAGCAGGCCGTGCCGGCGGCTTGCTGGATGCTGTACCGATCCGGCGTGAGCAACTGCAAATTGACCGTCGCATACTCGATCGGCCCAGGTATCTTGGCTGAGACCGGTGACTTGCCGACGACCCAACTATTGGTGAACCGCGCCGCGACGAAGGGGTTCGACGTCTTGCAAATGGGCGTCGACGGTATCCCACCCGTCGTCGCGCCCTGGGCAAACAGGTTATATGAATCATTCAAGGTCACGCCATTGGGCCCCGAACTGCCCATAATCGACCCGTAGCCGGTGGATGGGTCGTAGTACTGCACCGAAGTTTGATCAGGGAACACGGCGCCACTGAGGAGGCTGGCCTTGTTGCAAATCGCGTTGCTCGCCGTCTGGGAGAACGTCACATTGCGGGTGACTCCGCCGATCGTCACCGGGACATTGCCGCGGAGCAAAGGCCCGTAGCTCGCCGGGCAGGACGAAGTCGGGATCTGATAGTTCGGCGCAAAGTCGCGCATGGTGTACGGAGGCGTCTCGCCGTTGGCGATTTGCCGCGAGTAGACACAGGCGGCATCACCGGGCACGACGCCCTGAAGGATCGCGGCCCCTGGGCTTGCCGAAGCGGTGCACACGCGCATGAGCATGTAGTCGCTCATCGGGCCGCCGACCTGCGCCTGCGCCCGAGGAACCATCGCCGCAAGGAGCAGCGTCACGGTGACGCAGGCCGCCAATCGGTTCAAGCGCATGTCACGTCTGCCTTTTTCATGTCCATTTTGACCGGAAGGACTCACGAAATTCATCGATCGTCCGAATGTCGGGCGGTATATAGCGATCCGGTTCAGTGATTGGGAACTGCAAACCGCATGATACGGAATTTTTGATGGCAACGTTGACTTGGGCTTCCGGTATCAACAATTTATGGTCACGGGCATCCAATTGGGTGGGTGGCACCGGTACCACGGTACCGGACATTTTTGATACCGCGGTTATTGGCGCCGGAACCATCTTCGACGATGTCAGCGTCGTCATTGCCGGGCTCACCCAAGACGGTTCCGCGGCCCCATCGGTGCTGACAGGCGCGCCGTTCGTCGGCGTCTATGGCACCACAACGCTGTTTGGCGATGTTGTCCATTCAAGTGTCGGGACGACCGAACTGCATGGCCCTACGCTGCTCGGTGATGTCGGCGTCGCCGGTACCCTCTGGCTCGACGCCGGCCGCACCGTCCGAAACTACGGCACCATGCTCCTGGCAGATGGCGCGATCGTGCTCGGCGCCGCCCCCGGCGGCGGCACCGGCGGAGGAAACTTCATCATCCAGGGCGGCGCGGCGCTGGAAATTAAGACCACCGGGACCGTCATCGCAGGCGGCAGCGGGAGCATCGGCGTGGTCAATGCCGGTTCGCTCGCCTTTGATGGCCCAGGTAGCGCGACCATTACCGCGCCGCTGACAAACAGCGGCACGTTGACGGTAGGGGAGGGCGAGTTGCGCGTCCTCGGCGCGCTGCATTCGAGCGGTGCCGGGCTGGTCATCGGGGCGGCGGCGACGCTTGCGGTGGGCAGTGCCGGGTTGACCATCACCAACGGGATTTTCCGCTCGGCCGGCACGCTATCGGCAACCGGCGGGACGATCGATTTCAGCGCCGGCTGGCTCAACGCGCCCGACAGCTCAGTGGTGCTCGACGATGCCGTCTTGCGGCTCGCCGTGCACACCGGGTCGGCCTTCCTGCTTGACCTGCACGCGGGCAGCAGCGTCATCACCGAGCATTCGATTGCAACCTTCCAACTCGCCGTCGATGGCCCGGCGGTACTGCAAGGCCCCGCGGCAACCACGGTTTGGCGATCTGGCGTCGTCGGCACCGGCACCCCTGGCGATGCCGCGGCACTGTATCTCGATGGTGGCATGAAGCTGGTCAACCGCGGGACGTTGACGCTGGCGGGCGGCACGATCGTGGTTGGCGGCGAGCCGTCCGGAGACGTGCTTGGCAGCGGCACCCTGGCCAATGCGACCGCGGGCACCCTGGTGATGCAGGACGGTGCCGCAATCTTCGGCGGCGCCGGCACGATCGCGCTGACCAATCTCGGGATGATCGACAAGCCTACCGGCAGCGGCACCGCGGTGATCGGCATGCCGCTGACGGGCGGCGGCCGCCTTCATGTCGGCTCCGGCACAATCCAATTGCAGCAGGGTGGCAAGCTCCTCGCATCTCACATCACCGTTGACCCCACCGGCGCGCTCGGCATCGGAGGAGGGACGCTCTCCCTGGTCGGTGCGTTCTCCTTGTCCGGCGGGCTCGCCCTGTCCGGCGGCGTCCTCGATACGCAGCGCGCAACCACCGTCGTCAACGGCGCCTTCACCGCTTCCGGCGGCACTCTTGTGCTCGGCAGCCACTATTTCGGCGCCGGTGCGCTGGAGCAAACCGGCACGAGCGTGGTCAACGGTGTCGGCATCTACGCGATCTCCGGGGCCGCGCATATCCGCGGAGTGGATATCGAGACCGGCTCCGGCGCCACCGTGCTCGGCACGGCGACGACGCTCGATGCCGGCGCGCAGATCTGGCTCGATGGCGGGCGCCAGGTCGAGAATGCGGGCACGATCCTGGACAATGGCGCCATTTGGCACCTCGGCGGTTTGCCGTCCGGCACGCCGGTTGGCGACGCCTCGATGGTCAATCTCGGTTCATATCAGATCCTTGCCGACGGCACGCTCGCCGTTGCGGCAGGCGGCTATGCCGGGATCACCAATTACGGCGCATTCGTGAAGTCGGCCGGCAGCGGTACCAGCACCGTCGGCGTTGCCATCGTGAACGAGGGCAGTGTCGAGGTTTCCTCCGGAACGCTGGCGCTGGCTGCGGTGGCCGGAACGGGGAGTTTCGTCGCTGACGACGGCTGCGTGCTGGACTTCCTCGGCGCCGTCAACAGCGGCACGGTCTCCTTCGTCGGCAATGCCGGTACGGTGGTGATCGAGGCGCCCAGCCGGTTCGCGGGTACCATTTCGGGCTTTGGCGGCGGCAGTGTGATCGACCTCGTCGGCATCACCACTCCCAGCCTCAGCTACACCGGCGATGCCACCGGCGGCACGCTGAGCGTCGGAGGAACCGGAGGGGCAGCGCAGCTTCTCTTCTCTGGCGACCTCACCAGCCATGGTTTCGGCACCAGCAGCGATGGGCACGGGGGATTCTACCTGACATGAACGAGATCACGCAGCCTGCCCGTACCGCCGGCGCGCTGGCGGAAGCTGCCCTGGAACTCGCCTATGCCGGCCGCCTGGCGGACAGCCTGCCGCTGTTCGACCAATCGCTCGCGCTGCGGCCGGCCGATGCCGATACGCTGGTCAGCCGCGGGCTCGTGCAGCGTGACCTCGGGGACTGGGAAGGGGCGCGCGACTCGCTGGCCCGCGCCGTGGCCGCCGCGCCGGACCATGCCTATGCGCGCTACAATCTGGGATGCGTCCTGCTCACCCTCGGCGACTATGAAAACGGGTTGCCTGCCCGTCTCGCCGGGCGGCATTCCGTGATCTCCGAAAACCGCCTGGAGGTGCCGGCGTGGCGGGGTGAATACCTGCGGGATGAATATGGCGGGCCGGGCACGCTGTTGCTGCACAGCGATGGCGGGCTCGGCGATACCATCATGCTCGCCCGCTATGCCGGGCTGTGCGCGCCCCGCGCGAAGGTGGCCTTCGCGGGGCCGCCGCCGCTGGAGCGGTTGTTCGGCAGTCTGGCCGGGCTCGACCGCTTCATCCCCGGCCCGCAGCCCCTGCGGTTCCACCGGCAGTTGGCGATCGAGCATCTGCCCCTGCTATGGGGGACCACGCCGGCCAACGTGCCGGCCTCGCCCTATTTGGCCGCTGACCCCGTCGCGGTCGCGGCCTGGCGGGCCCGGCTGGGTGCGCTGCCGGGCATCAAGGTGGGAATCTGCTGGGCCGGCAACCCCGATTATCCCAATGATCGCGGCCGGTCGCTGGCCTTCGAAGCACTGCGTCCGCTCGCCGATATTGGCGGCGTCACCTTCGTTTCCCTGCAGAAGGGCGGTGCCGATTGGACGCAGCCCGCGCCGGGCGAGGCGGAGGGGTTTGGCCTGGTCGACTGGACCGGTGAACTCGGGGATTTCGCCGATACCGCCGCGCTGGTGACGGCGCTGGACCTGGTGATCACGGTCGACACCTCCGTCGCCCATCTCGCCGGTGCGCTGGCGGCACCGGTGTGGCTGCTCAACCGGTTCGCCACCGACTGGCGCTGGGGCATCGGCCGCGACGATTGCGCATGGTATCCGACGCTGCGGCAGTTCCGCCAGCCCGCTCTGGGCGACTGGACCCCGGCGATCGCCGCGGCCGCGGCGCAACTCGGCCGATTCGCCCGCGGTGAGTGCGCGGCGATCTAAGCGGCTTCAGGGATTGCAGATCTGCTCGCCGCCACCGGTGCCGGAGGGGCCGGCGGAGCAGAGGTCATAATCATGGCCGGTCCGGCTGGAGGGCGCGCGGTACTCCCAGTTACGCCCCCAAGGATCGGCCGCGATGGCGCCTTTGACGTAGGGGCCGTTCCAGCCGTTGATGCCGGACGGCTTGTCGGACAGGGCGCCGAGGCCATGCTCGGTGCCAGGGTAGCGGCCGACATCGAGCTTGTAGAGATCGAGCGCGGCGCCGATTCGCTCGATTGACTGCTTCGCGATCGACAACTTCGCGCCGCCGAGCTGGCGCAGCGCGGCCGGGGCGACCAGGCCGATCAGCAGGCCGAGAATAGCGATCACCACCAGGATTTCGAGCAGGGTAAAACCGGCCTGCCGCTGCGCTGCGTGGGGTGCGTCGTTCGTGTCTGGTCCGAGCGTCATGGCATGTCCGCGTGGTGTCCGCGCCCATCTATTGCCTGGCCGGGCTGGCCGCAAGTTGCTGTTGTAAGACAGATGAATCGAACGGGCGGCCCCCGAAGGAGCCGCCCGCCCAACCGTCGTCAGGCTAGGCGTGGATCAGGGCGCGCCGAGGCCCTTGAAGGTGCCAGCCAGGGTCGTCTGGTTGCAAACCGTCGGGTTCTGGATGTTGAGCTGATAGATCGCCTTGCCGGTGATGAAGACGTTCTTGATGATGGTCGAGAACGCCGACGGCACGCCGGTGAAGCCTTCAGCGACGAGGTTCGGCTTGTTGCCCGCGCTGTAGAGCTGGGTCAGGAACGCCTTCATGTAGTTGGCGGTGCCGGCGTCATAGTAGCAGGTCGGCAGTTCGAGGGTGGTGTAGCCGACGATGGGGTAGCCCTTCAGCGGAGTGGCGATCGCCGGCACCCACTGGGTGGGGTTCTGCGCGGCCGCGAGGCTGGCGGGGTAACCCGGGTTGAAGTCGGTCGGGGCCGGGTTGATCAGGCCGACATAGGCGCCGCCGGCGTTCGGAAGATAGGCCTTGCCTTCGGTGCTGTTGTAGACCTTGGCGACCTTGATGTTCTGATAGACGGAGAGCGACGGGTCGATCGTCGCGGTGTTGATCGTCGTGTGGGCGAGAGCGGCCACCGCGGCGTAGTGAACGAGGCCCTTCGGCGCGATCGAGGTGTAGTCCGGCGTCAGATAGGCGACGTTGTTGGTGCCGCCGATGAGACCGTCGGCGACGCCGCCGGAGCCGCTGGCCGCAACGAAGGTCGAGCCGGCCGGGGTGTGGCCGGCGCCGATGAAGTGATGGCCCGACGTGTTGGTCGTGAACGCGCCCGCCGTCCAGGTGCCGCCCGAGGAGGTGGCGCCGAAGACGTCAGCGAACAGCTTGGTGGCGGTGAAGGTCACGCCCGAAGCCGAGTTCGTGCTGTTGCAAACCGCGGCAAGGTGCTGGGTGAAGAGGAAGCTGGTGCCCGAGCCGTCCTGGCGGTAGTACACCTTGATGGCGCCGCCGAGACCCTTGGGGGCGGTCCCGCCCGGCTTGGTCTCGATGCCCGACCAATCCGTGATCTTGCCCGAGAAGATGCCGCAGATGTCGTTGTCGTCGAGCTGGATGCCCTTGGTGAAGGCGAAGTTGGTGTGGGCGATGGCGATCGCGGTGCCGAAGGCCGGCAGCTGGATGAGCGGGCCGCCCTTGGACTTCGCGGAAGCGGTCGGCGTGCTGTAGCCGGCGGCGGAGCAGTCGGTCGCCGAGCCGGTGTTCCAGCAGGCGATCTGGCTCGTGCTCAGATAGGCGTCCGTGGCGCCGAAGGCGACAACGGCGCCCGCGTCGGTCTCCTGGGTGTGGACCGTGGGGGTCTGCGTCAGGAACGCCTTCTGGCCGGCACCCGAGCCATCGGCCTGGTACCAGAGTTCACCCTGGGTGGAGCCGGCGATGGCGCCGGGGGTGTTCAGGCCCTGGTTCAGCGTCGCGGTGCCGACGTTCGTCGCGGTGGCGATGAACGAGGCGGTGCGGTTGTACATGTTGACGGCGAGCGAGGAGCCGCCGCCATAGATCTTCGGGGTGCCTTGAGCGCCGTTCGGGTTGGTCGTGGCGTCATAGGTGATCTGGGCGGACGCCATGGAGGCGAAGCCAGCCAGACCCGCCACCACGGTGGTGGCGAGCAGGATATTGCGGTTCATTTCGAGATCTCTCCGATTGATTTGATAGGCGAACTTGGTGCCGCCGAGGACTGGAGCTGTTCGGCTGCGGGTGCTGGATACCCAATCGGCGACTCATTGACGATAGATTTATCACGTTAATTCAAATACACTTTTATGACATAACTTGATAAACCGATCATGAGATTCAAGATAAAATTCGTTTTATTCAAAAGTCATGATTTTATAGTTTTTAGAAGTCATGATTTTTCGACTTGATAAACTCAGCGTACCGTAAACCTGAATAATGCCAACCCGCACAATGCGTCACTCCTCCACGCATTGTGCGGGTTGGTATCGCGCGTGGGGTTGGCGGGTCGGTATAAGGCGGTTTCACGTGTGGTGGAGCCGGTGTTAACCGGCAATCAGCGCCGCCCGGATGTCAGCGATCACCGAACGCCACTGGCGCGGCACGGTCTGGCGAAACAGCCGCATGGTTGGATACCAGGCGCTCGATGTGCCGGCATGTCCCCAACGCCAGTCGGTATCCACACGGTTCAACATCCATACCGGCGCGCCGATCGCTCCGGCGACGTGCGCCACCGAAGTGTCGACGGAAATCAGCAGATCGAGCGCCGCGATCAAGGCGGCGGTGTCGGCGAAGTCAGCGAGATCGTCGCTCCAATCCACCAGGCCGAGCCGCCGCGCGGAGGCCGGGTCGCGCCGGGTCCAGGGCGCGCCACCTTTCTGCAGGGAAATAAAGGTGACGCCCGGCACATCCGCGAGCGGCAACAGGGTGTCGAACGGCAAGGAGCGGGCACGGTCGTTCGGATAGTCGGGATTGCCGGCCCAGACGAGGCCGATCTTGCGGCCCGGCAAGGCCGCGAGCCGCTCCCGCCAGGCGGCCGTCAACGCAGGATCGGCGGCCAGGTAGGGCACGCCGGCTGTCAGGGCGTCGTCCGGCAGGCCGAGCGCAGCGGGGAGGTCCATCATCGGGCACTGGTAGTCGTAGTCCGGTCCGGTCCGGTCTTTGTAGTCCTCGGGATGGATGGTCTCGAAATCCCCAGCCAGCGTCAGCATCAGGCGCCGGAGCGGGCGGGGAACCTGCAACAGAACGCGTGCCCGCTGTGAAGCGGCGGAAACGAGGCGGCAGAGATTGACGAAGTCGCCAAGCCCCTGGTCCTCATGCACCAGCACGCGCGTTGCCTTGGTGCCCTCGCCCTGCCAGGGCGGGGTGGCGAAGCGTGGCGCCCAGCCGAGCGCCTCCCAGCGGACATGGTAGTCGGCGAATCCCGCGCGCCAGCGGCCCTGCGCCAGCAGACTCATGCAGAGATTGTAGCGCGCGCCGGGGAAGCCTGGGGCGATCTCCAGCGCGCGACGATAGAGGGAGTCGGCTTCGGTAAGCCTGCCGGTATCGGCGATCAGCTGACCGAGATTGCTGAGCACCGCCGGGGCATCCGGATTGGCGGCCGCCACCTCGCGCAGCAGAGTCTCAGCCTCGTCGAAACGGCCGAGATTCTGTAGCACACCGGCGAGGTCGTTCTTCAGCCCGGCATCCTCCGGCTGCGCCCGCACGGCGGCGACGAGAGCGAGCACGGCTGCATCGAGGTTGCCGAGTTCCTTGTGGAATTGGCCCTGGTGATGGCGGATGACCGCGTTGTCCGGCGCCAGCGCGGCCGCCCGGTCATATGCCGCCACCGCGGCCGGCTTGTCGCCGGCAAGCCGGTGGGTCTGGGCAAGATTGAAATGATACTGTGCCGCCGCCGGGTCCAGCCGGGTGGCGGCCCGGTAGCACAATATGGCCGCGGATGCCGCGCCGTCGGCGAAATGGACGTCCCCGAGGTTGTTCCAGATCTGCGCGCGGTCCGGCGCGAGGCGCAGCGCGGCGCGGTAGGCGAGCGTGGCCTCGTCGTCGCGCCGCAGCGCGTGGAGCGCGTTGCCGAGATTGAAGTGCGGCGCGAAATCATCCCCCGCCAGCGCGGCGGCCTTGCCGAGCGCGATGACGGCCGCCTCGGGCTCACCGCAGGCGCGCAGGACGACGCCGAGCAGATCGAGCGTCGCCGAATCGGCGGGGCGAAGGGCGGCGGCGCGCGCGATCAGCGGCCGTGCCGCCTGGTCGCGGCCGGTCTCATGCAGCAGCATGGCCAACAGGCGGAGCGCCTCAGGGTCATCAGCGCGGAGGGCGAGGGCCGCGCGGTAGAGCGTCTCCGCCCCCGCGGCGTCCCCCGCGGCGTGCCGCTCACGCGCGAGGTCAAGCGGGCGGGGCCTAAGGGGCCGGTTCATGCCGCGAACTCGGTCAATGCCTCGCGGACAGCTTCGAGCACCGGGGCCCACGCGCCGGGCAGGCCCTGGCGGAAGATGCGCATGGACGGGTACCACGGCGTGCCGGCGCGGCCGCGCAGCCAGCGCGGATCGGTGGCGCCATCCCAGCGATTGAGCATCCATACCGGTCTGCCAAGCGCTCCGGCGAGATGGGCGACCGCGGTATCGACGGTGACTACGAGATCAAGCGCGCTGACCAGCGCGGCGGTATCGGCGAAGTCGGCCAATTCGGCGGTCCAGTCGTGCAAGGCGAGCCCGGCCGGCACGCTGGCGGGGCGGTCCTTCTGCAGGCTGACGAAGCTCACGCCGGCCACGCCGGCGAGCGGGAGGAAGCCCTCCAGCGGTATGGATCGCAGCGGGTCGGCCTTCTGGGTGCGGCTGCCACCCCAGACGAGGCCGACCCGCCGGCCCGGCAGCCCGGCGAGGCGTTCGCGCCACTGCGCGGCGTCGGCGGGAGCGGGGCGCAGGTACGGCGTTTCGGCGGGGATGGCCTCGATCCCGACGCGGAACAGCTCCGGCAAATCGGTCGCCGAGCACCAGACGTCGTGCGCCGGCGCGTCGGGGCCGGACTGAACGACGTCGATACCGTCCATCAACAGGGCGAGGCGCATCAGCGGCTTGGGCACCTGCACCGCCACGCGGCCGCCGCGCGCGGCAAGCGGCAGGAAACGGGACATTTGCAGCCAGTCGCCAAACCCTTCGTCGCTCACCACGAGCAGAGTGCGGCCGGCGAGGTCGGAGCCATCCCACGCGGGGCCGGGCAAGGGCGCGAGGCGCCCCGGCCCGCCCTTGCGCCAGGCGTAATGCTGCCAGCCTTCGGTGTAGCGTTCGGAGCTGATCAGGATGAAGGCAAGCAGCAACCGCGCGTTGCGTGATTCGGGTGTGGCGGTGAGTGCCGCGCGCAGCAGCGCTTCCGCCTCCTCGTAGCGCTCCTGGCAGCAGCGCAGGCGGGCAAGTGCAACCTGGGCGGCGGGATTGCCCGGCTGGAGCGCCAGCGCGCGGGTTAGCGCCTCCTCCGAGTCGGCAAACCATCGGCCGTGGTCGCCGCGCTGCCCGCGTTCGCACAGCAGGGCGCCGAGATTGAGATGCAAGGCCGCATAGCCCGGCGCGATCCGCAGCGCGGCGCGCAGCGCGGCCTCGGCCTCGTCGAGCCGCCCGTCGGCCTGCAGCGCCAGCCCGAGGCCGTTCAGCGCGGGGAAGGAGGCGGGATCCGTGGCGAGTGCGCGGCGAAAGCAGCGGATCGCTTCGGCGCGGGGTTCCGCCGAGTCATCCTCCCGGGTGAGCGCGAGCCCCAGGCTGACGAGGGGTGCCAGCGCCGAGGGCTCAATCTTGATTGCCTGCCGCCACGCCGCGATCGCGTCCGTATCGCGGCCCAGCGCTTCCAGCGCGTCGCCACGGCTGTCGTGATATGCGCTCACGCGCGAGCGCCGGGCGATGGCGGCGTCGCAGGCCGCGAGTGCCGATTCGGCGTCACCGCGCGCCAGGGAGATGACGCCGAGCCGGTGCAGGCAGTCCGCATGGCCCGGGTCCACGGCGAGCACGGAGCGAAACAACTGCTCGGCCTCGGCCAACCGACCCGCCGAAAGTGCCCGCGATGCCGCGGCGAATGCCGCAGCTGTGCTCTCCCGCGGCCGCGGCAAGGAGCTCATCGCCGCGCTGCGGCCCTGGCCGCGACGGCGAAACGGCGCGCATTTTCGGACACCTGGTCGGAGGTATGGGCGAGCGCGAGATCGCGAATGAGCGGCAGGTCGGCCAGATGGGTGCCCGGTGGCACAACCACGGGATTGGCGCCCACCGGCAGCGACTGGAGCAGCGCCGCCTCGTCCAGCGACTTCGGGCGCCAGGAGGCATCCACGGCCTCCATCACGTCGGCCCAATCGGTGCGGCGCCGGCGCGGCTGCACGTAAATCGGGAAGCGCTCCTGGCGAAGCCCGCCATACAGGTCAAGAATCCGCGGATCGATCCCGGTATCGAGATCCGGCGGCACTTCGGACAGCCCTTGTTGCCCGCGCACGCCGAAGTAAAGGCACGGAATGCCGTAGATTTCCGGGATCACTAACCCATGCAGGCTCGTCGAGACGATGCGCCGGCAGGAGCGGATCTCGTCCACCTTGTCCATCACCGCGCGCACGCCGACGGGTGTAACGGTGTTGATCAGCTTTACCCGTCCGGCGAAGGCGGGGTCGATGACATAGCGCTCGTGGAGCGGATTGAAATGCACATCGAAGCTGCGATCGGTCAGGTCGGACAAATGCAGGATGACGCCGAGGTCCCATTCCTGCGCAACCGGCTTGGAGTGGAAGCGGGTCAACAGCCACACCGGGTCACCATATACCCCGGTATGGGGCCGCTGGCCGCCATCGCTCAGCACATTGGCCGAGATCGGCCCCCGGGTGGCGCAGACCTGGATCTCGGTGTTGGCCGGGCTGCGATAGATCTCCTTCTGATCGGCCGGTGCGAACGGATTGCGATACAGCGACGTGCCGGTGCCCCAGAACCAGACCGAGCCGCCAGTGAATCCGTGGCCGATGGTGCCGACCGCGGCCATGCGCGGCGCGGTGGATCCGAACGGCACCCGCGCGATCGGGCGGCCGCTGCACAGCGCCACCATCACGGGACTGAGCGCGTCACCGAAATTGACGTAGGGCGACTCCAGGTTAGCGCCCGCCCATCCCATCGGCACGGCGCCCAGTTCATCTGCGATATTGTGCAACGCATTTGCGTCAGTCGTCGTCATCAATGCCATCCCAGAATTGTCATCAATACTTAACTCAACTCACATCATTCAGACGAACCCGGCCGCATAACGCCGCTGCATTTAAGAAAGTCAAAATGAAACTTTGACGACGCCAGCTTTCGGTGTATCCGTCCGCATCCGCACGGGAAGGGGCCTGGTGTTAAGAGCATGATGTTCAAGGATTATTTCACCCAAGCGGGGACAAATCGCCGGGCACTGCTCGCCTGGATCGGCGCGGCGGCGCTCAGCGGTTGCCAGCAATTGCCGATCGATGGCCCATTGGCCTCGGATGTGCGTGGCGAACTCACGCTGCGGCAGCGTGTGCCTTTCCGCCTCGTGCGCCTCTATCCAGACATGGTGCCCATCTTGCGAGAGGGAGGGCCGGGGCCCGAGCATTTCATCACCGATCTCGGGCCGGCCGCGCCGCGCATCGGGCCTGGCGACAAGCTTGTGGTAACGATCGTCGAGCCCAGCGCCGGCGGCCTGTTTTCTGCCCTGCCGAACCCAGCCATGCCGTCTGCCGAGGCCGGGGCCCGCGTGGTGACGCTGCCCGAGGTCACAGTCGACACCGATGGGCGCGTCAGCATGCCGTTTACCGGCCCGATCTCGGTCAATGGCCTGACCCATGTGGCCGCGGCGGAGCGGATTCGCGGGGCGCTGGCCGATCAGGCGATTACCCCCCAAGTCATTGTCAGCACCGCCGCATCGGGTGCCAGCGGTATCACCGTAGCCGGGGCGGTGAAGACGCCGGGGCCGTTGCCGCTGCGCTACGGCGGGGAGTCGATCCTCGAGGCCATCGCGCGGGCCGGCGGCGTGACTGACGTGCCGGAAGCCCTGGTGGTCCAACTCATCCGGTTCGCCCAGCCCCACCGCGTGCGGATGGGCACCCTGATCGACCGGCCAGAGACCAATATCCAGGTTCGGCTGGGAGACTATATCCACGTGCTTGCTGACCCGCGCCGCTACATGGTCCTCGGCGCGACGGGCCGGGTGAACGAGGAGAGGCTGACCGCCGACCGAACTACGATGGCGGGTGCCCTCGCGCGGGCCGGTGGCCTGCTGGACTATCGCGCCGATGCGCAATCGGTCATGCTGTTCCGCTACGAGACGCCCGAAATCCTCGACCGTATTGCGGCCATCGATGCCCGGCTTGCGCGGGCGAGAGGGGAAGACGTGCCAATTCCCGACACGCCCCGCCGGACGGCGCAGGACGCGCCGCAGCCGGTCGTCTTCGTCCTCAATCTGCGCAGTGCCAGCGGCTTCTTCATGGCCGAGGCGATCGATGTGAGAGATCGTGATCTGATCTATGCACCCAATTCCGAATATACCCAATGGCAAAAATTCCTCGACATCATCCGCTTGACGGCCAACCCCGTCGCCTCCAGCGCCACCGCCGCGCGCAGCTTCTGATCGCTACGGCGTGGCTTTCGGCGATCGGGCTCTCGGCCTGTGCGCCGGCGCCTGCGCTGGTGCCGCCCGTGCCGCCTATGCCGCGCCAGGTCGGCGTCTTCACCGTGGTCGAAGCGCCGGTCGAGGGCCGCGGGGCGCGCACGGTGGGATATCAGGCGATCATCGACGGCGCGCCAGTTCTGGCGACCGCACAGCGCCGCCAACTGCGCAGCACGTCTCTCCTGCCCGATTACGACCTGCTCTCACCGCGGAGCGATGCGATCCTCGATGACGAACTGGCCCGCAGCCTCGCCCAGGTGCGCCGGTTTTATCCCGCGATGGAAGCGGCGACGCCGCGTGGGTTCCTGGTGTTTCATTCGGGTATGATGCGCCCCGGCCGGCACGTGACGGTCCATTTCCGGGATGCTGAGAATCCCCTGTTGCCGGACGCGGTGATGGATATCGACATCGTCTGCTGCACCACCCGTCGCGAGGTCGTGGAGATGCGGTTTCGCTACCGCCCGGGGCTCGATGCTGCCCGCGAGACGGTGTCCTTCATCGCGGCTTTCCCCTGGGACGCCGCGGAGGCGGCGCGCCTGGTGGAACGCTATCCTGGCACCGCGCGCACTGCATTGCCGACCGGGGACGACCAGTAGGGCAAGCCGGCCGGTACCAGGCGGAACGACAGCCGCCGAGCGCCAGCGACATTGATGACAGCCGCGCCGTCCGTCCAGCGCATGCCGGGCTCGGGCGCGTGCCATCCTTCCATGAGGCGTGCGTCATCGATCGGCCGGTCATCGAGCCGGATATCCCGCACCGCGACGCCGAGACGGCGCCAGTCATCCCGGGCCGGATCCATTTCCGCCGGCCGGCTCCACCTTGAGGCAAGCGTGACCCGGCGCAGGCCCTGGAGGGGTGCCTCGATTAGCGCGCCACCCCGGAAGCAGGGCACGTCCAGGCGGCGATCGTCGAGCAGGCGAAACGCAGGATCATCCGTGGTCTCGTGGCCGAGCGCTTGCGCGATCACCCGCAGCCGCTGCCGCTCGGCCACGAGGTCGGGGCCCGAGGTCAGGAGGGGCGCGCAACCAGCCTTGGCCCAGCGCTCCATCGCATCCGGCGCGAAATGCATGACGACCAGGCCTGCATCGCCAAACGCGCTGCGGTTCCCGGTGTCGAGATAGCTCTCGGCCGCCAATCCCTCGGCGAGCACGGCGTCATGCGCGTCCAGTTCGAGGTGGTGCCAGGTGATCGCATCGACTTCCTCCTGCGCGATGCTGGCGCCATTCAGGAGATAGCGCACGGGCACAAGGTTCCGCGTGCGCTCGATGAACAGGGAATGGTCAGGTGACAGGATGAGATCGCGACGTGGCAGGCCATCGCCAAAGGCGCCGGCCCGGACGCGGACGGGCTGAACATCCCAGGGCCGCGGGTGGGTGCCCGGCCGGACGCGGCGGGATCCGGTCCAGATGACTTTCCGCAATTTCCGGGCCAGCCGGGTCGGTACCAGGTCTCCCGGTGCGATACTCTCGATTGGGGTCTCGCCGCGCGCGGTCAGGATACGGGTCCCGGCGGCAAAGCAGGCGGCAGCGGAGGAGATGAGCGAAACGCCGCCGATGGCGTTGCCGCCGATGAAGAAATTGGCGTTGCCGTCATCGACGACGGAGAAGGACGCCAGCTTGCTCGACAGGTTGGCAATCGTGAAGCTGCCGATAATGGTGCCGCTGTGCGTCACACTCAGGGTGTTGCCCGTTGCCCTGAGCGTCTCGGTGCCATTGAAGGGAAAGCCCGTAAAGTCGATCGTCGTTCCAGTCACCAGGTTCTCGATGGTCGCCTGCGCTTCGAGCGTGATGGTTTGGCCGGTGATTTGCAGCAGATTGTTGCGTCCATCGGCGAAGCTGATGGTCCCGCTCGGCGTCAGCATCGACGGTGCGGAGAGGGTGCCCCCATGGTCAATGCTGATCTTGCCGGCATTGGTCATGGTCGCGCCGGCGTAGAGCTGGACGGTCGAGTAGACACCGCTGATGTTGACGATGGCGTTCTTGGCGATGCCGAGCCTGGTGGTGATTTCTGCCGTGCCAGCATCGGTGATTGTGATCGTTCCCGAATTGCTGATTGCTCCGCCGTAGAGAACCGGCGAGTAGCTGGCGGAGTTGCCGTGCAGCTCCATGGAGCCGCCGGCCGAGACAAAGAGCGTCCGATCGAGGCGGATTCCGGTGCCGCCGATCCCCTGAACCAGGCCGCCGCTTTCGACCTTCAGCACGGGCTTGAACTCGATCGTCTGGCCTGTGGTCGTTGAGCTCAGTGCGGATTGGTCGAGGATAATCGTGCCGGAATTGTCGATAGTTCCGGTGCCGATGACCTGGAAGGCGCTGGTTGGGGTCACGCCTGTGGCGTCGCCGCCATTGGCGGTGAGGTCGGGACCGAGCGTCAGGGTGCCGGAGGCGATCGTGAGGGTGCCGACGACGTTGGCGAGCTGGGCATTGATATCGGGTAGGAATTGCAATGTCAGCAAGGGCGAGGTGAGCGACACCACCCCCAAGTCGGGCGATGTCGCGGTCATCGTGCCGGCGGCATTGTTGACGATGGCCGTATCGCTGATCGACGGCGCGCCGGGCGCCGAGCTGATCCACTGTGTCGGGTCGTTCCAATCGCCACCGCCGGCGGGATTGCTCCAAGTGAAAGTTGCCACGTGCCCTATCTCCGATTTTTCTATTGCCCGAGCAGGTCAACAGACAACGCGACCTACTACGTCCGTTCTTGTTCTCGTTGAACGCCGGATGCTGCCAAAATACTGCGAAGTTACGATGACTGGGTACGATGACACCGGATTGTGGGTGGCAGTTCTGCCGACCGCCGACTGTTTCCGGTGGGCGCACGCGATCGGTGCGACCGACCCAGGCAGACACTCACTCTTTCGGCGTGTCCTGCCCAAGCGCACTGCCCAGGATGCGGCGGACGATTTCCTGCGGTGTGATTGTGCTCTGCTCGTTCGCCGAGGCGGCGAGCGCGCGGGTCCTGAGCTGCGAGATCCATTTGGCCGGCAGGCGCAAGCTGACTTGCACGGTCCGATCAGCCCCGGCACGGCGGCCGGGTGGCGGACTCCTTGTCCCATCGTCGGTCATGGCTCTGATCTTCCCCTAGATGCAGGTACCGTCACGAGCGCCGCCTGCGGCGCCCTGTTGTCATCGCGTGTGATCCCGCATGGCGAAGACCATCAGCATGCTGCTGAGCCAGGCGAGGTTGAGGCCGATAAAGGTCATGAATGTCCAGGTGATGGTGCGCGGCCCGGCCGGCTCGCGCTGTAGCTGCGGGCGGGCGTGCAAGCGCAGGTAGAGGTGCTGCACGCGCGTGTTGAACAGGGCGTCATCGAGCAGCCGCATCGATGTCTCGCGGGCCGAGGCGGCATAGGTGAGCTCGCTCTGGAGGGACTCGAAGACGCCGATCTGGTCGGGAAGGAGGCCAACCGAAGGCGCCTCCCCCTCAGCGACCCCGGCAAAGCCGCCCAGGACACGCGCGAGTTCTCGCTCGGAGGATTCGATCTGCGACTTGAGATTGACGATCGCCGGTGCGGTGGGGCTCAGGTTGCGGCCCAAGGCGGCAAGCTGCGTGCGCATCGCCGAAATATCGCGGCGCAGGTTCGACGCGAGCGACTCGATCGCCTCGGCCGGCCGCAATGGCGCCAGCGTCCGCTGTGCTTTGCGGAACTCCGAGATCTGCCGCTGCGCCTCGTGCAGGCGGGTGTCGGAGCGGCGGAGCTGCTCGCGGGCCGCCTCGACATGGGCCTCGCGTGCGGGCTTGCCCAGCTCGTTGATCAACTTTTCGCAGAGTTCCTGAACACCCAGCGCAAGCTGCAGCGCCTCCTGCGGGTTGAACGCCCGGACGCTCACCGCACCCAGTCCGCTATAGGTATCGAAGTGCGCCTCGGCGATCCAGTTGCGCCAGTACCGCAGCAGGCGCTGCGGCGAACCGTCGCCCCACCAGAAGCGGAAGATGAAGTCCCATCCAGGCGGGTTGAACATTTGCGGCAGGCGGAACCGCTGCGACAGATCGGCAATGACCTGCTCGCTCTGCATGTAGTCGGTGATCACGAAATCATAGTGCCGCGTTGGTGTTCCGGTGCCGAGCGTGAGGGTGGGGCTCGACGAGAATGATGAATCCTCCGTGAAGACGGAATAATGGAATTGGACAGAATATTGCGGCAAGGCGATAAACTGGAGGTAGAGCCCTAGCAGCACCGTCGGCACGGCGACGATGACCAGCCAGCTGATCAGCCGCAGACCGCCACGCTGACGCCCCGGCAGGGCGCGACGAACGGAGACCGGATCGAGGGCGACCGTCATTGATCGAGTGCCTCACGCAGCCGCGGGCCATCGGACCGCCGGCTGACCAGCGAGAGGTTGGCTTTGGGCATGAGCGGCCAGGTCAGCGGCGAGCATAGGGGGGGGCGCATGAGGTCGGACATATCTCGGGGCCGGACGGGCGAGGCCGCGCCGCCGGGCGGGGGCGATGGGAATGACAACTCAGATCGCATCTGCCGGCATCTCCTCGGACCAGAAGCCGCCATCGTTGCCGCCAGACCATGTCTGCGTTGCCGCACTGTCGCGCGCCATTGAGTCGATCTCGTAGAAGTGCCCGATGGCATCCTCCACATGATCGTAGAGCGAGATGGTGCCATCATGCATGACGCCGCCGACATTGCAGAACAGCCGGACCAGCGACGGGCTGCGTGTAAAGAGGATGATCGTACTGTCGCCCTGGCGGGCGCGGACGAGCGATTTGCAGACGTCGCGGAACGCCGGAGGCCCGCCGACTAGGAACTCGTCGGCCACATAAACGTCAAATGGGAATGCATAGGCCGCCGCGAAGGCGAGCCGGGACCGCTTGTCTCCGGAGTAAGCCGCCACGTGCTGGTCGAGCGCCGGGCCGAGATCCGCTGCCTCGTTGATGAAGTCAATCAGGGGCGGCGCGTCGAGCCCGTAGAGGCGGGCAAGGAAGTGGATGTTTTCGCGTCCGGTCATGAAGCGGTTCATCCAGCCGAATGAGCCGATCGGAAAGGACACCCTGCCGTGCCGCTGGACATGGCCGTGGGTCGGCTTCAGGGCGCCAGTGAGGAGCTTCACAACCGTGCTCTTGCCGGCTCCGCGCAGACCAAGCACGCCGATGGTCGCGCCGGCGGGGAAGGAGAGCGTGACATCGTTGAGCACCACATGGGGATGCGCGCCGTCGAGCCCGTTGATGCGTGTGAGGCGGTGGAGCGAAATCGTCATCCCGCGGCTCAGGCGCGCCGGCGCATCAGCGCCTCGGCCGAAAGACCGAGCGCATTGATCAGCAGCGCAAAGCCAACGAAGTAGGAGACATTTAATATTTCCGTTGGATAGCCGCGGAAAAGACCGAGGCGGAACCAGACCACGCCATGCAACAGCGGGTTCCACGACAGCACTTCGCGTAGCCAGGGCACGAGATTGTCGACAACAAAGAACACGCTGGAAAAAAACAGGAGGGAGCGGGCAATCAGTGTCCAGATCAGCCGGTAGGTCGAGAGGAACGACTGCATGGCGAGATTGAAGAGGCCAAGCCCGAAAGCAGCACAGGTGATGGTGGCAACGGCCATCAGAAGTTGCAGCGGTTCCGCCGGGGCAGCGGAGTCGATACCGCCCAAATACATGCCGCCCAATAGGACAGTGCCGACGATAATGATCACGAGCGTCTCGAGAATGACCTGAGCGATGGCGACATCGACTATGCTGAGCGCCCCGAGCGGCAGCATCGGCAAGCCGACGCGACTGGCGGCCATGATGCGGCTGACAACATGAGTGAACAGGAAATAAGGCAGCACTCCGGTGGTCAGGAACAGCAGCAGGCTATTGCCGAAATCCGGCTCCCGGCGCAGCGCCAGGAACACGAAATAGACCAGCGCGAGCTGCCCCGCCGGCTCCACGAGTGTCAGCAGGAAGCTCTCGGCGGCGCGGCCGCGGCGCGAGCGAATGTCGCGCAGCATCAGCGCCAGCCAGATACGCGGCCGGTCGATCAGCATACTCCGTTAGTCCGCATGGCCGCCCGAGCCGATCAGGGTCGCGGGCAGGGAGGTCAACGTCAGGCGGCCGGAGGCGCTGGCACGCCCGTCGATCAGCTGGTCGAGCCGCGACAGCAAGCTCGCGCGCCAAGCCAGAAAGTCATAGCGCTCGGCGATGAAGGCGCGCGCACGCGCGCCACGGCGGGCGGCCTCTGCCCGGTTGGCGACGACCGTGCGCATCTGTGCGACCGCGCTGGCATGCCGCGGCTCCGCCCATTGCCCGATCGGGCCGGCGCAATTCATGTGGTTCGGTGGCGCCGGGACGGTGTCGACCGCAACGGGAAAGGCGGTCTCCTGGCTGCAAAAATCGGTCGTTCCTGAGTAGTCGCTGACAACCACCGGGCGGCCGAGATGCATGGCATCGGCAACGGGATAGGAAAATCCTTCGCCCCGGTGCAACGAGACCAACGCGTCGCAGGCCGCCAGCAGTCCCCAATACTCGTCCTCGGTAAGGTCGCCGGTGAGCAGTTCGATGCGCGGGTCGCCGCCGATCAGTTCCTCGACCGTGTCCCAGTAGCCGTCGATATTGCTCCAGTGCCCGCGGTCGACTTCCCGTAGCTTGAGTATCAGCCGCACATTGGTGTTGTCGTGGTCGAACGCCGCCTGGAATGCCTGCACGACAGCGAGCGGATGCTTGCGCACGATGGAGCTGGCGAAGTCGCACACGGCCAGGAAGGTGAAAGCGCCGCCGGCGGCAAATTGACGGGCCGCGCGCGCTACCACCTCCGGGCCCGGCACGGAAAGCCCCTTGCCGACCATGTGGATGGGGGTATCGACGAACCTGCGATAGGCCTCGGCGACAAATTCGGTCGGGTTCCAGATCTCGTCGACCACGCTGGCGCCGAGCCGATGGCTCTCGGGCGGCAGATCCGTCTCCCAAAGGAAGAAGCCGATGATGTGGGCCTCGTCACACAAGGCGGCGAAACGGCCGATCACCGAAGGCGCGTCACTCGCGTTGACACAGAGCAGGACCACGCGCGGCCGCTGTGTCACCGGGTCGATGCCGGGCCGATTGACGCAGCGGCCGCCGCGCATGTCAAACACGAGCGGCCGCAAGGGGGCCAGGGCGTCGACGAACATCGCCATGTTGCGGGCGAGACCGGTGCCGTTGACATGGCCGATGATGGCGAGGTCGCAGCGGTCCGGCGCCATATCGGCCTCATCGGCGGCGGCGGTGCAGGCCAGCGACAAGGTGGTCAGGCCCGGCATGGCGTCGTAGAACGTCGCGGCAAGCCGGTCGCGCCAGGCGGCGCCACCTTGTTCGACCACCGCCAGTACCGGGGGGGTATCGCCGCAGAGCAGTCCGACGAGCGTGAGATCGAAGCGGCTGAACGGCACCTCGTCACCCGCTGCCCAGCCACTCCACCACGCCTCCCATGACGGCGGGTTGAACGAGAGCCGATCAGGATCGAGCGCATCGGCGACTGCCTCGCGGAAGCTGGTGCTGATCAGGTGGTCAACATCGGCAAGCTGGTCCGTCTTTCCCTGGTCCTCGTGCAGAAACTTCCAATACCAAGACCACGGCAGCGGCGCGTTGCCAGGCCGTCCTGTCGGCCCGGAGAGGCTGGCGCGAATGCCGGGCGTGACCAGCCGCGCATTGGTCTTCAAACGGATGAAGGGCGCGGTCACGAACTTGTACTGCACGTGCCGCAGCCCCTGGTCGGAGAAGATGTCCAGGCTCTGGTAATGCCGCCGCCAGAAGCAGAGCAGCGCGAGGGAAACGTCGTCGCGCAGGGCTTCGGTGTTGAAGGCCGGCATGTTGAGTACCGCCTCGGTTGCGTCGTCGAGGCAAAAGACGTCGCGGCGGAACCCGTCCTCCAGTACATCAGAGATGATCCACATCGCCAGCGCCAGGGGGCCGGTGCCGCGCGGCCCGACGGCGGCGCGGGCGATCTGCCGGAAGAATGGCGCCAGCGGGTTTGCTTCCTCACCGGTCCGCCCGAGTCTTTCGATGCTCGCGGAGATGGCGCGTTGCAGCGTCTGCCGCCGGTTGTGCTCGCGCCACGTGCGGCGGCAGGTCTCCAGATATTCGGCGCAGGCAGCGCGGGCCGCCGGACGCGAAAGCGGCAGTGTCTGCATTGCCGGGCCAACCGCGCGTCGGCCGTCGATCATGATTTCGCACGAGATATTGCTCGCCGGCCGCCAACCCGTCGAACATTCCAGTACGCCGTCCGCCGGGCTGCTGAAGCCCTCGAATTCGACCTGCCCGTCGATGATCAGCGCGAGGGGCAGCGGGCGCGCGGGCTTGCGGGTATCGACCGCCCAGATCAACAATTCGCCTTCGACGATGCGGGCCCCGCCAATGACCGGCGCCGCCGCATCAGGCATGCGCACCCAAGCAGGCTTGCTGGAAAGTGGTTCGGCGCGGGCGAGAATGGCGCGCTCGGCCTCCGAAAGCGCCGGCACGGCGGTACGCTGCGCGCCAGGCCTTGGATCGGCGGGAGCGCTATCGTGGCGCGCGCCGCCTCGACCGAGGCGGGCAAGCAGACCAAGCGGACCGCTTGATCCAGTCCGCTGTTGATCGGTTCGCAATAGAGTCATTCCTCGGTATGTCCATCGGCATCGGATCGCGTCGCCGCGATCAGCAATTCGACGCGCGAACACGCCGCGGCCCTCATGGCGCTGCTTATAGGTCGTAGTGAAAAAACTGTAAATATCGACATGAAGTGACATTTGTATTACGCAGAATCGTGACAATTCGATGACTTTGTACCATCATACCGCGCTTGTTTACATTTTTATTATCGAAATAAATCCCGCATGCGTGAGCCTCTACCGCCCGTTGGACGCCCGGAAAATTGGGTATCCGGGCCCCGCGGTGGCCTGCAACTCGCGAGTCAATGGACCGGAGGCGTGAACGGCGCTGGTCGGCTTGCTTGCGCGCAAGCGCAGAGTTCATTGACATGATTGGGGTCTTGGACCACACAGCGGGCGCTCGTTGTCTCGGAGACCATCGTTGCAATCCCGCCCGCGGTACCATTTGCTGCACTGCGCGTGCCCCCATGGCAACGCGCTCCGGTGATCACCGGCAGACGCTGCCGGCGCTCGGTCGCCGGCTGGTGTCTGTAATAACGGCGATTACGTTCGCAGTATCAAGTAGTAATTCTGCCTGGGCGGCTGACCCGCCCCGTCCGCTCAGCCCCAGCTGGTTCGCCACCCGCGGCGGCGCGACGGGGGGCGGGCAGCCGGCCGTCTCGCCGCAGGGCTCCAACCAGGCGGTGCAGGAGTCGCTCACCACACTGCGCCGGGCAGCTGGCGCGATCACTGCCATGCAGACGCAGCAGTCCGCCGCGCGGAGTGCCGCCCAGGCGCTGCAATTCCCCGATGGACTCGGTGCGGGCGGTCTGCAAGCCAGCAATACCGCGGGATGGCAGAACGCGAAGGCGCCGGCTCAGGCTGTGCAGGCGGGCCGGACACAGGTCACGGTGGCGCAGACCGCCCCTCGCGCGGTGATGACCTGGAGCAGCTTCAACATTGGCGCCCAGACTGACCTCGTGTTCGATCAGAGCGCTGGCGGCTCGGCGGCCTCCAGCTGGGTGGCGCTGAATCGGGTGCTCGATCCGACCGCACAGCCGAGCCGGATCCTCGGGTCCATTCGTGCCGCGGGTCAGGTGTTCGTCATCAATCGCAATGGCGTGATCTTTGGCGCCAACTCCCAGGTCAATGTCGGGTCCCTGCTGGTGTCGACCGCCGATTTCGCCGGTGCGAACGGTGGTTTTCCGGCCGGTGGAATCTATAGTGCCACCGGGGCGAGTGGCTTGCTACCAGCCCTTGGCGGAGACGCCGGCAGCGATTCGACGGCCCAGGCCGCCATCACCGTCCAGGCCGGTGCCCAGATTGCGACGCCGCCGCCGGCCTCCCTCGTTCAGGGCGGCGGGTATGTCATGCTGCTCGGCGGGCAGGTCAGCAACGCCGGCAGCATCGCAACGCCGCGCGGCCAGACCGTGCTTGCGGCCGGACAGCGGTTCATCCTGACACCCGGCTACAGCAGCAGCGGCAGCGGCGACGCGCTGGCGACCACGCTCGGCACCCAGGTCGCGGTGGGGGATGGCGGCCTTGCCGCGAACAGCGGCCTGATCACCGCCAGCCAGGGCGATATCACCCTGGCCGGGCTGATGGTGCAGCAGGCCGGTGTGGCGCTGTCGACCACCACGGTGGCCCAGCGCGGCACCATCCATCTGCTCACGCCGCGATCCAATGGATCCGGCTCCGTCACGCTCGCACCGGGCAGCCTGACGATGGTCGTTCCCGCGCTGGAGGATACCTCAACGGCGCTCAATTCGCAGCGCGGGGCGCAGATCGCGACGTCGGTGAGCAACAATGCCGCGCGCCTGAACGCCGTGCCGGCGCTCGACAATGTGGGGGGGCTGGGTGACCGGCTCGACCTATCGCGGATCGAAGTCACCACCGGTGGCACGGTCACCGTCGGAACGGGGGCCATCGCGGCTGCCCAGTCCGGACAGATCGCCGTCCAGGCGGTGGCAGGGCGGATCTTCATCGCGGCGGATGCGCGGCTGGACGTCTCCGGCGTCGCCGGTGTCAGCCTGCCCGCCAGCGCCAACATCCTGACTGTCAACATCCAGCCGACCGAGATGCGGGACAGCCCGGCCAACCGGGATGCAGGCAAGCTCGCCGGCAAAAATGTCTATGTCGATTTGCGCAACCTCACCTTCGTCCCTGCCAGCACCACCGATCCGAAAGACCGCTACTACACGCCCGGCGGCCTGCTCGAGGTCGGCGGCTATGTCTCCAATCTCGGCCATACGATTGCAGAATGGTCGACGATCGCAGGCACGATCACGCTGGCCTCCGGGCAGCTTGTCGCGCAACCCGCCGCGGTGCTGAACATCGCCGGAGGCACGATCGACTACCAAGGCGGCTACGTGCCAACCTCGTGGCTGACCGCCTCGAACGGCCAGATCTACAACATCGCCAAGGCGCCGGCCACGGTCGCGTTCACCGGCTTGTACGGCGGCTTCACGCAGCAGGAGCCCAAATGGGGGGTCTCGCAAACCTTCGGCGCCGCGCTGGCGGGCAACAGCCGGGTGTGGCAGGACGGGTACACCGTCGGCCGTGACGCCGGACAACTGACCATCAACGCGCCGACTGTGATCTTCGAGGCCAGCCTGCAGGCGGGCGTGGTCACCGGGGCGCAGCAGACGGCGGCGCGGCCGGCAAGTGTCCCGGACCCATTTACCCTCGCGCAGACTGTCGCGCCGCTCGGCGGATCGCTGCGGATTGGCCGGTTCAATGCCGTCGGCGCGGATGGCACCTATCCAACCGGCGTGCAGATCGGTGCGTGCGACTGCGCCCTGGCTGCCGCTCTCGCTGCCGATTCCGCCCTGCCGGCGGGGCGCGTGCAAACCGCCTGGCTCAGTGCCGATATGTTGAGCAGCGCCGGTATCGCCGGCGTGCAGGTGTCGACCGCGGCATCGATCGACGTGCTCGCACCGGTGTTCCTCGCGCCGGGCGGGAGCGTCAGCCTGACCGCGCCGCATATCCAGCTTGCCGCCCCCCTGAGCGCGCCGGCCGCGACGGTGTCGATCGGCAACCGGCAGGCGGCTGACGGCCGCTTCCTGACCGACGCCGACGGGGCAGCCGGCGTGGCGATCGGCGCTGCCGGCGCAATCCTCGCCGGTGGCCTGTGGAATAACCGGGCACTGGCGCCGGGGGATGCCACCGGAGCCGCCTTCCAGTCCGGCGGCAGCGTGACGCTCACGTCATCGCAAGGTCTTGATCTTGCGCCTGGCAGTGTCATCGACGTGCGCGCCGGGGCCAGCGTGGCGCCGAATGGTACCGTCAGTGGCGCCCGCGGCGGCAGCGTCACGCTGATCGCCGATGATCCGCGCGGCGGCAGGGCGCTTATGCCGCTGCGGCTGGGTGCGGCGGTGTTGGGCAATGGCTTCACCGGAGGTGGAACCCTGTCGGTCACCGCGCCGCGGGTGCTGGTCTCGGCGAGCGGCGCGGCCGCCGATGGCGTGCTTGGCATCGCCCCGTCGCTCTTTTCGAGCGGCTTCGGCAGCTATGACATCAACGGCCTCGCAGGCATCACGGTCGCGCCCGGCACGCGCGTGGCGGTACTCGCCCCGGTGCTGATCGCCGGCCCTGGCGCCGCGGGCCTCGCCGGCGGCAGCCCGATCGACGCGGTGGCCACAGCCGGGCTCGGCCCGTTGTTCGCGGTCAACCGGACCGCCGCGACACTGACCCAGCGGCCAGGGGCGGGCATCATCCTCGAATCGACGAATGGCGGCGGCGGTGGCGATGTCAGCATCGGCGCTGGCGCCGCGCTGCTGACTGACCCTGGCCAGTCCGTCGTCCTGCGGGCCTATGGCTCGCTGTTCGTCGACGGCGCGATTGTTGCGCACGGCGGTTCGATCAGCCTGGTCAATACGCGCTTTCAGGATGGCACCGACGCGCAGCGTACGTCGCTCTATGCCCCAGGCCTGGCCATCCGGGTCGGCGGAACGGGGCGGCTCGATGCCAGCGGCATCGCCGTGACGCAGGCCGATAATAGGGGCCGTCCGTTTGGCATCGTGCAAAACGGCGGATCGATCAGCCTCGGCGGCCTGGGCGGCACGGCAGGCGACGGCACTTTGCGGACCACCGCCGCCCAGATACTCATCCGCCCTGGCGCGGTGCTCACCGCCAGCGGGGCGCAGGGGCTCATCGACCCGACCGCCGGCCGGGCCGCGGGCAATGGCGATGCGGTGGTGGCCGCCGGAGCCGTCATCGCGGCCGGCAATGGCGGCACGATCGCGCTCTCCTCGTACAACGGCATCTACCTCGACGGAACGCTTCGCGCCGCGGCTGGCGGCACCAGCGCCGCGGGCGGGACGCTGTCGGTGACGATGGAAACGCCGATCTTCAACACCACCTTCTCGGTGCCCGCCGCGAGTGAACTGGTGCCGCGGGTGATGACGATCTCCGCCCAACCGGAACACCTTCTGCCGTTGGACCTCGCGGAAGGGGCGGCAACCCCGGCGGCCGTCTTCGGACAGGCGAATATCAGCGCCGAGGCGATATCGAGCGGCGGCTTCGGCACGCTTGCCCTCTCCAACCGGGGACTCTTCGCGTTCGTCGGCAAGGTGGCGCTGCACGCCTCGCAGGCGATCCGCTTTGATAATGGGATCATCGCCGACAGTGCCACCGGCGGCGCGGTCCGCGTCGTCGCCCCCTATGTCCACCTGGGTGGCCTGACCTCGGTCGGCATCGCGCCCGGTGAGGTGGCCGCGTTGCTCACGCAGCCCTGGACACCGCCGACGCTGTCATCGTCCGCGACGTTCCTCGCCGATGCGGACACCCTCGATGTCGTCAACGATGTGCGGTTTGGCACGGGCGCCGCGGCCGGCGCCGCGGCGTCGGGCTATGCCGGCTTCAAGCGCATCGATCTGATCAGCCATGGCGACCTGCGCTTCCTGCCCGCCAACGGGTCGCTGTCGAACAAGACAAGCCTCGTCAGCAATGGCGACATCGCGATCACCGCCGGGCAACTCTACCCCGCCGCCGGCGCCTCGGCGCTGGTGGTCGCCGGTTACGACTATGCCGCCGGCGCCGCGGCCAACCCCCTTTCGAGCTCCGGCCGGCTGACCATCGCCGCCGCCCGGGGGCCGCGCCCCGCCGCGCCGCTGTCCATCGGCGGCAGCCTCACCCTGGCCGCGGGTGAGGTGGTGCAGGGGGGCGTGGTGCGCGCGCCGCTTGGCAGCATCAATCTGGGCGTCGCGACGTCCGGCAACGGGCTGATCGGTGCCGGCACCGGCGGCAGTGCCGATACCACGCGCGTCCGGCTGCTTGCCGGCTCCGAGACCTCGGTCAGCGCCCTGGGGCTGACGCTGCCGTATGGCGGCACGTCCGACGGCGTCTCGTACAACTACAACGGCGTCACCGCGACGGGATTCGCGCCGGCCATCACGCTGGCCTCGCGCAGCGTGATCGCCAGCGCGGGCGCGGTGCTCGACATGCGGGGCGGCGGCACGCTGAGCGGTGGCGGGGGCGAGTTGCAGAGCAACAGCGGCGGCACCACCAGCCTCGTGTCCCAGGGTTTCGTGGCCGGCCGCGGCGGCTCGACGGACTTCCTCGTGACGCCGCTGTCCCGGTTCAACCCGAACTCGACCACGGCGCCCGCGGCGACGCTGGCGAGCAATCCGGTCTATGCCATCCTGCCGGGCTACACCGCCATGACCGCCCCGCTGAGCGGGCTGGACCTTTCCGCGTCATATTATGGCTCGCTCCCCGCGCTCGGCCAGCGTGTGGACATCGCCGGCGGCGTGCCGGGATTGCCGGCCGGCACCTATACGCTGCTGCCGTCGTATTACGCGCTGCTGCCGGGGGCGTTCCGGATCGAATTATCCTCCGCGCGCCCGGCTGGCACCGGCGCCGCGGCCGTCGCCTACCAGACATGGCAGATCGCCGCCACGCTCGGCATTGCCGATACGAGGGTGCAGGGCACGGTACCGATCACGGCCCTGGTCACGCCAGGCACCGCGGTGCGCAGCTATGCGCAATACAACGAGCAGAGCTACAGCGACTTCCAGATCGCCCAGGCATCGACGTTCCAGCGCCAGCGCCCGCTCTTGCCGCGCGATGCCGGATCGCTCGTGCTGTCCTATGCCACGACGCCGCTGCGCAACCAGGCGCTCTCGTTCGCCGGCCAGGCGGAATTCGATGCCTCCGAGGGCGGGTTCGGCGGCACCGTGCTGCTGACGTCAAGCCTCAAGTCGATCATCGAAATCACCGGCCCGTCCGGAGCGCATTCCATCCGCACGGTGGCGGTGAGCGCCGCGTCGCTCGACCGGCTTGCCGCGCCGCGCCTGGTGATCGGCGGCGGCGTAACCTACAGCCCCGGCACCGCCAACTCGGCCAGTTTCCCCGTCGTGCTGCTGAGTGCGGTCTCCGGAGGCGTGACGATCGACGCCGGGGCGACGGTGCAGGCGGCCGAGGTCTTCCTGATCGCGTCCAGCCAGCAGGCGCCGGGCGCGATCACGGTGCAGACCGGCGCGACGATCGATACGACCGGACAGGGCGCGCCCTCCTACGACAGTGCCCGGACCGGGCTGAGCTATGACGTCCAGCGCAGCACCGCGCTGATGGTCAGCAACGGATTGCTGACGCTCTCCCCGATCAATCTGAGCCAGCGCCCGTCAAGCGGTCCGTTGACGATTGCGGATGGCGCCACGCTGCGCTCCGAGGGCAGCGTCATCGGCGCGACCGAGCAGGCGGTGTCGATCGGCGTTGCCTCGGTGATCGGCAGCCGGTCGCTCCAATTATCCGTTCCGGTCGTCAATATTGGCGTGCCGGCCGACCCGAATGTGCCGCTCCCCAGCGGGCTGACGCTCGACGCGCAGGTGCTTGCGCGGCTGATCGGCGGCGACCCGGCGAATGGCGTGCCCGGCCTGCAGGCGCTGAACATCACCGCCTCCGGCATGGTGGGCTTCTACGGCAGCGTCGATCTCTCGACCGCCACTGGCGGGCTGCAGACCCTGATCCTCAACACGCCTGCCATCTATGGGCAGGGCGGCAATGGGGACCGGGCGCGCCTGACGGTCGACACGCTGGAGTGGAACGGCGTTGCGTCGAGCGGCAGCGCCGCGGCGTCGATCCTGCCGCGCGGCGTGGTGGCCGGGGGGGCCGGGTCGGGCACCGGAACGCTCGACATCGAAACGCGCCGGCTGGTGCTTGGCTATGCCGATGGCGTGGCGCCGTCGCAGACGGTCCGGATGGATCGCGTCATCGCCGGCTTCAGCGCCGTCAGACTGGTCGCGCGGGACCAGCTCGAATTCAACAACAACGGCTCGCTGTCGGTCTATGCAAGCCTGCCCGGTTCCGGGGTTGCCGGCACCGGCGGCGCGGTGCTGGTTTCGACGCCGCGCGTCGTCGGCAGTTCGGCCGCTGCGTTGAGCCTCACCGCCGGCGGGTCGGTGACGTTCGCGGCGCCGGCCGGCGCGTTGCCCGCGGCTGCCAGCGATGCCAGCCTCGGCGCAACCCTGACGGTGCGGGCACCAACGGTGAGCGTGGCGAACACGCTGTCGATGGAGGGTGGCCGGATCGCCCTGACCGCGACTGGCGGCGATCTGACGATCGGCGCCGGTGCAACCCTCTCGGCGGCGGCGCCCGCGACCACCCTGTTCGACCAGACCCGCGGCGTGGCCGGCGGCTTGATCAGCCTTGAGAGCACGGCCGGCAATGTCATCATCGCCGATGGCAGCGCGCTCTCCGTCGCCTCCGCGGCCGCCGACGCCGGCAGCGTGTCGCTGACGGCATGGGCGGGCATGGTCAAGATTGCCGGCAGTCTCGATGGGACGGCCCCGGCCGGCGCGGGGGGGCAATTCATCCTGCGCACCGGAACCCTGAACGATTTCGCGGCCCTCAACGCGCAGCTCAATGCCGGCGGTTTCACCGCCGCGCGCCGGATTGACGTGGCAAACGGCGATATCGACGTCACCGGCACGGTGCGGGCTCAGCTGGTGGCAATCACCGCGAGCGGCGGACGCCTGACCGTCAGCGGTACCATCGATGCCAGCGGCGCTTCGCCCGGCAGCATCGCGCTGGCCGCCCGCGACGCGCTCACCATCGCGGGCTCCGCCATCCTCGACGCGCACGCGACGCAAGCCCATCTCGACAGCGACGGTGTCGCGATCGCGTCCGCCAATCGTGGCACCATCACCCTGTCCTCGACGGCCGGCACTCTCAGCCTCGCCACGGGTGCGGCGCTCGACCTCTCCAATGCCACCGGCACCGATTTTGGCCAGGTGTCCATCTACGCGCCGCGCCGCGCCGGCGCCGCAACGACGAATGACGTCGCGATCGACGCGTCCGGTCCTCTGGTGGTGAAGGGAGCGGCCTCCATCGCGCTGTACGGCATGGCGACCTACCAACCCGACGGCAGCCAGGTCACGCAGGGTACGGTGATGATGGCCGATTTCGACAGCCAGGCTTTCATGAGCGCGGCGACGCAGAATCCCGACCTGCTGTCGCGGCTGGCCGGGTTGACCGCCTATGCGCAGTTCCATCTCCGCCCCGGCGTCGCGCTGGTCTCGGCGGGCGACCTCACGCTGCGTGGCGAGATCAACCTCATGGGAATGCGCTACCAGGGTCTGGGTGCCCAGGGGCAGGGCACGGCGAGCGAGCCCGGATCGCTGATCATCCGCGCGGGCGGCAACCTGAACGTCTACGGAAGCCTGTCCGACGGTTTCCTGCCGGCGCCAGAGGTTGGCACGCGGCGCAATCCGGATGATCAGGGCTGGGTGGTGCCGAAGGGTGTGGAGCCCGCCGGGCAAAGCGTGACGGTGCCGAACCCGGTCCGGCTGGACATCGGCACGCGCTTCCTGACCACCTCCGGGGCGGCGCTCGGCTTTCCCATCACCATCACCGGCGGCCTCATCCGGGCGCAGACCTTGATCCCCGGGCCGGTGGCGCTGGCGGGGCAATACGTCATCAGCGGCGGCGGCTGGATCGCCACATCGGCCATCCGCCGCGCCGACGGCTCGGTCCTGTTCGCAAAAGGGGCGCTGATCCCGGCCGGAACCCGTCTGGCCGGCGTGATGCTCGATGCCGGCGCGATCCTGCCCTTCACGGCGCGGCTCGCGCCGGACACGGTCTGGCCGGCGGGGGCGCCATTATCCGCCTTCGCGGTCACCTCGGTCGGGTTGTCCAAGGCGGCCACCGTGCCGGCGGGCGCGACGATCCCCGGCGGCACGATCATGCACTTCGTCGATAACGCCGCGCTGGCGGCGCTGCGGCCGATCAGCAACGGGATTCAAGGGAGCGTCATTGCCATCGGCGCCTTGGCCGCCGGCGGCGACTCGTGGTCCATGCGCCTGGTCGGGGGCGCCAATCTCGCCTCGGCCGATAATGCGGCGGTCCTGCCGGCGAGCCAGTTGTCGGCCAGCGGTGCCGGCGGCAACATAACGCTGGCGGACACGCACTACGTGAATACCTCCAATCCGAAGGCGCTGCGCCCGGCCCTCAGCGTCATCCGCACCGGTACCGGCGATCTGGCGCTGAATGCCGGCGGCGATATCGTCATGGACTCGCTGTTCGGCGTCTACACCGCGGGCGTGCAGAGCCCCGGCGTTTCGAGCGACTTCCAGCTGCCGCGGGGCACCGGCTTCAAGTCAAACGGACAGGTACTGGCCACCGGATCGAGCAAGGCCTTCGATTACAACGCGTTGCTGGCCAACTACCAGGCGTGGTTCCCGATCGATGGCGGCAATCTGGCAGTCACCGCCCAGGGCAGCGTCGGCGGCAATGTGGTGACCATCCGCACGCGCGGGACGGCAACATATCAGAGCGACGCCGTTGGAAACTGGCTATGGCGCCAGGGTGGCAGCCCCGGCCAGGCGACGGCCTGGTGGATCAACTTCGCTTCCTATGTCGATTCCACCGACGGCAACAACTACCTCGAAATGGCCGGTTTCGCCGGATTTGGCACGCTGGGGGGCGGCAACGTCACGCTGGTGGCGGGTGGCGATGCCGGGCATCAAGTCACCAATGCGGCGAGCGTCTACAACTCGACCGCGCTCGACGTCGTTGCCGCCGCCAGCGGCCGGGTCATCGATGGTGCCATCACCAGCACCGGGGGCGGGGATGTCACTGTCCAGGTGGCCGGACGGCTGAACGGGGCGACGACGTCGTTCGCCAATAGCGGCGTGGGCAGCGCGCTGTTCGGTGTCATCGGCGCCATGCGCGGCACGGTCAACATCGATGCGGGGGCCATTGGCCGCATCGCGCCGGCATCGACGCTGTCCTCGGCGGGCCCGCTCATTCAAGCGACCGTCGATGTCTCGGGCGGACCGCTGCTGCTCCTCGCGGATGCATCGGCGCGCATCGCCAGCCGCGGCGATCTCGTGCTTGGCGCGGTGATCGACCCGGCCCGGGTGCCGACCGCGTCCACGACGCCGTGGAGCGGCGTCGTGGACGGATCGCAGACCAGCTTCACCGGTGGCGGCCGGTCGTCCTTCACCCTGTGGCGCAAGGATACCGCGGTGACGCTGGTTTCGGCGGGCGGCGATGTCGTGCCCGCCACGGCGGTGACCGGCGACATGGTGCAGGCCGACATGAACCTGTCCTACCCGCCGACCCTGCGGGTGGCCGCCTTGCGCGGCGACATCCTGCTCGGCGGCATCGAGGGCACCAGCGGCGCGCTCGGCCCCGCGCTGGAACTTGCGCCGGCGCCGATGGGCCAATTGGAACTGCTTGCGCACGGCAGCGTCAACTTCGCCGCGCTCTCCTCGCAGCAGGCCATGGCGGTTGATATTTCGGGCGCGCCCACCGGCGCGCAGGACCTTGCCACCCCATTCCGGCCGGCGTTCCAGGGAACCTACGAACCGGCGCCAGGTTCGCTGTTCAGCATCGACAATATCACCAACAAGCTCAATTTCGGCGGTTTCACCTCGCTGTTCGCCTTCACCGCGGACACGCCCGCCACCGCCATCCACGCCGCCGACACGCAGCCCGCGCGCATCTACGCCGCCACCGGTGACATCGTGAATCTCGGCTTCGGCGAGACCTGGCGCTTCCTGTCCGGCGGCAACGCGGTTGGCACCTGGTACCTGGCGGCAAAGCCGGCCACGATCCTGGCCGGCCGCGATATCATCGCCGCCGGCAATCCCAACCTGCTGCCGAGCGCGGCCGTTCGTGCCCCCGGCTCCCTGAGGACGACCCGCAACCTCGTGCTCAACCTCGCCGCCGACGACGTCACCGTCGTCAGCGCCGGGCGGGACGTCTTCTACGCCAACATCGACATCGCCGGCCCCGGCACGCTGGAAGTGATGGCCGGCCGCAACCTCTACCAGGGCGATCACGGATCGCTGTTCAGCCTGGGGCAGGTGGTGGGCGGTAACAGCGGGCAATCGGGCGGCGCCTCGATCCTGGTGATGGCGGGCCTGGCCGACAACGCGCCGGACTGGAACGGCTTCTCCGCGCTCTATCTCGGCACCGTCAGCGATGCCGGGGCGGCGATGCAGTTCGTCGCCCCGAGCGTGTCCGGTGCGGCCGAGGCCGCGATCACGTTTGCCACCGATGGTGCCGGCGCCATCACCGCCCTGACCGGGACGCTGACGGATGTGACCGCGCCGATCGGCGCCTCCATCAAGCGCCAGCCGCCGCTCGCCGGCCAGGAGCTCGGTTGTATCGCCGGGCGGGTGTTCTGCGACAACCACTCCCTTCCCGCGGCGCCGTTCAAAACCGTGGCGCACGGCTATGACGGCGATCTCGTCGCCTGGATGCAGGCCAATGCCGGCTTCGTCGCCCCCGTCCGTCCGGCCGGGGTGCCGGCCGGCACATGGGCGTCCTTCGGGCCATCGGTCATCCAGGCGTCCGCGCTGCGGCAATTCGACGCGATGCCGCTCTACCAGAGACTGCCGTTTCTGCTGAAGATCTACGACAACGAACTCGCCGCCAGCGGCCTGGAACAGACCGGCGCGCTGGGGCGCGATGATGCCCGCTACGCGCCGACCTCGGCCAGCCGTCTCAGCTCGTTGGCGCGCGGCCGCGCGGCGCATGCCGCGCTCGAACCGGACCCCGCCATCGCATCGCCTTCAGGCACCGGTGATGCCATCACGCTGTTTGGCGGCTCGGGCATATCGACCGGGTTTGGCGGGGATATCAGCGTCCTTGCGCCCGGCGGGCGGCTGGTTCTCGGTCTCGGCAGCCTCGCCCCGCCCACGCCCGCGGCCGGCCAGCCGGCGGCGGGGTTGATCACCTTCGGCTCCGGGAATATCGACATCGCGACCTACAGCAGCGTACTGCTCGGGCAGAGCCGCATCTTCACCACCTTCGGCGGCTCGATCGACATCTGGTCCGAGGGCGGTGACATCAATGCCGGCACCGGCTCCAAGACCACCTCGATCTACCAGCCGCCGCGCATCCTCTACAGCGATACCGGCGCCATCGCCCTCTCGCCGACCACGCCGACGACCGGCGCCGGCATCGCCACATTGGCGCCGGTTTCCGGCATTCCGCCGGGCGATGTCGTGCTGGTCGTCGAAATCGGCGTCATCGATACCGGCGAGGCCGGTATCCGCTCCTCCGGCCGCACCTCCTTCACCGGCGCCGTGGTGGGTACCGGCGGCGTGACGTCCGCCGGCGGCAGTTTCGGCCTGCCGAGCCTGTCGGTTCCCAATGTCGGCGCCCTCGCCGCGGCCTCCTCGGGCGCGGCGGCGGCGGCGGCTTCGGCCGGCGGGGGCGATGGCGGCCGGCGCGCCGGTGGCCAGCAGGCCCCGGGCATCATCACGGTCGAGGTGGTCAGCTTCGGCGGGGATACCTTCGAATGACCGCGGCACTCGGCGATGCCGATGGCCTTGCCGCGGCTCTGGCCGCGCTTGGGGTTGATCCGCGCAGCATCGAGCGCGGCCGCCTGCTGGCCGGCGAGACCGGCCGCCGGCTGGACAGCGTGCTGCTGCAAATGGGCCTGTGCAGCGAGCGCGACATCGCCGCCGCGACCGCCCGCATGCTCGGCACCGTGGTGACCACGCCGGACCGCTACCCGGCCGCCCCGCCGATCCCCTGCACCGGCCTGCTGACGCACCGCTTCCTGCGCGCCAGCCGGGCGCTGCCGCTGGCCGAGGAGGGCGGCATGCTGGCGGTCGCGCTCGCCGATCCGTTCGACCGCTTCGTCATCGAGGCGATCGAGGCGGCAACCGGGCGGCAGGTGCGGGTCGAAGTCGCGGTGCCGATCGATATCGAGGCGGCGCTGCAGCGGCTGCTGCCGGAGGAGGACGCGCCCGATGCCGAGGACACGCAAGGCGGAACCGAGGATGCTGAGCGCCTCAAGGACCTCGCGTCCGAGGCGCCGATCATCCGGCTGGTCAATCAGCTGATCGCCCGCGCGGTGGAGACCGGCGCCTCGGACATCCACATCGAACCCTTCGAGGACCGGCTTCAGGTGCGCTACCGCTACGATGGGGTGCTGCATGAGGCGGAATCCCAGCCCGCCAGCCTCGCGGCCGCCATCACCTCGCGCATCAAGATCATGGCCCGGCTGGACATCGGCGAACGCCGCCTGCCGCAGGATGGCCGGATCCGCCTGCCGGTACGGGGCCAGGACGTCGATTTCCGCGTCTCCACGATTGCCTCGATGTGGGGCGAGACGGTGGTGATGCGGGTGCTCGACCGCAGCGCCGTGCAATTCGACATGGCCCGCCTCGGCCTCACCCCCAAGGTTGCCGGCCGGTTCGGCGAGGTCTTGCAGATGCCGAACGGGATCCTTCTGGTGACCGGGCCGACCGGCTCCGGCAAAACCACCACGCTTTACAGCGGTTTGATGTCGCTGAACGCCATCAGCCGCAAAATCGTGACCATCGAGGACCCGGTGGAATACCAGCTGGCGGGGGTCAACCAGATCCAGGTGCGGCCGCAAATCGGGCTGACCTTCGCGAGCCTGCTCCGTTCGATCCTGCGCCAGGACCCCGATGTGATCATGGTCGGCGAAATCCGCGACGCCGAGACCGCGCAGATCGCCGTGCAGGCGGCGCTGACCGGGCATCTGGTGCTCTCGACCCTGCACACCAACTCCGCCGCCGCCTCGATCACCCGGCTGCGCGACATGGGGCTGGAGGACTACCTCATCACGGCCGTGCTGCGCGGCGTGCTGGCGCAGCGTTTGGTCCGGCGGCTCTGCACCGCGTGCCGCCGATCGGAGATCGCGGCGCCGGAGCTGGTCGAACGCTTCCAGCTCACCCGTCTGGTCGCGGAGCGGCCGATCCGGCTGTGGCATGCGGTTGGCTGCCCGCAATGCCGGGGCTCCGGCTATCGCGGCCGCCAGGCAATCGCTGAGTTCCTGACCCCGGACACCGCCATCGAGCGCCTCGTCTTCCGCCGCGCGGACCATGTTGACGTCGAGCGGGCGGCGGTGGCGGCGGGCATGACGACGATGTTCGATGCCGGCGTCGCCGCCGCGCTGGCGGGGGTGACGACGCTGGAGGAGGTGACTCGCAGCATCCGCGCCGAGAACGACGCAGGCGACCGCGCGTGATGGCCAACTGGAGCTACACGGCGCTGGAACGCGGGGGGCGGACGGTCAGCGGCTCGATGGAGGCGGCGGATGAAGCCACCGTCGCTCAGCGCCTGCGCAAGGCCGGCTCGGTGCCACTGTCGATCGCGCGGACCCGCGGTAGCCTGCTCGGCGCCAGCGGGCTGGCGGCCGGAGATCTCGCCCAGCTCGTGCGCGAACTGGCGACCATGCTGAGCGCCGGCCAGGACCTCGACCGCGCGCTGCGCTTCATCGCGCAGCATGCCGCGCCCCGTGTCCGCCGCGAAGCCGCGCTGCTGCGCGATGCGGTGCGCGACGGCAACGCACTGGCCGCCGCCATGGCCGCCCGGCCCGCGACCTTCCCGCCGCTGATCATCGGGCTGGTGCGCGCCGGCGAGGCCGGCGGCAACCTCGCCGCCACGCTGGACCGGCTGGCCGAGCTGCTCGAACGCCAGCGCGCGCGGGCGGCCTCGATCCAGTCGGCGATGATTTACCCAAGCCTCCTGCTGGTCGCCGCGATCGGTGCCATCATGCTGCTGCTCACCCAGGTGCTGCCGCAGTTCGTGCCGTTGTTCGAGCAGTCGGGCGCGGCACTGCCCGCCTCCACCCGCTTCCTGGTCAGCGCCGGCGAGGCGGTCGAGCGCTACGGCGCCGCCGCGGGAGCCGGATTATTGGGACTGGTGCTGCTGGCGCGCCTGGTGCTGCGCCGTTCCGGGCCGCGGCTGGCCCTGGACAGGCTGTGCCTGCGCCTGCCGCTGTTCGGCGGGCTGATGCGCGAGGCGGTCGCGGCGCGGCTGTGCCGCACGCTCGGCAGCCTGCTGGCCAATGGCGTTCCGCTGGTCCCCGCGCTCGGCATCGTGCGCGTCGTGGTCGGCAACGCCGCCGCGGTCGCGGCACTCGACGGGGCGACGGAGATGGTGCGCAACGGCGGCACGCTCTCGGCGCCGCTGGAGACGGCCGGGCTGTTTCCCCCCCGCATGGTCCACCTCGTGCGTCTCGGCGAGGAGACCGCGCGGCTGGGCGAGGTGCTGCTGCGTGCCGCGGATATCCATGAGGCCGCGACGCGCGAGGCCAGCCAGCGGCTGGTGTCGCTGTTGACGCCGGCCATCACCATCATCATGGGCGCGGTGATCGCCGGCATCGTCTCCTCGCTGCTGCTGGCCATGCTCGGCCTGAACGACCTCGCGCAATGACACCCGCCCCCCCCCCCGGCGCGGCCGGGTTCACCCTGCTCGAGACGCTGGTGGTGGTGGCGATCTTCGGCCTTGCCGTGACCCTGACGGCCATGGCGCTGCCTCGCCGTGGCGGGTCGATCGACGTGGACGCGGCGGCCGAGGGCATCGCGGCGCGTCTTCGGCTGGCCCGGGCGACCGCGATCGCCCAGGCGGAACCCGTCGCGGTCGCGCCGGCACAGGGCGGCTACCGGGCCGGCGCGCTGCTGGTCAGGTTGCCGCCGGGCGTGGCGCTGCAGGTCCTTGACCGTGCGGCGATCGTCTTTACCCCGGATGGCGCGGGGACCGGCGGGCGGGTGCTGGTGGTCGGCACGGCGCGGCAGGTCGCCGTCGGGGTGGACTGGCTGACCGGCCGGGTGGATGTCCGGGGCGCCCAATGAGCGGTACCTCGTGGTCCGGCGAGGCGGGATTCACGCTTCTGGAGGCGCTGGTGGCCTTCGCCATCGCGGCGGTGGCGCTGAGCCTGCTCTACCGGGTCGGCGCGGAGTCGCTCTTTGCGGAGAGCGTCTCGGCGGGATCGATCGAAATGGTGTCGCGGGCGCAGTCGCGGCTCACCGCGCTGTGCCACGGCGGACAGCTCGCGGCGTCGCGCGCCGAGGGTGATGACGGCGGCGGCTTTCGCTGGTCGTCCCGCGTGTCAGAACTCGCCTCCACCACCGTCGCCAGCGACGATGATGCCGGGCAGCAGCGTGCGCGGCGGGTCAAGCTCTATGCCGTGGAGGTCACGGTCGGGCGCGCCGGCAGGACAATGAGCCTCGCCTCCTCGTGCCTCGCCGTCGGCCTGGCGGGCACGCCATGAGGCGGCAAGCGGGTTTCACCCTGGTGGAGGTGGTGGCGATGCTGGCAGTGGCCGGCATGGTCATGCTCAGCCTCAACCAGGGGATGCAGTTCGGGGTCCGGGCCTGGCGGACACGGGCGGCGATTGGCGCCTGGCCGGCGCAGATCGAGCCGCTGGACCGGCTGTTGCGCCGCCTGATCGAGCAGTCGCTGCCCGCCGATGCCAGCGCCGAAACCGGCCCGATCACCGGGGACCGTCACCGCTTCGTCGTCCTCACCCGGCTGCCGTCACCGCAAGGCGGCCCGCCCTCGGAGTTCGAGGCGGTGGTGCTGGTTGATGCGGGCGGGCGGCTGGTCTTGCGTCTGCTGCCGCGGCCGAACGTGCGTTGGACCGTACCGCCGGCCGCCCGCTCGATGGTACTCGCGGAAGGGCTTGACCATATGGATGTCAGCTACCGCCAGCCGGCCCCGGGCGCAGGGGCCTGGGTCAATGTCTGGGACAAGCCGGAGCCGCCCGCGCTGGTGCGGCTGCACCTCGCCTTTCGCGCCGGCGATGGGCGGCGCTGGCCGGACATCGTGGCGGCGCCCCTGGCCGGATTTCCCATTGCCGTGATCGGAGGTCCGCGTGCTGGTTGAGTTTTGCCGCTGGTGGCTCGGGCAGATGTCCGACGTGTTTGCCGCCCCGCAGGCGCACGGCCAGCCGGTCGATGGGCTGTTGCTGATCCGCGGGCAGGGCGGCTGGCAGGTGCGGCGGCGCCAGGGGCGGCGGCTGCGTGCCCCCACGCCGTTCGCCCCCACGCCGTTCGCCCGCGCGCGCCTCGGCCGCCGGCCCGGGCCGCTCATCCTGGTCAGCCAGGACCGGATGCTGCGCCGCATCGTGGCGCTGCCGCCGGCCGCGGCCAGCGGGCTTGAGACGCTGTTCCGCTATGAGCTGGACCGGCTCACCCCGTTCTCCGCCGAGAACGCGATCTGGAGCGCACAGCCGGCCAGGCGGGGCGCCACGGCGGAATCGATGGATGTGGAGCTCCTGGTGCTGCCGCGTGCCGGCATCGCCGCCGATTTGGCCGAACTGGAGGGGTTGGGGGTGCGGCCGCTCCTCGTCGAGGCGAACCTCGCCGACGGCACGGCGCGCGACCTGCCGCTGGCCACGCCCGATCCGGTGGCGGCCCGGCGCCGCCACCAGCGTCTCGCCATCCTCGGCTGCGTCTGTGCCGCGCTCGCCCTGGCCACGCTCGCGACGCCCTTTATCCGCCAGCAACGCGTGCTCGACGCCGCCGCGGAGGAAACGGCGCGGCTGCGTGGCGCGGTGAACGAGGCGCAGGCGCTGCGCCCGCGCCTCTCCGGCGAGGCCGCCGCCGGTCCGGTCGCAGCCGGGCGGCGTGCCGCGCCGGGCGCGCTGCGGGCGCTGGCCGCGATGGCCAACGCGCTGCCGGATGACACCTGGCTGGCCTCCCTGTCGCTGCGCCGTGGCCAGATGCTGGGCGAGGGGCAGACAACCGGCGCGGCAAGCCGGTTGATCCCCCTGCTGGCGGCCAGCCCGCACCTGCGAAACCCATCCTTCACGGCCGCGGTGGTGCACGGCGATGCCGGGAACGAGTTGTTCGCGCTTCAGGTGGAGTTCGTGCCGTGAGCCCCGCGCTGCCCGAGGGGCGCCGTGGCCGGCTGCTGGCGCTCGGCGTCGCCGCGCTGCTGCTCGCCGCCCTGTGGGCCGCCATCGCCGCCCCATTGCTGGACCTCTACGGCGAGCGCGAGACGCGGATCGAGCGGCAGGAGGCGGCGCTTGCGCGGATGCGCGGCCTCGCCGCGGCCTTGCCCGCGCTGCGCCGCGCGGTGGCCGAAGGCGGGGATGCCCCGGCAGGGGGAGGCGCCCTCGAAGGGACGACCGACGCGCTTGCCGCCGCCGCCCTGCAACAGGTGATCGACGGCATCGCCCGCGATGCCGGCGTGCGCATCGCCAGTATCGAGACGCTTCCCACCGAGCCCGCCGGCGATCACCAGGTCATCGGCCTGCGGCTCACGCTGAGTGTGCCCTGGGATGGGCTGGTGCGGCTGCTCGCGGCGATCGCCACGCATGATACGGTGATGGTGGCCGATAATGTCCAGCTCCGTGCCCTGTCACGGGCCGCGCGCGACGAGGACAACACGATCGATACCGTCGTCACCGTCACCGCCTGGCGCCCGCGCGATGGCGCGCCGGGGGGCGGATGATGGCGCGCGAACTGCCGCTGCTCTGCCTCGCCGCCGTCCTCGCGGCCGCGTTGGCGCTGGAATGGCTTGACCCGGCACCCGGCGCCACGCCGGTGCCCGAGGTGGCCGAGCGCCGCGCCCCCGCCCGGCCGGCCGCGGCCGAGCGGGCGGAGGAGGATATCGACGCGGCGGTCACCGCCCTGACCGATCGCCCGCCGCTCGCCCCCGGCCGGCGCGGCACGCGGGCGCCCGCGGCGTCCGGCACGGCATCGGCGGAGGACCTGCCGCGCCTGGCCGGCGTTCTGCACGGGCCCGATGGCGCCGTCGCGCTGTTCGCACCCGCCGCCGGCCCGCCGCTGCGCCGCCGGGCGGGCGAGACGATCGGCCGCTACACCATCCAGTCGATCTCGCCCGGCGAGGTCATGCTCACCGGCGAGGAGGGTGACACGCCGCTCCGGCCGCGCTTCACCCTGCCAACCACGCCGCCTCGTACTCCAGGAACCCTCCGATGAACTTCCGGCGTTGCCGCCCCCTGGTCCTTGTGACCGCGCTCGCGTGCCTCCAGCTTGCCGGATGCGTGCCGCCCGACACGGCCGGCCGCGACCGCCCGCCGCCGCAGCAGGCGCCGGTGGCCGCCATCCCCTCCAGTACCGCGGCCCCCGTTCGGCAGAACGGGGTGCTGCTCGCGCCGGGCGCGGAGCCGCGGGTGCAGATCGTGCAGGGAGCGCCGAAGGTGGCGGCGGCGCGCGCCACGCAGGGCGGGCCCGGCGCGTACTCGCTCGACTTCGCGGACGCCGACCTGCGTGAGGTCGTCTCGCAGATCCTCGGCCCCATGCTCGGACTGAGCTTCACGATCGACCCCGCGGTGCGGGGCACCACCACCCTGCACACCGCCCGGCCGCAGAACCGCGAGGAGCTGCTGGCAACCGTGCAGTCCCTGCTCTCCAGCAACGGCGCCGCGCTGGTCTCGGCCGGCGGGCTCTACCGTGTGGTCCCGGCTGCCCAGGCGGGCGCCGCCGGCAGCCGCATCGTGCCGCTGCGATTTGTCGCGGCCGAGGGGCTTGCCAAGGTGCTGCAGCCGCTGATCGGGCAGGGCGTGCGCGTTGCGGCGGAGCCCGGGCTGAATGCCCTGGTGATCGCCGGTGACCCCAACCAGCTCGACATGATCGAGACCCTGGTCGGCAATTTCGATGTCGATACCCTGGTCGGCCAGTCCTACGCGCTGCTGCCGGTATCGGTGGGCAGCGCGCGCGAGCATGCCGAAGCCTTGCAGGAGGCGCTGCGCGGCCAGGCGGGCGCGGTGACCGGCGGCCTGGTTCGCGTCACCGCCCTGCCGCGGCTCAATGCCGTCCTGGTGATCGCCAGCCAGCCGAGCTATCTGGAGGCGGCGCGCTCGGTACATGCCGTGCTCGATCGCCAGCGCCGCGCCGTGGTCCGCTACTGGCGGATCTACTACCTGCAGAACAGCAGCGCCGAGGATGTCGCCTATATCCTGCAATCCGCCTTCACGCCCAACGCGGTCACTGCGGTGCCGAAATCGCGCCAGGGCGGCAGCGCCCGGGCCGGCATGCTGCAGCAATCGCTCGGCCGGGGCAGTTCGGCCGCCGGCGGCGGGGCGACCGGCGGCGGGGCCAGCGGGGCGGCCGCGGGGGGCGCGAGTGCCGGCGGGAGCTTCGCGCGCGGTGGCGTCAGCGCCGCGCCGCTGGCCTCCGGCCAGGCCGGCGCCACGGCATCGGCGGCACCGCAATCGGCGGCCAATCCCCTGCTCGGCGGCCTCGACCAGAGCGGCGGCAGCGGCAATGACGCCGCCGACGGCATCCGCATCCTGCCCGACGAGCAGAACAACGCCCTGCTCATCAACGGCACCGCCCAGGAAGGCGAAACCATCGAACTCATGCTGCGCAAGATCGATATTCTTCCGATGCAGGTCCGCATAGATGCCACGATCGCCGAGGTGACGCTGAATGACCAGCTGAAATACGGCACCCAGTTCTTCTTCAAAGGCAACGGTATCGTCGGCATCCTCAACAACGCCAGCACCGCCGTCGGCAATCCCGCCGCGACCGTGCTCGGCACCAGCTTTCCCGGCTTCGTGCTGGGCGGGAACGGGGCCGGCGGCGCGCCAGCGGCGCTGTCGCTGCTGCAGGCCGTCACCTCCGTCAATGTGCTCTCCGCGCCACAGCTGGTGGTCGTCGACAATGAACCGGCCCGCCTGCAGGTCGGCTCGCTCGTCCCCTACCTGACCGCCTCGGCGCAAAGCACCCTCACCGCCGGCGCGCCGGTGGTCAATTCCATCAACTACCAGCCCACCGGCATCATCCTGGACGTCACGCCGCGGGTGAACTCGGGCGGGCTCGTCACCCTCGACGTCACCCAGGAAGTGAGTGACGTCGATACCACCTCGCCCAAGGCCTCGGGCATCGACAGCCCGACCTTTCAGCAGCGCATCGTCAGTTCGCGGGTCGTCGTTCAGGACGGCCAGACGATCGGCATCGCCGGGCTCATCCGCGACAGCGCCAGCCGCGGCAATGAGGGGCTGCCGTGGCTCAAGGATGTTCCGCTGCTCGGCCTGTTCGCCGGCACCCAGACCAATGAGCGCGGCCGCACCGAACTGCTGGTTCTCATCACCCCGCACGTCATCCGCAGCCAACGCGAGGTGCGTGACCTGACGGATGATCTCCGCGAGGCCTTGCCGAACGCCGCCGCGGTGCCGCAGCGGCTGCGGGCGCTGCCGCCATCGGGCGCGGCTGACCCGTCGGCCCGGTTGCGCCAGCACCTGGCGCCATGACATGCGCCCGCGCGACGGCGGCTTCATCCTGGTCGTCGTGCTGTGGACGATGGCGCTGCTGGCGCTGATCGCCACGCAGATGACCGGCGGCACCCGCCTCTCGACCGCGCGCGCGACGGCCCTGCGCGCGGCCGCCGTGGCCGCCGCCGCCGCGGATGGGCTGGTCAGCGAGGCGATCTTCCATCTGCTCGATTCCGGACCGGGCCATTGGGAGCCGAACGGCCAGCGGCGCCCGATCCGGCTGCCCCGGGGCGAGGCCGAGGTGATCGCCAGCCGCGAAGCCGGGCGCATCAACCTCAATACCGCGCCTCCCGCCCTGCTCGCCGCCGTGCTCGAGGCGGTCGGCGTGCCCTCGGCGCGCGCCCGCCCGCTGGCCATGCTGATCTACCAGTTCCATCTCCCCGGCCCCGGTGACGCCGCGCCCTATCGGGCGGCCGGCTTGCCCTATACCCCGCCCGGCACGGCTTTCCGCGCGACCGAGGATCTCGGGCTGATTCCAGGCATCGATGCCGGGTTGATCGCGCGGCTCGGGCCGCATGTGACGGCCCATGGCGACGGGCGGGTCGATCCGGCCGCGGCATCGCCGTTCGTGCGCCGCATTCTGCACAGCATCGCCGCCGACAGCCAGCCGCCACCGGGGGCCGACGGCAGCCCCGAGGTCGTGCGGATCGAGGTCGTGGTCCGCTTGCGCGACGCCACGGCGCGCAGGCTCGTCATCGTCCGGCCGGATCCGTCCGCGGAGTCACCAGGGCAGGTGATTGAGATACTGCGCTGGCAGTAGCGCGGTGGGCGCTGAGCGGTGAGCGCTGGCGTCTGCGGTCATCGCCGCCTAGAACGCTGATTGGCTTCGCCCGAGCGCCCGGGCCGAGGCTGACCGGACCAGCGCCATCCCGGAGCGGGCGAGGATCGAGCCGGCGTTCACAAATCGGGTTGAGGCAAGTGCCGACGGTCGCAACAGTCCTGCCGTGCTGACCTGGATCGAGGCATTGGACGGCCTGCGGTCCACGTTGCCGCCGCCCTTCGGGTCCGGGGCCGCGCCCGTCCCGCCTCGCGGCGGCCCTGGGCGGTGAGCCATCTGCTCGGCGGGCGGGTTGTGCATGCGCAGCCCGCGCAGGGGCATCGCACCGGCGTGGAGCCGGTGCTGCTGGCGGCTTTCGTGCCGGCGCAACCGGGTGAGCGCGTGCTGGAGGGCGGATCGGGCGCCGGGGCCGGGCTGCTGTGCCTGCGCGCGCGGGTGGCTGTAACCGGCTTGGGGGTTGAGATCGATCCCGCGCTCGCGGCCCTCGCCACCGCGAATGCGGCTTCCAATGGATTCAACGGGTTGTCCTTCGTCGCCGCCGATCTGACGGAGGGCGTCGAGGGCGTGTTCGACCACGCGATGGCCAATCCGCCCTGGCACGCGCCGGGCACCGAATCGCCGGATCAGGCGAAGGAGCGGGCGAAGCGGGCCGGGGAGGGGGTGCTGGCGGCCTGGGCGCGCGCGCTCGCCCGCCCGCTGCGCCATCGCGGCACGCTCACCTGGGTGATCGCGGCGGATCATGTGCCCCCCGCCCTGGCGGCGTTCACGGCGGCCGGCTGCGGCTCGCTGACCCTGCTGCCGCTGTGGCCGCGCGCCGGGCGGCCGGCCAAGCTGGTGCTGATCCAGGGCGTGAAGGGCGGGCGCGGCCCGTTCCGCCTGCTGCCGGGCTTGGTGCTGCACGGGCCGGACGGTTACACGGCGGAGGCAAAAGCCATCCTGCGCGATGGCGCCGCGATTACGGAGGGACCGCCATGAAAATCACCGCGCTCGAGACCATCCAGCTCCGCGAATACCCCAACCTCCTCTGGGTGCAGCTGCACACCGACGAGGGCATCGTCGGCCTCGGCGAGTCCTTCCGCGGCGCGGATGCGGTGGCCGGGCAACTGCACGGCCTGGTGGCGCCCTACCTCCTCGGCAAGGACCCGCTGCATATCGAGCGGCACAGCCACGCGCTGCTCAATACCATGCTCGGTTTCGCCAGCACCGGCGCCGAAATCCGCGCCGCCTCGGCGGTGGATATCGCGCTGTGGGATATTTTCGGCCAGGCCACCGGCCAGCCCATCCACCAGCTGCTCGGCGGCCTCTCGCACGACAAGATCCGCGTCTACAACACCTGCGCCGGCAACACCTACAACAACCGCCACGCCATCAAGCGCGAGATCGACCCGGACGGCAATGAGCGCCCGTCGGGCCGCTATGACGACCAGGTCGCCTTCGTCGCCACCCCCGCGGAGCTGGCGATCAACCTGCTGGAGGAAGGCTACCCGGCGATGAAGATCTGGCCGTTCGACGTGTTTGCCGGCCGCTCCAACGGCGCCTATATCTCGCCCGCCGATCTGCGCAAGGGCCTGGAACCCTTCGAGAAAATCCGCGCCGCCGTCGGCGACAAGATCGACATCATGTGCGAGTTCCACTCGATGTGGAACCTCCCGGTCGCCAAGCAGATCGCCCGCGCGCTGGAGCCGCTGAAGCCCTACTGGTCGGAAGA
>CAIPLM010000212.1 GCA_903865895.1 uncultured Rhodospirillales bacterium | reverse complement strand
GCGGTGCCCATCCCGAGTTCCGCCAGCAACGCATCGTCATCAAGCTCATCGTCCGGCGCCGGCACTGCATCCGTCAGCAGCCCCTGGCGGTCCAGCGGTTCCAGCAGCGCGCGGCACTCCGGCAACGCGCGGATGCGGTCCAGGCGCACCGCGTACAGCCGCTCGAAGATATCGAGCCCTTCGCCATGCCTGGGTGGCCGGCGGTGCTGGTCCACGAAGCGCTGAATATCCTCGAACCCGGCGATAATCCGCTCTTCCCGCGCGGTGTGCCCCCCCTTCCGCTCCGGCTCAACCTCGATGCCGAGATCGGCCAGCAGGGCATCATCCTCGTCGGTGAAGCCCGCTTTACCCCTAGCCACGGTTCGCCTCCGCCTTCATCCGGGCGAGATAGGCAACGCCCTCGGCCATGCGCCGCTCCCAGGGGTCGGCGGCGGTGATCGAGGGCAGGCGCCCACGCTCGCGCAGATAATCCCGGGCGCGGCGGGCGAGGTCGCGGGCTTCCTCCGCTGTCATGGTGATGCGCTTGGCCGCAATCGCGGCCTCCACCTGGCGCAGCCGCTCGGGATTCATCGTTTTGGCCAGGATGGCATAGGCCTCGCCGAACGGGTTGATGCGGTCGATCAGGTCGATATCGAGGTCGCGCACATCCATGACGAACTTGCGAATGCCATCGATGAAGGCGGTATTCGGCGCGGCGGTGTCGGGGGAAATGGCGGCAGGTTGGGCCGCCTGCTTGGCCTGCTGGTTGAGGGTAAGGGCGGCAACCGCGTGCTGGCGGACGGATTCCTGATCCTCCGCACTCAACTCCGGGTAGCGGTCCTTGACGATCTTGCCCATGCGCACCTGGGTGATTTCCTCCGGCACCAGCTCGCGGTCAAACAGCCCGCGCTCCACGGTCGGGCGGTCCTGCACGAAGGCGGCAACCACCTCGATAAGGTCCTGCGCGCAAATCCGCTGCGCCTCGGCGGATTTGGGCGCGGCGAGGCCCTTGATCTCGATCTCGAATTTACCCTGCGTATCGCTGAAGCCGATATTGGCCTTCCCCGGCTGATACCCCCCGGGGCCATAGTCGAAACCCGGCGTCGGGCCGCTGCCGGCGGCCTTGGGCTTGAACTCGAAGCGCGGCGCCAGCACCACCTCCATCAGCAGGCTGGCGGCGATGGCCTTCAACGTGTCGTTGACGGCCTCCTTCACCAACTGGTCGTCCGCATCCGGTTCGGCGATCAGGTTGGTGAAACGGGCGCGGGTCTTGCCCGGAGCGTCCCGCGTGGCGCGGCCGATGATCTGCACAATCTCGGTCAGGCTGGCGCGATAGCCGATCGTCAGCGCGTGCTCGCACCAAATCCAGTCGAACCCCTCCTTCGCCATCCCCAGGGCGAAGATGATGTCCACATGGTCGCGGTTGTGTTTCTGTGCTGGGTCCTTCAACGCGGTCACCACCCGGTCCCGCTTGGCCGGATCGTCGTCCACGAGATCGGCAATGCGCAGCACCCGCCCCGAGGGCAGTTTCACCAGCTGAAACCCGGTTGCGGCATCCGCGCCCTGCCATTCCCCCAGCGCCTCGATCGCGTGTTCCACCTCCTTGATCTTGTCCTTCGTGCTTTCGCGCGAATTGACCGAGGGGATGTGAACAATGGTCTTCTCGCTCGGCTCCAGCACCTTCATCAGGTCATCAACATAGGCCCCAGCATAGAAATAATAGCCGATATCGAGGTTCTTAAGGTACTCGTAGCCATTCAACTGCTCGTAATACGTGTAGGTGACGTTCTGGAACTTCGCCTCATCCGCGGGGGTCAGGATGGCATCGCCATCCCCGCGGAAATACGAGCCGGTCATCGCCACGATATGGGCGCGGTCGCGGGCGAGGAAGTCCGCGAGGTGAATGCCAAGCTTGCTGTCGGGGTTGGCGGACACGTGGTGGAACTCGTCAACCGCGATCAAACGGTTGTCGAAGGAGGCGACGCCGAATTTCTCCACCGCGAAACGAAACGTCGCATGCGTGCAAATCAGCGTCCTGTCGGCGCTGGCGAGGAACGCGCCGACGGCATTCACCTTGCCGCCATCCGTGCCCGGCGCGTTGCACAGGTTCCACCGCGGCGCCACCGTCCAATCCGCCCAGAAGCCGTACTGCGTGAGCGGTTCGTCGTTGAAACTGGCGCCGATGGCGCGTTCGGGGACCACGACGATGGCTTGTTGCAACCCCTGGTTGTGCAATTTATCGAGCGCAATGAACATCAATGCGCGGCTTTTGCCGGAGGCCGGGGGGGATTTGATGAGCAAATACTGCTCACCCCGGCGCTCAAAAGCCTGCTCCTGCATCGGCCGCATACCCAGCGCATTGGCCCGCGCAGTGGCGCCGGTGGCGGCATAGCCAACGGAGACGGGCGGTATCGATCCGAGGGGGGCGCTCACGCCGTCGATGCGGGTCATGTCGGCTCTTTCGGCTTGGCGCGCGGCTGTTTGCGCCCGATGGCGGCGCGGCGAGGG
>CAIPLM010000211.1 GCA_903865895.1 uncultured Rhodospirillales bacterium | reverse complement strand
GGCTTGAGGCCGATCATGTCGCCGGGGACGAGGGCTTCGAGCGCGGCGGCGGCACCGGGGCCGTGCAGGCTGGCCTGGCCCATGTGCGAGACGTCGAACAACCCGGCCTTGGCGCGGGTGTGGAGGTGCTCGCTCAGCACGCCGGCGGGGAATTGCACCGGCATGGAGTAGCCGGCGAAGGGCACCATCTTGCCCCCGAGCTCACGATTGAGCGCATCGAGGGGGGTGGTGTTCAGCGTCGCTTCGGACACGGCAGGTCTCCGCACACGGGTCGCCTGCCGGCGGAATACCGGCAGGATCGACCCCCCTCTGTCGCGGAACCTGAGAGATTCAGGCGCTTTATGGCGGCGCCCTTACTCCGTCGGTGCGGCTCTCGATGGAGCCGGCTTTCCAGAGATCCTTTCTCCCCGGGCGGTCCTTTGTGCCTGAGCGTTTCCGGGGGCCGGTTGCGCCTTCGGCGGTGGTCCAGGATCGGCCTGGGCACCACTGCTCTCCCGCCAGGGATATTTCGAACAAATGGTTTATGGACGCTCCCGCCGCGCCGTTCAACCCGGGATTTTCGGCGGCGGCGCGACATAGAGCCCGGCGCGGTCGGGATCGACGGCGCGGACCACGTAATCCTCGGCGGTCGGCTCGTAGAGCGACCACAGCCGGGCGAGTTCGAGCAGCGGCGTGTCGTGTGCATCCACCCGCAAATCGACGAAGGGAAAGGTCTCGCGATCCACCACCAGCAGCGCGGCGGAGGCGACGGCGGCGATTTCGCCGCCAGCCGCCTCGCCGGCCAGAATCGCGGCAATCAGGCGGGTGGCGAGCGGGGCGGCGGGGTCGGCCTCGAAGGCGGCGGCCATGGCGCGCGGCATGGCGCCGTCGCGGATGATGTTGCCGATCGCCACGCAATCGCGCCCCTCGGCCTCGCCATGGGCGGGGCGCACCTTGGTGCCGGTGAAGGCGCCGGTGCGGCCATTTGCGTCGATCGCGGCGAGCTGGCGCCAGTCGCGATGCGGCGTGCCGGCGGCGGCGGCGCGCACGGCGTCGGGGGCGGAGAGGCCATGCGCCATCAGCTCCAGCATCATCGGCCCGAGTCGCGGATCCGTCCGGTGCTGGGTCAGCACGGCGCCCACCCCGGCGCGGGCGAACTGGCAGCGCGCGCCGACCCCGATCGCCGAGGTGGTGACGACGGCGCCGAGCTGGCCGGTGCGGGCGCAGCGGCCGACGAGGGAGAAGGTCATGTGAGATGCTCCAGCGTCGCCCGCGCGCTCTCCTGCCAGGAGACCGGGCGGAACTCGGTTTCCACCTGCCGCGTCCAGGCGGCGAGGCCCTTGCGATCCTCCAGCACACCGCGGATCAGCGCGGTGGCGCCGGGGACGTCCTCGGGGTCGAAATACCGCGCGAGCGTGCCGCCCGCCTCGGGCAAAGAGGTGGCGCTGGAGATGATGCAGGGCTTGCCGAAGGCGAGGCTCTCGGTCACCGGCAGGCCCCAGCCCTCGTAGAAGGAGGGGAAGAGGGTGAACAGGCAGCCGTGATACAGTGCCGTGAGGTCGCCGTCCGAGGGCTGGTCGATCAGGCGGATATGGCCGTCGAGGAAGCGGGTTGAGGTCAGCTCGCGCACCAAATCCTCCGACAACGGGCCGCGCTTGCCGGCGAATACCAGGATGGGCACCTCCGCGCGGGGCATGCTCTCCAGCAGCCGGCGCCAGACGCGCAGCAGAAGCTGGTGGTTCTTACGAGGCTCCATGGTGGAGACGAACAGCACGTAGCTGCCGCTGGCCGGCAGCCCGTGGGACTCGGCCGCCGCGGCGGCCGGGCCGCTGAAGCCGGTGCCGATGGGGATTGGCTGGATCTCGCCGCGCAGCGGGATGCCGCTCGCCACGGCATGGGCGGTGGCCTCGGCCGCGGCGGAGCGGGAAATCGCCATCAGCCGGTCGCACAGCGGCAGCATGCCGTCGAGCCAGGTGCCGAAACTCTCGGAGAACGCCAAATTGACGAACTCGGGCCGGCGGACCGGGATGATGTCGTAGATCAGCAGCGCCACGCGCAGCCCGTGCCGCGCGCGCAGCCCGGCGATGAAGGCCGGGTATTCCGTGTGCACGAAGCCAGCGCCGGGAATGAACAGCATGTCGCCCGGCTGCACCGCCGCGGCGAAGGCGCCGGTGTCGCCGCGCACCAGCGCCGGGCCGGCTCGGTGGCCGCCGCCCCGCAGGCGCTTCAGCAGTGCCTTTACGGTGTCAGCGGCGGCCGAGACGGCCTCTACCTGCGCCTTCATCATCCGCACCAGCGGCGCCACCACATCGGGCGGCAGCCGGCCGACCATGGGCTGGAAGTGTGCGCGCAGCCGGGATTTGATGCCGGGCCGGGCGGGTGTGGCGCCCGGCGCGGCGGGCGCTGCCTCGGCCAGCCCGGAAAACAGCGCCGCGACATGGTCCCAAGCGACCACGCCGAGGCTGTCGCGCAGCCGGTCATGCCGGACGAAGCCGATGCGGCCCTCGGTGTCGAGGCGGCGCATCTCCTGGCACAGCTCGAAGGCTAGGCGCTGAATGCCGGTGGGGCGGCGGCCGCCCTTGGCGGCGAACACGAAGAAATCCTCGACGTCGATCCAGATGCGCATCACGTGCCGCTCCTCTCGCGCCGGCCCGGCTCAGATCCGCCGTACGGTGTAGATCTGCTCCAGCCCACGCACGATCTCGGCACCATGCACCGCGTCCCGCGCCTCGAACATCACCTCAAGCTGCGCGGCCTGCACGCTGGGTGAGGCGAAGAGGCGGTGGTGCGAGACGTCGATGATATTGCCGCCCGCGCCGCCGATGCGCCCGGCGATATCGGCCAGCACGCCCGGCCGGTCCGGGATTTCCAGCACCAGCCGGGTCAGCCGCCCGTCGCGCAGCAGGTTGCGCAGCAGCACGTTGGCAAAGATGCGGGCATCGATGTTGCCGCCGCACACGGGCACGCCGATCTTGCGGCCCTTGAAGCGGTCGGGGAAGGCCAGCAGGGCGGCGACGCCGGCGGCGCCGGCGCCCTCGGCGACGACTTTCGCGCCCTCGGCGAGGAGGGCGATCGCTTCCTCCACCGCGCGCTCCGGCACCACCAGCACGTCGGCGACATGGCCGCGGATGATCGGGTAGGTCTGCTCGCCGATGTCACGCACCGCGATGCCCTCGGCGATGGTGGCGCCGCCGACATGCACGGGCTGGCCGGCGAGGCGTTGGGCGACGGCGGCATAGGCCGCGACTTCCACGCCGATGATCTCAATGCCCGGCTTGATGCCGGCCGCCGCCACCGCGCAGCCGGCGATCAGCCCGCCGCCGCCGATCGGGATCACCAGCGTGTTGAGCTCCGGCGCATCCTCCAGCAGCTCCAGCGCCAGCGTGCCCTGCCCGGCGGCGACCGCGAGGTCATCGAACGGATGGACGAACACCAGGCCTTCCCTGGCGGCCAACTCATGCGCATGAGCGGAGGCATCGGCCAGCGTCTCGCCGTGCAACACCACGCGGGCGCCCCAGCCGGCGGTGCGGGATACCTTGGTGAGTGGGGTGAATTGCGGCATCACGATCACCGCGGTGATGCCGAGCAGCGAGGCATGGCGGGCGACGGCCTGGGCGTGGTTGCCGGCGGAGACCGCGATGACGCCGGCTTTGCGCTCATCCTCGCTCAGCATCGCCAGGCGGTTGGCCGCCCCGCGCTCCTTGAAGGCGCCGGTGGCCTGGAGATTATCGAGCTTCAACGTCACCTCGGCGCCCACCGCGCGTGAGATCACGTCACAACGGATGGCGGGGGTGCGCAGTACACGCCCTTTGATCCGCGCCTGGGCGGCGCGGATATCGGCCAGCGTCAGCGAAGCCATCAGATGAACTTGATCGACAGGATTTCGTAGCTGCGATCGCCGCCCGGCGCCGGCACCGAGATGGTGTCGCCGACCTTCTTGCCGATCAGCGCCTTGGCCAGCGGGGCCGAGATCGACAGGCGGGCCATTTTGATGTCGGCCTCGTGCACGCCGACGATCTGGTAGGTCGTCTCGCGCTCGGTCTCTTCGTCGACCACGCGGACATGGGCGCCGAACTTCACATGGTCGCCAGACAGCGACGAGGGATCGATTACCTCGACGGCGCTGACGATCTCCTCGAGCTCGGCGATGCGGCCCTCGATGAAGGACTGGCGTTCGCGGGCGGCGTGGTATTCGGCGTTCTCGGAGAGGTCCCCATGGCTGCGGGCCTCGGCGATGGCGCGAATGACCGCCGGCCGCTCGACGCTTTTCAGCTCGCGCAACTCGGTCTCCAACCTCAGCAGGCCGGGGGCGGTCATCGGAAATTTCTGCACGGCGGCAACCTCGCAAGCAGATTCAGGGTGAACGGAATCGGTTATTTTCTGGAAGCCCTGACAAGCTACCGCCGCGGCCGGGCTTTCCCGGTCGCGGCGGCGTGTCAGAACGATCCGCGAAAATAGGCCTGCAGCGGCGCGACTTCAAGCCCACCCGATTTCATCGCCGCAATTGCGTGCGCGGCGGCCCGCGCGCCGGCGATGGTGGTGTAGTGCGGCACCCCATGGGTGAGGGCGCTGCGGCGGATATCGAAGCTGTCGGCCACCGAACTGGCGCCGGCCGCGGTGTTGATCACCATCTGCACCTCGCCGGAGCGGATGCTGTCCACGCAATGCGGGCGGCCTTCCAGCACCTTGTTGACCTGGCTCACTTTCAGCCCGGCCTCACGCAGACGTGAAGCGGTGCCGCGGGTGGCCATCACGGTGAAGCCCATGTCGAGCAGGCGGCGCGCCACGCCGACGGCGGCGGACTTGTCGCTGTCGCGCACGGAGAGGAACACGCAGCCGCTCATCGGCAGCTTCACCCCGGCGCCGAGCTGGCTTTTGGCGAAGGCGCGCTCAAAGGAGGAGTCGAGCCCCATCACCTCGCCGGTGGATTTCATCTCCGGGCCCAGGATGGTGTCGACATTGGGGAAGCGGGCGAAGGGGAACACTGCCTCCTTCACCGCGACATGGGGGGCGATGCTGTCGTCATCGAGGCGGAACTCGGACAGCCGGGCGCCGGCCATCCCCCGGGCGCCGATCTTGGCCACCGGCACCCCGGTCGCCTTGGCGACGAAGGGCACGGTGCGGGATGCGCGGGGGTTCACCTCCAGCACGTAGATGTCGTTGTCCTTGATGGCGTACTGCACGTTCATCAGCCCGACCACGCCCAGCGCCTTGGCCATCGCCTCGGTCTC
>CAIPLM010000210.1 GCA_903865895.1 uncultured Rhodospirillales bacterium | reverse complement strand
GCCATTCCGGCGATGAGGTGGCGGACGATGTCGGCGACGAAGATGAAGTCCCGCGTCTGCGCGCCGGTGCCGTCGATGGTGATGCGGCGCCCGGCGGCGATGCGGTCGGCGAAAATCGAGATCACGCCGCTATAGGGTGATTTCGGGTCCTGCCGCGGCCCATAGACGTTGAAGAAACGGAAGCCGCAGGTCGGCACGCCATGCACGCCCCAGGCGACCGCGCCGTGCAGCTCGCAGCCGAGCTTGTCCGCGCCGTACGCTGAGAGCGGCGCGGGTAGCAGCGCCTCGTGCAGCGCTGCCTCCGCCTGGCGGCCGTAGATCGCAGCGGAGGAGGCATAGACCACCTTCACCCCGCCCGCCGCCCGGGCAGCATCGAAGACGCTGATCGCGCCGGTGAGGTTGGTGCGGTGGGTGCCCAGCCAGTCCTCATTGCCGCGGGCCACCGAGGCGATGGCGGCGAGATGGAAGCAGCCATCGGCGCCGGCGATCACGTCGCGCATCAGCTGGGCATCGGCGACATCGCCGACGATCAGGCGGGCGCGGGGGTCGAGGTTGTGGCGATGGCCGGTCGAGAGGTCATCGATGACGGTGACGCTGTGGCCGGCCGCCAGAAGGGCGTCGACGAGATGCGAACCGATGAAACCGGCGCCGCCGGTGACGATGAAGTGCGACATGGGGAAACCCTCCGTGGATTATCCCCATGCTCGCAATCGGCATGCCCGGAATTTGCGTCGCAATTTGCGACGCGCAGGGTACTACAGGAAGCTGGCGGCCTGCGACCCGGTGAACCCCTGCAAGGTGATGTGCGTGCCGTCCGACAGGATGAGCGTCTCCGATCCGCCGGAGATGACTGCACCGGCCAGGTTGGTCACCGTGCCGCTCGCGTCCAGGAGCACGCCGCCAAGTATGCGGCCGGCATTGGACACGTTGCCGCCGGTGCTGGACACTCCGAGATTGATGGTCACCGGATTGGTGCAGGCCGGGTAGCGGCCGGAGAGATCAATTCGAACCGATCCGGCCAAAATTTAACCATAGATCGATAATTCTCCGCAAAGAACAACCTCGCATAAAAGATGCGGAATCGGGAATAGTCATCGGCCCGAGGCCGTTCCTACCACCGCAAAACGCCGAGTATGTTCGAGTAGTCGTCGGCCCAGGGGATAAACCCGGCCTGCGTTCGCAATGGCCGCCACCGGGCGTCGCCGCGCAGGAAATCGAGATCGCTCGGCGCGGCCGCCACCGCCACCCAGTTCGACGGGGTAGCCCAGCGCGCGGCCTCCTCTGCCTTCGGTGTGAAGAACTGCGCCAGAGCCGATGCCCCCAACTCGGCCAGCCCCGATGCGAGCACCGGTTCGAGCTCCAGATAGCGGTTGCTGATATGGACAAGCAGGTGCCCGTGCGGCGCGAGCTTGCGCAGGTAGAGGGCGAGCGCCTCGCGGGTGAGGAGGTGGACGGGGATGGAATCGGAGCTGAAGGCATCGAGGATGATCAGCTCGTAGGCGCCATCCGGCTCGGCGGCCAGCAAAAGCCGTCCGTCACCCACCGCGATCGGCATGCCCGCACCGCATTGCGCGAGGTAGTGGAAGAACCGCGCATCATTTGCGACCGAGATCACCGCCGGGTCGATCTCGAAGAAGGTCCAGGCCTCACCAGGGCGGCGGAAGCAGGCGAGGCCGCCGGTGCCGAGCCCGATCGCCGCGACGCGCCGGGGTGATGGCACGGTGGAGAGGAACTGCCCGGCCGGCCCGGTCGCGACATAGTAGGTCGAGGTCTCTTTCCAGTGCGCCGGATCGGTGGATTCCACGCCGTGCAGCGTGTCGCCATGCATCAGCCCGTGCCACTTGCCGTGGTCGATGCTGCGCACCTGGAGCACGCCGAAGAAGCTGCGCTGCTGGTGGGTGATGCCGATGGTGTTCTGCACCAGCAGCCCGGCGGCGAGGAAGGCCGTAACCGAGAGGGCGAAGCGCAGGGCGTGGCGGCTGAACCATAGCAGTCCAGCCGTGAACAGGGCCAGGATCAGCACCCGTGGCGTGGTCTCGCCGAGGAAGGACAGCAGGGAATTGCCGCGCACCTGGACCACCGCCAGTGTCGCGCAGCACAGCAGGGCGATGGCGTAGCACACCTCGATGAACGGCCGTTCCCGCCACCGGCGGGATGTGGTCAGACGCAAGGCGCAGGCCAGCCCGAGGCAGATGTCGTATTCATAGGTTGAGCTGAAGAGCACCGGCGCCAGCAGGGCGTTGAATATGCCCCCGAGTGCGCCGCCGACGGACATCCAGAGATAGAATTCGGTCAGCCGTGCCGCCGGCGGGCGCCGGCGGGCAAGTTGCGTGTGGCAGCCCAGGGCGATCGCGAAGAAGCCGATGATATGTGCCGGCACACTCACCCACACCGGCACCGGCAGCTGCAGCACCCGCGCCGTCAGCAATAGTACCGTGATGGCGACGATCCCCACCCCCTGTGCCGGGATGATCCAGCGACTGCCGGCCAAGCGGCCGAAAGCGATGATGAAGGTCAGCAGATACAGCGCCAGCGGAACCACCCACAGCAGCGGCACGGCGGCGAGGTCGGTGGAGATATAGGAGGTGACACCCAGCAGCAGGCTCGAAGGCACCAATGCCAGCGTCACCCATAGCAGCCGATCACCCCATCCGGGCGGCACGCCTACCTCGGCGGGCGCGGCGGCGGCCTGATCCGCGCGACGGGTGGCAAGGAAGCAGGCGGCGAAGGCGGGGATAAGCAGGGCGAATCCCCAGGTCCACACCCGCGCCTGTGCCGGCAGCGGCAGCAGCCGCTCCAGCACCAGCGGAAAGGCCAACAGCGAGACCAGGCTGCCGGCGTTGCTGGCGGCATAGAGGAAATAGGGATCGCCGGCACCGCGATTGGTGGTGCGGCCGAACCAGGCCTGGATCAGCGGGGCGGAGGCGGACAAAGCGAGGAATGGCAGCCCGACCAAGCGTGCCAGCGTGGCGAGCAGCCACAGGATCGGCGCCCCTTCCACCGGCGGGCTGAGCCCCGTATCGACCCCGAAGGGGAGTTGGCTCCCGGCCGCCAGCAACAGCGCGCCATGTGTCACCGCCTGCTGCCACGGCCGCAGCCGGGTGAGCAGATGGGCGTAGAGATAGCCGACCAGCAGGGTGATCTGGAAGAACATCATCGCCGTGTTCCAGACCGCCGGCGCGCCGCCGAGCATCGGCAGCAGCATCTTGGTGATCAGCGGCTGCACCCAGAACAACAGGAAGGCACTCAGGCCCGAGGCAAGACTGAACACTGCGATCAGCATATCGGTGCCGGAACCTCCTGAATGGAGCGGCAACGGTAGACAGGCCCGCCGGAGGTGTCCATCCGCGCGGGGAATGGCCTGCCGGCGCATGGCGGGGCACAATAAGAAAAAGGCCCGAAGCGCCTTGCTTCGAGCCTCTTCCTGCCCACCCGGAAGCACCGTCCTACAACATCCCAGCCTGCACACTCGCGGCCAGCGCATAGGCCGCCGCCATCGCCAGATAAACCCAGCGCATGAGCGCATGGCGGTTCACCAGCACCACCGCCAGCCCGTACAGCGCCGCCAGCAGCCACATGACCGCGCAATCGGGGTGCGCGCGAATGGCGGCGAGCAGCTGAGCCACGGCGGGGATTTCGAGGATGCGGGCAGCGGTGACGAACATTGGAATAAATCTCCGTTGTTTGTGGGATTGCTCTTGAATGAGGCCCGTTGCCGATCCTATTTCAGTAAATACTCAGTTGAAAATCTCAATTGCCGAAATATATGAGCTAATTTACTGCATTATTATTTAGGTATAAACTTATGCTGCTCTTTACCCTAAATCGCTCTAAACCCGTTCTGCATTGCGCAGCCGTCTGCCCGACCCTAGATTTGTCCGAGCCACGCGCATCGGAGCCGCCCATGTCGGACGCCAGAAAGACCGTCGCTATCCCGTGTGCCGCCGCCAAAGTGCAGCGGCTGAAAGCCGTGGCGCAATCATCCGCGAAGCATTCCGGCAATTTCCACAAGGACAGCGGCATCGCCGCAGTCATCGGCATGACGGCCGGTCGCTTCTCGCAGCTCTTCGGCAAGAACGCCACCGCCGATGAGGGCATCCTCGCCGCAACGATCGACCGGCTGATCGCGGCGCTGGAGGCCGAGGATGTGATCGTGACCCTCGATATCATGATGGCGCCGATGGCGGTGTTCGATACCCATTTCCCCCCGCCCGCCACCGTCGCGGCACCCGCAGCCAAGCCGGCGGCCGAGGGCGAGCCCGTTCAACCGACCACCGATTTTCTGCCGCCCGAGGCGGCCTACTTCACCGGCACCGACTCCGAGCAGCCGGACCCGGTGGCGGAGGTGATCCTGCACGCGCCGCTGGCGGATAATTTTTATGGGTCCGGCAGTTATCGGCTGCCGCTGTCGCTCGGCTTCCGCACCGCCGAGCGGATGCCGGAGGGGAGCAACCGGGCCATAAGGGTGGGGATCAATGCGGCGGAATTGAGCGTCGCGCTGTCCGGGTATCATTTCGCGCCGGGCACGCTGCTGGGCGGCAAGGGGAATGGCTTCGTGCCGCCGGAGGGCGATACCACGGTGGTGACATCCATCGGCCTCACCGGCCTGGCCTTCCGGGCGGGCGCGAAGATGGATTTTCTCGACGGCAAGCTGCTCGATGGCCAGATGCTCGGCGTCATTGTCCCGGAGGACGGACAGCAGGACCCGGCGGTGCGCCTTACCCTCTCCACCACCTTGCGCAGCTTCGATTTCGCGCTGCTCGACGAGGAGGGCGAGGCGCTGCCCTCCACCCCCACCAAGGATGCACTGGCAGCGCTGGTCTATGCCAAAACCCGCAACGCGAAGACCGGCCGCTTCATCCTCGCCACCGCTTCCCTGCGCCGCAAGCCGGCGCCGCGAGAGACATGATGCAAGACCCCTTCCCCCGCATCGCCGCCATGCTGGCGGCCGAGGATGATTTCGACGCTTTGGTGCGGCTTGGCGGACTCGATCCCGCGACCGATTTCATCGGCGCGGACTTGCGGCATGTTCGTTTCGGCCCACGACTCGATGGATTCCTGCTCCATGGCGCCGATTTGCGCGGCACCAATATCGCCGAGGTCGCGCCGGGCTATTTTGCCGACGGGACCACCCGCCTGCCCGCCGGCGCCATATTGCGCCGACCCGCCGATTTCGACGCGGCCAAGGCCCGCGCCATGATCCTGGCCGGCGAGGCGCCGCCGGCCAGGTGGCGGCCGTTCATTACGAAATTGGATTTATCGGACGAAAAGGAATTTGTCCGCCTCGCTTCGCTCGGCGGGTGTTTCAATCTCCGGGAACTCAACATCTCACGAACCGCCGTCGACGACCTCGCGCCCATCGCAGGGCTCGCCAACCTGCAAACGCTCAGGCTCAGCGACACAAAGGTGCAGGACCTCGCGCCCATCGCAGGGCTCGCCAACCTGCAATTCCTCTATCTCAACGGCACCCAGGTGCAGGACCTCGCGCCCATCGCAGGGCTCGCCAACCTGCAATACCTCACGCTCGTCGGCACCCAGGTGCAGGACCTCGCACCCATCGCAGGGCTCGCCAACCTGCAAACCCTCGATCTCGCCAGCACCCAGGTGCAGGACCTCGCGCCCATCGCAGGGCTCGCCAACCTGCAAAACCTCGATCTCATCGGCACCCAGGTGCAGGACCTCGCGCCCATCGCAGGGCTCGCCGACCTGGAATACCTCTGGCTCGACCGCACACAGGTGCAGGACCTCGCACCCATCGCAGGGCTCGCCAACCTGCAATACCTCGTGCTCTCCGGCACACAGGTGCAGGACCTCGCGCCCATCG
>CAIPLM010000209.1 GCA_903865895.1 uncultured Rhodospirillales bacterium | reverse complement strand
CCGCCCGCCTCCTGTTCGATGGCCGCCCGAGTTCGCTCCCCGGCGCCGCCTTTGCCATGGCCACCCAACTCGACAATCTCGACGCGCATGACGGCTGGCAGCCCTCCAAGGGCCACGCCGGCGCCGCCCTCTTCCCCGCCCTGGTCGCCCTCGCCGATGCCGGCGCCGCGCTCTCCGGTCGCGATGCCCTCGCCGCGCTGGTGATCGGCTACGAAACCGCCTACCGCGCCTCCGCCGCCCTGCACGCGACAACCGCGGATTACCACACCTCCGGCGCATGGAACGCGCTGGGCTGCGTCGCCATCTTCGCCCGCCTGCGCGCGATGTCGCGGCCGGTGCTCCGCGAGGCGCTCGGCATCGCCGAGTATCACGCCCCGCGCAGCCAGATGATGCGCGAGATCGCCAACCCCTCGATGCTGCATGACGGCACCGCCTGGGGCGCCCCCACCGGCGTTGCCTCCGCCCTGCTGGCCGAGCAGGGCTTCACCGGCTCCCCCGCCGCCCTGGTTGAGTTCGATGACGCCGCCTTCGCCTGGGCCGATCTCGGTGAGACGTGGCTCACCACGGCGCAATACATCAAGAACTACCCGGTCTGCCGCTGGGCGCACGCCCCGATCGACGCCGCCCTCGCCCTGCGCGCCGCAAACGGCCTAACCGCAGAAGATATCAGCGGCGTCGAGATCGACACCTTTGCCTATTCCGCCGCGCTCTATCAAGGCGTGCCGGAAACCTCGCCGGTGGCGCAATACGCACTCGCCTGGCCAGTCGCCGCCGCTTTGGCACGTGGCCGGGTGACGGTGGAGGAGGTGATGGAACCCGCCTTCGCCGACCCCGCGATCGGCCGCCTGGTCCACGCCACCACCGTCCGTGTCGATCCGGTCGCCGAGGCCGCCTATCCCGCCGAACGACTCGGCCGCGTCGCCCTCACCCTCACCGATAATCGGCGGTTGGAAACCACGCTCCGCAGCGCCTCAGGCGGCCCGGTGCCGCGCGCGACGTCCATCGAAATCATCGCCAAATACCGCGCCTTCGCCACCCCCGCTTTGGGCGCGGCCCGCACGGCGGACATCGAGCAGGCGGTGCTCGGGCTGACGGGGGAGGGGAGCGACTTCAAAGCCTTGCTGGAACTGGTCGTCCAGCCCGCCTAGCGCAGCGCGTAAAACCGCATCGCCATCGCATGCCCGGCGATCACCGCGAGCAGGCAAAGCACCACCGAGGCCACCACATTCCACACCGCCCCCTGCCAGTCCCCGGCGCGCAGCAGGTCCCAGCTTTGCAGGCTGAAGGCCGAGAAGGTGGTGAAGCCGCCGCAGAACCCCGCCATCATCAAGGCGCGCATATTATCGGAGGCGGGCAGGGGCCCCTGCGGCAACGTCACGGTGGCGATGAAGCCGATGATGCAACTGCCAACCACATTGATCAGCAACGTGCCCCACGGAAAATCCGTGCCCCACATCCGTCCGGCCGCCACGCCGGTCCAATAGCGCGCCATACTTCCGATCGCGCCGCCGAGGGCGATCCATAGGGATGTGATCATCTTGCCTCCTGCACGAGCGTTACCAGCGCCGCGCTGATCCGTCGAGATCCCGGTTGACGGCGGTCGCCAAGATTGGCATTCATCTGACATGTTAGAGATCATCAAGTGGGAGTCGGCATGGACGATGCCCTGAGTGCCAGTCCATTGGCCGATCGCGCGGCCATGCTGCTGCGCGCCGATATCCTCGCCTGCCGCCTCGCCCCCGGTGCCACGCTGAGCGAAATCGCGCTCGCCGCCCGCACCGGCCTCGGCCGCGCCCCCATCCGCGCCGCACTCTCCCGCCTCGCCGATGAGGGCCTGGTGCGCGCGCTGCCCCGCCGCGGCTGGGTGGTAAGCGTGGTGACGCTGCGCGATATCCATGAGGTGTTCGAACTGCGGCTGATCCTCGAAGGCGAGGCCGCACGACGCGCCGCCCAAGCGGTGCGCAGCGGGGCGGGCAGCGCCGGCGGCCTCGCCCGGCTCGAGGCGATCGTCCAGCAGGGCTATGACCCCGCCGACCTCGACAGCACTCTGGCCTTCCTCGCCGCGAACCGGGGTTTCCACGTCGCCATCGCCGAACTCGCGGGCAACCAGCGCCTCGCCCGCCAAGTCGGCCGTCTCCTTGATGAATCCTCACGCATGCTGGTGCTCGGCCTCGCCCGGCGCGACCGCACCCGCGAAATGGCCCATGAGCATCAGGCGCTGCTGACCGCACTCTCCGAAGGCGACGGGCCGGAAGCCGCCGCCATCATGTGCGAACAAGTCGCCGCCAGCCGCGCCATGGTGCTCGCCGCCCTCACCGGCCCGACCTCGCCCCTCGTCGTCTCGGAGTCCCCATGATCACCACCGCGCCGCTCCGCCGCCTGCTCAACGACATCGCCACGGCCGCCGCATCGCCCCGCACCGAGCGCGAACGCCACATGGCCGCGGCGATCGCGCCGCATCTTGGCGATCCCGACCTCTTGCGCGGGGTTGATTGTCCCTGCTGCCCCGACCGCTATACGCGGCATCTCCTGCACAATGACCCTCTAGCCGGTTATGCGGCGGTGATCATCGCCTGGGCGCCCGGTCAGATGTCGCCCGTGCATGGCCATCACACCTGGTGCGCCTTCGGGGTGCAGCAGGGCTGGCTGGCCGAGACCTTTTTTCGCCCCGAGGGCGACTGCGCCCGCCCGACCACCTGCATCCCCCGCCGCCCCGGCGACGTCGCCCACGCCGCCGCCGACCCGGCCGCTATCCATCGCCTCGCCAATCTCGGGACCGAGACGGCGCTGTCACTCCACATCTACGGCGTCAGCTATGACCGCTTCGGCCAGGGAGTGAACCGGGTCTGGGCCAACTAACCCTTCAGAAATGTAAGTGCTTGCGCGATTGCAGAAACTCCCGCTGAAGACGCTGCCCACTTATTCAACCTCGCTGTTCTTCCAATTGCTTCATAGAACTCATCGATTCCCACGAGTGCGCCCCATCCAGAATCAATCTTGGGAATCTTGACTGCTGCCGACCACCACCATAACACAGCAGCAACGGCGGCAAACGCCACACTCACAATGGACGCAATCAATACGAACATCGCAATTCCCTCAGATCAACGGCCTGAATCGGTGCATTGCATTCCGCACCTCATCTAAAAGCCTTCAGTGGTGTCAGAACTCATTCAGGCCGTTTTCTCTTCTCGGGTTTAGGCGTGATACACCGGCGCCGGCCCGTACACCGGCGTCGGAATACCCTCGAACCGCGCCTTCAACTGCAAGGCGACATAGCGCGAATAGTGGCGGGACTGGGCGAGATTGCCGCCGTGGAACCATAGCCCCTCCTGCGCGGTGGGCTTCCACATGTTGCGCAGCTCGCCTTCCCACGGCCCCGGGTCCTTCTGGGTGTCGGAGCCGAGGCCCCAGCACTTGCCCACCTTATCCGCCACTTCCTGCGACATCAGCGCCGCCGCCCAGCCATTCATCGAGCCATAGCCGGTGGCGTAGACGATGAGATCAGCCGGGAGTTCCTCGCCATTGGTGAGGATGACGGACTTCTCTTTGATTTCAGCGATGTTCACGCCGCTGCGAAGACCGACGGAACCGTTGGCGACCAGTTCCGAGCCGCCGACATCGATATAGTAGCCGGAGCCGCGCCGAGCATATTTCAGCGACAAGCCGCTCTCGTCATCGCCGAAATCGAGCTTGAAGCCCGCCTTGGTCAGCCGGTCATAGAACTCGGCATCGTCCTGGCGGATCTTGTCCCACACCGGCTTCTGCGCCTGCGGGAGGAGCGCGTAGGGCAGGGAGGCGACGATGAGGTCGGCGTCATCGACGTTGATGCCCTTGCGCAGCGCCGCCTCGGAATAGAGCCCGGCATCGCCATTGCGCCGCAGCGTCGAGGCGCGGCCGACCAGGGTAGAGGAGCGCTGGATCATGGTGACGTTGGCGCCGTGCTCCCACAAATCCACCGCGATGTCATGCGCGGAGTTGTTGGCGCCGACCACGATGCAGTTGCGCCCCTCATACCCCTCGCCGCCGGGATGGGCGCTGGAATGGTGCTGCTTCCCAGCGAAACGCTCCATCCCCTTGATTTCAGGCATTTCCGGCACGCCGGACATGCCGGTGGCGAGCACCACATGGGCCGGGCGCAGCAGGATCTCGCGCCCCTCGCGCTCCACCGTCACCACCCAATTGCCGGCGGCCTCGTCATAGCGGGCGCTCTTGCAACGCGTCGAGGACCAGTAGTCGAGCTCCATGAGGCGGACATACATCTCAAGCCAGTCGCCCATCTTGTCCTTGGGCGTATAGACCGGCCAGTGCTCGGGGAATTGCATGTAGGGCAGGTGGTCGTACCACACGGGGTCGTGCAGGCAGAGCGACTTGTAGCGCTTGCGCCAGGCATCGCCCGGCCGCTCATGCGCGTCGACCACCAGGGACGGCACGCCGATGCGCTTGAGCCGGGCGCCGAGGCCGATACCGCCCTGCCCGCCGCCGATCACCAGGACGAAGGGCTGCTCGGTGAGGCCCATCGAGGCCTCGGCCTGCTGCCGGCGCTCCAGCCAGGTCTGCCTTCCACCCTTGAGCGCGCCATGGACGACGCCTTCCTCGCGGGTGGGGCCCTGGCGCTCCTCGAAGCCCTTGAGCTCGCGCATGGCGGTGAACAGCGTCCAGCCCTTGCCGTCCTTGAGGCGCACTTGCCCACGGCCGCGGGAGATCGCGGTCTCGAAGGTGAACCACGCAGTCAGCGCGCCGCCCTCCTCGGTGGCCGCGCCATCCAGCCGGAAGGCGCCGGGCTGCACGCGCGGCAGCGTCTCGGCCAGCATCGCCACAATGGCGTCGCGGCCGTCCATCGTCTTGATATTCCAGGTGAAAGCGACGAGATCGCGCCAATAGCTCTCGGCGCCGAACAAGGCTGCGGCGCCGGGCGCGTCGCCAGCGGCGAGGGCTGCCTCCAGCGCCGATAGCCAGTCCTGGACGATCCGGTTCGAGTCGTGCGTCATCGCGTCGCCATCCCATTGAGCCATTCGGCCGCAGTGTTCCGGCCAAAACGCTGGGGCGCAAGGGGATGGGGCGACGCAGGGGCGCCGAGCGCTTATGCTGGCGGTTCGATGAGGGAGGGAAAGCTCATGATGTTCACTGGTCAGGTCGCCTTGGTCACCGGCGGATCGCGCGGGATCGGCCGCGCCACCGCGTTGGCTTTCGCCGAGAACGGCGCCGATATCGCGTTCTGCCATTTGGCCGATGACGAAAAGGCGGCAGAGACGGCCAATGAAATCAAGGCTTTCGGACGGCGCGTTTTCGTCGCCAGCTTAAATGTGTCTGACATATCAGCAGCACGTCAATTTGCCGGGGATGCCGAGGTAGCGCTCGGGCCAATCTCAATCCTGTTCAACAACGCTGGCGCCAATATTCGTAAGCCCTTCGAGGAGGTCACCGAGGCGGACTACGACAGCATTCTCGACGTTCACCTGAAGGGCATGTTCTTCATGGCGCAGACCGTCTATCGCGGCATGCTCGCCCGCGGATCGGGCTGTATCATCAATGTCGCGAGCCAGCTCGGCATCAAGGGCGGCCCGAATATCGCGGCCTATTGCGCCGCCAAGGCGGGGATCGCCGGCTTCACCCGTGCCCTCGCCTGGGAAGCCGCGCCACGCGGCATCCGCGTCAACGCCATCGCGCCCGGCCCGATCGACACCGATCTGGTGCGCCGCAACCCCGTGGAATGGCAGGAAGCGTTCAAGGCGCGGCTGCCGTCCGGGCGCTTCGGCACCCCCGAGGAGATCGCCGCCACCGCGCTGCTGCTGGCCGGCCCGCATGGCGGCTACTATGTCGGCGCGACCCTGTCGCCCAATGGCGGCGACGTCATGTACTGATGCCCCCTTCCCGACGCGGCGACATGCGCTAAACCAGTGAGCATGGACACAACCAAGACCGTCGCGCGCCAATGGGTGCGGGCGCAGACCAAGGAGTCGCACGGGTTCACGGCCATCGTCGCCGCGTGCAGCCTTGCCGGCGCGGCGGCCTCACTCGTCGGCGCCTGGTGCGCGGCACAGGCCCTCGCATTGGCGTTGGCGACGCGGGAACTGAGCCTTGGATACCTCGGCGGCTTCCTCGCCGCGGCGCTGGTGCAGGCCGGCTGCGCGATCCTGGCCGAGCGCTTCGCCTTCGATGCCGGCGCCGCCGCCCGCCGCCGCCTGCGCAGCGATGCCATGGCGCGCCTGCTCGCCGCCGGTCCGGCGATGCTGCGCGGCGCCCATTCCGGCACGCTCGCCAGCGTGGTGATCGACCGGATCGAGGCGGTGGACGGGCTGTTCGTCCGCTGGCTCCCCGCCGCCATGCTGGCACTCGCCGTGCCCGCCATGGTCGCCGCCGTGGTATTGACGCTTGACCCGGTGGCCGGAGCCATCCTCATCGGTGCCGGCCTGTTGGTGCCCTTCGCCATGGCACTCTCCGGCCTCGGCGCCGCCGCCGCCGCGCGCAGCCAGTTCGCCGCCATGGCCCGGCTGCAAACCCGCTTTCTCGACCGGGTGAGCGGCATTGCCACCATCGTGCTCGCCGGGCGAGCCGAGGCCGAGGCGCAGGCCCTGGCCCGGGCCGCCGACGAGTTGCGCCAGCGCACCATGCGGGTGCTCCGCGTCGCCTTCCTCTCCTCCGCCGGGCTCGACTGTGCGGCCGCCGTCGCGCTGATCGCAATCGCGCTGCGCTATGGCGGCCAATACGCGGATGGCAGCCTCGCCTCCATCCCGGCGGCGCTGTTCGTGCTGCTCGCCTCGCCGCAATTCTTCGCCCCGCTCCGGGCCTTCGCCGCCGCCTATCAGGAGCGCATGCACGCCACCGCAGCCGCCGAGGCGCTGGCCGAACTGCCGCCTCTACCGCCGCAAACCCCGCCGCTCGAGGTGCGCAACGTCGCCGCCCACGGCATCACCATCGATTTCTACGATGTCTCCCTGAGCTGGGACGCCACCCGCGGCAAGGCGCTGGATGGGGTGAGCTTCCGCATTCCCGCCGGACAAGTGGTGATCCTCGCCGGCCCCTCCGGCGCGGGGAAAACCAGCATCATCGAGATCCTGCTCGGCTTCGTCCGCCCCGATTCCGGCCGGGTGACCTTCAACGGCGCCGATATCGCCACCCTGGTGCCCCAGGCGCTGGCCCGGCTCACCGCCTGGGTGGGCCAGCGCCCCATGCTGTTCGCCGCCTCCATCGCCGAGAATATCCGGTTCGCCAAGCCCGAGGCCACCGATGACGAAGTGGACGCCGCCGCCGAGGCCGCACGTGTGATGGATTTCGCCATCCTCCTGCCGCAGGGCCTCGAAACCGTGATCGGCGAGGGCGGCTACGGGCTCTCCGGGGGCCAGGCACAGCGTATCGCCATCGCCCGCGCCTTCCTCAAGGACGCGCCGATCCTGCTGCTCGACGAGCCGACCGCGCATCTTGATCCGGTCACGGAGGCGGACGTGCTGGAAAGCCTCAAGCGGCTCTGCGCCGGGCGCACCACGCTGCTGGCGAGCCACGCCACCGCCGCCCATGCCTTTAGCTCCCGCCGCGTCGATCTGCGCGGCGGGCGCGTCGTCGGCACGCGAGGTGCGACATGAACGCGCTGCTGCGCATCTTCGGCCTATGGCGGCGGCGCTGGCCGGCGCTCGCGCTCGGGCTGCTGGTCTCCATGGCCGCGCTCCTGGTGGCGGTGGCGATGATGACGCTGTCGGGCGCCATGGTGTTCAGCCTCGGCGCGATGGCCGCCGCGCCCCTGCTGGTGCGCCTGCTCGGGCCGGGGCGGGTGGTGCTGCGCTATTTGGAGCGGCTCACCACGCATGACGCGATGTTCCGCGCCCTCGGCGATGTGCGGTTGTGGTTCTTCCGCGGTCTCGCCCGCGGCGCCGCCGGCGGCATCGGCTATCGCCGCTCGGCCGACCTGCTGGCGCGCCTGGTGAATGACGTCGACGCGCTCGATGGCATCTATCTGCGCATCCTCATCCCGCTGGCTCAGGCGGTGATCCTGCTGCCGGTGCTGATTTGGCAGGTCGGCAAGGGTAGCCTGCTGCTCGCTCTCGCCATCGCCGTGCTCTACGGCGTGGCCGCCTTCCATCTGCCCTATCGCGCCGCCCGCGCCAGCCGTGCCGCCGGTGGGCGCCTCGGCGAGAGCGTGAGTGCGCTGCGCGTCGCGGTATTTGATACGCTGAGCGGCCTGCGCGAAGTGCGCGCCTTCGCCGCCGAGGGGCGCATGCTCGCGCTGATCCAGGCCCGCGAGGCGGCACTTTTCTCTGCCCAGCATGATCTCGCCGGGCGGGCGGCCCGCGCCCAGGCCGGCGCGCTGCTCTGCGGGCAGGGCGCAATTCTGGCGGTGATCGTCGCCGCCGCCTTCGATCCGCTGCTCGCCGTCGCCGCCTTCCTCGCCGTTGCCGCCTTCGAGCCGATCGCCGGCCTCGCCCGCGCCGGTGTACTGGCTGGCCACGCCGCCGCTTCCGCCGAACGGGTCATCGAGGCAGCGGAGAGCGGCGACGCGCTACCCGATCCCGCCACCCCCGCGCCCCTCCCGCGCGGCAGCGCGCTGCGCTTCGAGGGCGTGCAGTTCCGCTGGCAGGCGGACCGCCCCTTCGTGTTCGACGGGCTGACGCTCGACGTGCCTTCCGGCAGCCGCGTCGCGTTGCTCGGCCCCTCCGGCAGCGGAAAATCCACCCTCGCCGCGCTGGCCCTGCGCCTCGCCGCCCCGCAATCCGGCCGCATCCTGCTCGGCGGCGTCGATATCGCCAGCCTCGCCGCGGCCGATCTGCGCGGGCGCATCGCCTACCTCTCGCAGGCCACGCACTTGTTCGACGACTCCATCCGCGCCAACCTCCTGCTCGCCCGGCCGGACGCCAGCGAGGACGAGATGTGGGCCGCCCTGGAGTCCGCCCGCATCGCCGAGGTGGTGCGCGCGCTGCCGCAGGGCCTCGATACCTGGGTGGGCGAAGCCGGCGGCAATTTCTCGGGCGGGCAGGGGCGCCGCCTCGCGCTCGCCCGCACCCTGCTCTCCACCGCCCCCATCCTCATCCTCGACGAGCCCTGCGCCGGGCTCGATGCCGATACCGAGCGCGGCTTCCTGCAAACTCTCAACGAAACCGGCTCCGGCCGCACGGTCATCCTGATTGCCCACCGTCTTACCGGCGTCGAGCGGTTCGATCGCATCTGGCGGCTCTCCGAGGGGCGCGCGGCGGCGGCGGCGGGCTAGGCGATTATTGCGATCCGGCGACGTCTAATTGACGTTGGCGGCGATTCAGTGTCTTGACCGAACAGGCGGCGCAGTGTCGCGCCAAGGCAATGCGGGGGAGGGGAGAGGATGCGGTTTCTGCTGGCGGTGAGCCATCGCATCGACGCCATCAACGGCTTCCTCGGCAAGATCTGCGACTGGCTGGTGCTGCTCGCCTGCACGGTGAGCGCGGTGAACGCCATGGTTCGCTACGCCTATGACATCAGCTCCAACGCCTGGCTCGAACTGCAATGGTATATGTTCGCGGTCATCGTGATGTTCGGCGCCTCCTACACGCTGAAGAAGAACGAGCATGTGCGGGTGGATATCGTCTACATGACGCTCTCCGAACGCGGCCAGGTCTGGGTCGATGTGCTTGGCACCATCGTCTTCCTGCTGCCGGCCTGCGCCATCCTCGGCTGGCTGTCCTGGCCGTTCTTCATGCAATCCTTCAATGTGCTTGAAGTCTCCAGCAATGCCGGCGGGCTGGTGCGCTGGCCGATCAAGCTGGTGATCCCCGTCGGCTTCGCGCTGCTGGGGCTGCAAGGGCTCTCGGAACTCATCAAGCGCATCGGCATGCTGCGCGGCTACGCGACTGACGTGACGACGCATTACGAGAGGCCGGTGCAATGATCCCGATCGAACTCATGCCGCCGCTGATGTTCGGCGGCCTCGTGGTCTTCATGCTGATCGGCTTCCCCGTCGCCTTCTCGCTGGCCGCGGTGGGGCTCTCCTTCGGCTTCCTCTCGATCGAGCAAGGCTTCTTCACCTTCTCCTTCCTCCAGGCCATCCCTGGGCGCGTCTACGGCTCCATCCTCGCCAATGACCTGCTGCTCGCCATCCCCTTCTTCACCTTCATGGGCGCCATCCTGGAGAAATGCGGGCTGGCGGAGGACATGCTGGAGTCGATGGGCCAACTCTTCGGCCCCATTCGCGGCGGGCTCGGCTACTCCGTCATCATCGTCGGCTTCATCCTCGGCGCCATCACCGGAACCGTGGCCGCCCAGGTGATCGCCATGGCGCTGATCACCATGCCGGTGATGATGCGCTACAAATACAATATCCGTTACGCCACCGGCGTTCTGGCGGCCTCCGGCACCATCACCCAGCTGGTGCCGCCCTCGCTCGTGCTGGTCGTGCTGGCCGATCAGCTCGGCAAGTCGGTCGGCGATATGTATCTCGGCGCCTGGGGCCCCTCGATCGTGCAGATCGCCCTCTTCGCCGCCTATACCTTCGTGCTCGGCATCGTCCGCCCCGACCATATGCCGCCGGTGCCGCGCACGCTCACTGGGCGGGCGCTGATCATCAAATGCATCTGGGGCATCGTGCCCGCCGCGGTGCTGATCTTCCTCGTGCTCGGCACCATCATGCTCGGCCTCGCCACCCCCACCGAAGCCGGCGCCATGGGCGCCATGGGCGCGATCGTGCTCGCCGCGGTGCGCAACGCGCCGCTCACCCGGTTTGACCGCATTACCTTCATTGCCGGCATTGCGGCCGCCCTCATCGGCACCGCCATCGGCATGGTTGCCTTCAAGTCCCTCGCCTTCAAGGCCGCCTTTACCGTGATGTTCGCCGCCATCATCTGGCTGTGCTGGCGGGCCTGGCAGACCAAGGAACTCCACGCGCTGATCGTCGAGGCCTTCCAGGCGACCATGCGCATCACCTCCATGGTCGCCTTCATCCTCGTCGGCGCCACCTGCTTCTCCATCACCTTCCAGGGCGTGGACGGCAATCGCTGGGTGGAACACCTGCTCACCAACCTGCCAGGCGGCGTGTGGGGCTTCCTCATCGTCGTCAACCTTTTCGTGTTCTTCCTGGCCTTCTTCCTCGATTTCTTCGAAATCGCCTTCATCATCGTGCCGATGCTGGCGCCCGTCGCCCAGAAACTCCTCGCCCCCGTCGTCGGTGCCGATGCCGCGCTGATCTGGTTCGGCGTCATCCTCTGCGTGAACATGCAAACATCGTTCATGCACCCACCCTTCGGCTTCGCCCTGTTCTACATGCGCAGCGTGGTGCCCAAGGAAGTCAAAAGCTCCGATATCTACTGGGGCGCGCTGCCCTGGGTCGGGCTGCAAATGATCATGGTGCTGCTGGTGATCCTCTTCCCCATCACCGTCACCATGTTCCTCGACGCGCCGGTGAACCGCGACACCAGCAAAGTCAAAATCGAACTCCAAGCCCCCAGCGAAGACGAACCCCCACCGCCGGTGTTCGGCACGCCACCGAAACCGTGAGGAAGGCCAGGGGCGCTGCCCCTGGACCCCGCTGGGGGATGATCCCCCAGACCCCATCCGTTTAAGAGGACGCACACAAAGAGAGGGGGCCTACTCCGTGGTT
>CAIPLM010000208.1 GCA_903865895.1 uncultured Rhodospirillales bacterium | reverse complement strand
CGCCATGGCCTCCCACAGCGCCGCATCGGCCGCACTCAGCCGCGGGGCATGATCGGGCAGGCGCAGCCAGGGACCGCGGGCGGCGATGGCGCCTTCGGCCTGCAAGGCGGCCACCAGGGCGGTGAAGGTGGCGGGCGGGGGTGGCGGGTCAAGCAGGCGGCGCAGTTGGCCGGACTGCATGCCAGGGAGGTCCGGGTGGGCGCGGTGATGGGCCGCCAGCAGGGCGATGATCCGGGCGCGGATCGCGTCACGCATCGGCGGCGCGATGACGTGGCCAGGTCCCAGCGAGACCAGCCCGGCGGCCGTCGCGGAGAAACGGGGGTCCCGCAAGGCACGATCACGCCCGAATGCCGCGATATCGATGAGGAAGGGCGGGCAGGCCGCCACCGCCCTGAGTGCCGCCTCCGGTTCGGAGGCATCGAGGGCCGCGAGCAGCGCCAGGCGCTCCGGCGTGCGGCGGCGTCGATCCGGCGCGCGCAGATCAAGGATCACCCCGCCGCCGATGGTGCGCTGGGCGGTGACGTCACGCAGGATGATGGCGTCCATCGCCGCGGCGGCGAGCGGGGCTTCGAGCACGAGCTGCACCAGCCCGGTGCCGCCCGGTGGGATCGGCGCGCCGAGCGGCACGGCGCGGCCCAGCACCTCGGCGGCGGCGTGGTGCAGGCGGATCGGCGTCCAAACGCCGAGTGGCCGGGCCTCGTCGGCCAGCAGGGTGATCCGCGCGTCGAGCCGCTGGGTGGGGGCGTGCAGTGCCGGGGCCAGCACCATGCTGCCGCGCCGCACCGTGGAGGTGGAGATATCGGGGCCGGCGAGGTTGAGGGCGCAGCGATCGCCGGCTTGCGCGGTCTCAGCGGCGGCGTTCTGCCGGTGCAGCCCGCGCACTCGCGCGGCGATGCCGGCGGGCGAGACCACCACCTGGTCGCCCACCGCGACGCGGCCGGAGAGGATGGTGCCGGTCACCACCGTGCCGGCGCCAGCGATGCTGAAGCTGCGATCGGCGGCGAGGCGGAACAGCTGTGCGTCCGACCGACCGGCCTCCTGCAACGCGGCGAGCGTCGCTGCCAGCTCCGCCATGCCCGCGCCGGTCAGGCTGGAGACCGGCAACATCGGCGCGCCGGCGATCGGCGTGCCGGCCAGCAATGCGGTGATTTCGCCCTGCACGGCGTCGATCCGCGCCGCATCGACCAGATCCGCCTTGGTCAACGCCACCACGGCGCGGGTATGGCCGAGCAGGCTGATGATGGCGACGTGCTCGCGCGTTTGCGGCATCACCCCGTCATCACAGGCGACCACCAGCAGCACCACGTCGATACCGTGGATGCCGGCGAGCATGGTGTGGATCAGCCGCTCATGGCCGGGCACGTCAACGAAGCCGATCACCCGCCCGTCCGGCTGTTTCCAGTAGGCGAAGCCGAGATCGATGGTGATGCCGCGGGCCTTTTCCTCCTTGAGGCGGTCGGGGTCGGTGCCCGTGAGGTATTTCACCAGCGCGGACTTGCCGTGATCGATATGCCCGGCGGTGCCGATGATCATGTGAGCTGGGCCAGCAGCGCGGACGGGTCCTCCAGGCAGCGCAGATCGAGCCGCAGCGCGCCGTGGCGGATGGTGCCGATCACCGGCACGACGCGCCCACGCAGCCGCGCCGCCAACGCCTCGACCGCGGCGCCCGATGTGCCGGCCGGCGGGGTGAGGGCGATCCCTGCGCTCGGGATGGTCTCGACCGGCAGGGCGCCGGAGCCGATCTGGCTCTGGCAGTCGATCACCTCCGCCGCCCATCCTTCTCCGGCCCAGGCCGCCAGCGGGGCGGCGAGCCCATCGGCCATGGCCTGGATTTCGGCCACCGGCCGCGCCAGCAGCCTAAGGGTCGGCAGGGTTTCGGCGAGGCGGTCGGGGTTGCGGTAGAGCTTGAGAGTCGCCTCCAGCGCGGCGAGGCGGATTTTGTCGAGGCGCAGCGCGCGCTTCAAAGGGTGTTTCGCGCAGCGGGCGACGAGGTCCCGCCGCCCGGCGATGAAGCCGGCCTGCGGCCCGCCCAGCAGCTTGTCGCCTGAGAAGGTGACGATATCGGCGCCGTCGCTTATGGCATCGCCCACCGTGCGCTCGCGCGGCAGCCCGTGGCGGGTGAGGTCGATCAGCGTGCCGGAGCCGAGATCGTCGAGCAGGGGGACGCCGCGCGCATGGGCGAGTGCCGCCAGATCGCGCGGCGCCACCTCGGCGGTGAAACCCTCGATGCGGTAGTTCGAGGTATGCACCTTCATCACCAGCGCGGTGGCCGGGCCGATGGCGCCTTCATAGTCGCGCGCGTGGGTGCGGTTGGTGGTGCCGACCTCGACGAGCCTGGTGCCGGCGGATTCCATGATCGCGGGCAGGCGGAAACTGCCGCCGATCTCGATCAGCTCGCCGCGCGAGACGATGGTCTCGCGCCCCGCCGCCAGCGCCGCCAGGGCCAGCACCAAAGCGGCGGCGTTGTTGTTGACGGCGATGGCATCCTCGGCGCCGGTCAGTTCGCACAGCAAGGCCCGCACATGGTCGTCCCGCTCGCCGCGCCCGCCGGTGGCGAGATCGAATTCGAGCGTCGCCGGCCCGCGCATCGCCCCCACCGCCGCCGATATGGCGGGTTCGGCAAGCAGAGCGCGGCCGAGATTGGTGTGCAGCACGGTGCCGGTGAGGTTGAGCACCGGGCGCAGCGAGGGCTGGGCCGCGGCCTCCAGCGCGGCCAGCGCCGTCTCAGCCACCGCCGCCGCCGCGATCTCCCCCGCCCGCACTCGCACCACGGCCGCACGGATCGCCGCCACCGCGGCCGTGTGGCCAAACCGCGCCACCGCCGCCGCACCGGGCGGGCTGCGCAGGACATGATCGACGGAGGGGGGGCGGGTGGTCATGCCGCCGAGCATGCCGGGCCGGCCGCCGTCCGGCAATCCGCCGCCTCAGCGCCGCGCTTGCGAGAGCCCCATCAGCACGCCGGAGCCGACGATGATGCCGGCGCCGAGCCAGGTCAGCCCATCCGGCAGGTCGGCGAAGGCGACGTAGCCGACGAGCACGGAGCCGATCAGCTGGAAATACTGGAAGGGCGAGACGATGCTCACCGGCGCCAGCTGCATCGCCTTGGCGACGCAGAAATGGCCGAGCCCGCCCAGCACCCCCATGGAGCAGAAATACAGCAGATGCAGTGGGCTTGCCGGCGTCCGCCACACCAGCGGCAGCACCGCGAGCATGAGGAAGGCGCCGACGACGGAGCTGTAGAACGCTGAGGTGGCGGGGCTATCGATGGTCGATATCCGGCGGGTCAGCATCTGGTAGAGCGCGTAGCAGGTGGCACTCGCCACGACGAACAGCGAGGCCCAGTGGAACACCGCGCTGCCCGGGCGGATGACGATCAGCACGCCCACGAATCCCAGCGTGAGCAGGGCCACGCGCAGCTTCGTCGTGCGCTCGCCCAGCAGCGGCCAGGCCAGCAATGCCACGATCAGCGGTGCGGTCTGGCTGATGGACGCGGCCTGGGCGATGGGGATGAAGGTGATGGCGAAAAAGAAGCAGAGGTTGGAGGCGAACAGCAGCGCCGAGCGCAGAAGCTGCGTGCCGGGCCGGCGCGTGCGCAGCAGGGCGATGCCGTGCCGCGGCAGGAAGGCGATCAGCAGGAACACCACGTGCCCGAAAGCCCGCGCCCACGACACCTGCATCGAGTTGTATTCGGCGCCCAGCGTTTTCGCGATGCCGTTCATCACCGGGAACAACACGCCCGAGCCGCACATGAAGAGGATGCCGAGCACCAGCCGCGGATCGATTTTCGTCAGCCGGCCGCTCATCCCCGTGGCGCCGCCGCGCGCCGGAGCCGGTCATTGATCGCAAGGCCCAACCCGGCGTCCGGCACCTTCATCACCGCGATCCGCGTGAGACCCATGGCACGCCCCTCGGCATCGAGCGCGCGCAGGCCGGCGAACAGCCGCGCCGCCGCCTCGATCGGATCACCCTTGGCACTCAACTGGAACACCGCGCCAGCACCCGGCAAGGGCGGCCCGAAGGCGAGTAGCGCCTCGTCGGCCGCCACCGAGACGGCGCCCAGCCGCACCGGCAAAGCGGGCGCGTAGTGGGACTCGAGCATTCCCGGCCCGCGCAGCACGCCCGGCTTGGCGCCGCGCGCGACGGGGCCGATCACCGCCTCGATCGCCTCCACCGCCAGCCCGCCGGGCCGCAGCAGCACCGGTTGATCGCCGCTGAGATCGAGCACCGTCGATTCCACGCCGACCGCGCAGGCCCCGCTATCGAGCACGGCGGCGATGCGGTCAGCGAGCCCGTCCAGCACGTGGTCCGCCGTGGTGGGGCTCACCGCGCCGGAGCGGTTGGCGGAGGGGGCGGCGACCGGGCGGCCGGTGGCGGCGAGGAGGGCGAGTGCTGTGGCATGCGCCGGCACGCGAACGGCCTGGGTGTCGAGCCCCGCACTCGCTAGCAGGTCCACGCGGCCCGCCGCCGCGCGTGGCAGCACCAAGGTGAGCGGACCGGGCCAGAAGGCGGCGGCCAGAGCGCGGGCGGCGTGATTGGCCACCACGTCCCGGAAGGCCGCAGCGGCGTCGGGGTAGTGGGCGATCAGCGGGTTAAAGCGCGGGCGGCCCTTGGCGGCGAAGATCGCCGCGACCGCCGCGCCATCGGTCGCGTCCGCCCCGAGGCCGTAGACCGTCTCGGTGGCGAAGGCGACCAATTGGCCGTCCCGCAGCAGGCGCGCCGCCCGGGCGATACCGGCGGCGTCATCGGCGAGGCGCGCGGTCACCCCTGCGCGGGCGGCAGCCGGCCCCAGCAGATGAAGCCGGGGTTCTCCCAGCCAGGCTTGCCGTATGTGAAGGGCACGCCGGTATTGGCCACCAGCACGGCGCCGCCGGCCGCTTCCACCACCGCCTGGGCGGCCGCGGTGTCCCATTCCATGGTGCGGCCGAAGCGCGGGTAGAGATCGGCGATGCCTTCCGCCACGCGGCAAAATTTCAGGGCCGAGCCGATATTGAGCAGCGAGGCGATTTTCCGCCCCTCCAGATACGGCGCCAGCCGCGGATCATCGGCGTCGTGGCGCGAGGCCACCACGGCCATGCCCTCGGCGGGAATTTCGCGCGTGGAGATCGCCACCTGACCCGCCGCGCTGCGCTTCCAGGCGCCGACGCCAACGATACCGCCGAACAGCTCGCCCTGCGCGGGGGCGCCGACCACGCCCATCACCGCGCGGCCATTGCGCACCAGGCCGATACACACTGCGAACTCGTCGCGCCCAGCCGAGAATTCCCGCGTGCCGTCCAGCGGATCGACCAGCCAGAAAGCCTCGGCGTGATCCGGCACGTGGCCGCCCGCGATCTCCTCCTCGGCGACCACCGGGATATCCGGCGTCGCCGCCCGGAGCCCCGAGACGATCACCGCCTCGGCGGCGTGGTCGGCTTCCGTCACCGGCGAGGCGTCGGATTTGCGGTTGACGTCGAAGCCGCGCGCGCGAACTTCGAGGATTTTCGCGCCGGCCCGCTCCGCGAGGCCGAAGGCGATGTCGAGAAGGGTCATGTCGTCCATGCCCCCTTCTTACGCCCCGCCCGCCGATCGTCCAATCACGTTGCTGCAACTCTGCTCATTCCGCCCGCCCGCCCTTGCGCCGAACCGCGGCGCGCCGGACAATCGGGCCGGCCAACCCAGGAGCTCGCCGTGGATCTCGTCGTTCGCAATGCCCGCCTCGCCTGTGACCCGGTGGACCCCGTGGATATCGGCGTGCAGAACGGCAAGATCGCCTTCATCGGCCGCGGCATCACCACCGACTCTCCGATGGTGTTCGATGCCGCGGGTTGCCTGGTCTGCGCCGGGTTCTGCGAGACCCATATCCATCTCGAGAAATCCCGCATCATCGAACGCTGCGCGCCGGAGGATGGGCGCAACGCGATGGCGGTGAAGCGGGTTTCGGAGGTGAAGCACACCTTCACGGTAGAGGACGTCGTCGCACGCGCGCGCCAGACGCTGGAGCGCTGCATCGAGAACGGCGCGACGCGGATGCGCGCGCATGTCGAGGTCGATCCGCTGGTCGGGCTGCGCGGCTTCGAGGGGGTGCAGCAGCTCGCCCGGGAATACGCCTGGGCGATCGATATCGAGATCTGCGTCTTCCCGCAGGAGGGGCTGACCAATAATCCGGGCACCGAAGAGCTGATGATCGAGGCGCTGCGGCGTGGCGCCCGCGTGGTGGGGGCGGCGCCGGGCTACGATACCGACCACGCCGCGCAGATCCGCCGTGTGTTCGAACTCGCCCATGAATTCGACGTCGATATCGACATGCATCTCGATTTCGGCAACACGCCGGACGAGATGGACCTGCCGCTGGTCTGCGACCTCACCGAGCAGTACGGCATTGGCGGGCGCGTGACCGTCGGGCACATGACCAAGCTCTCCACCATGAAACTGCCCGATCTCAAGGCGATGGCCACCCGCGTCGCCAATGCGGGGGTGGCGGTGACGGTGCTGCCGGCGACCGAGCTGTATCTCATGGGCCGCGACCAGACCGACAACGTACGGCGCGGGCTGGCGGATGTGAACCTGCTGGCGGAGTACGGGGTCAACTGCTCGCTCTCCACCAACAACATCCTCAACCCCTTCACCCCGATGGGCGATTGCAGCCTGATCCGCATGGCCAATCTGCAGGCCAATTGCTGCCAGATCGGCACGCAATCCGGCATGCGCGAGCTGTTCTCGATGCTGACCGATCGCTCGGCGCGGCTGATGAACCTCAGCGATTACGGCACCAAGGTCGGCCATCCCGCCGATCTCGTGGTGATCGATGCGACCTCGCCCGAGCAGGCGGTGGCTGAGTTGCGCCCGCCGTTGGCGGTGTTCAAGCATGGCCGCCTCACCGTGAGCCGCGCACGCCCGGTGATCCACCGGCCGGGCTGAGGCCCCCGTTATTAGGCGTCTGTGAGAACCGCCGCCTCTATTGCCGGCAGGGTGACCTCGAACACCGCGCCGCCGTCCTCGTTATGCGCGGTGATGGTGCCGCCCATGTCCACCACGGCGCCGAACACCAGCGACAGGCCGAGCCCGGTGCCCTTGCCCGGCGGCTTGATGGTGAAGAAGGGCTCGAACAGCCGCGGCAGCACGGGTGCGGGAATGCCGCCGGCCTTATCGCGCACCTGGAGCGCCACCTGCCCGTCGTGATGCCGCCCGACGATGGCGATTTCCCGCGGACGCGGGTCTGCCGGCGGGCCATAAGCATCCACGGCGTTGGCCACCAGGTTGATCAGGACCTGCTCCATCGGGATCGGCGCGCCGGCGACGTGCGGCAGGTCGTCCGGGAGATCGGTGGTGAGGCGGAAGCCGATCAGCTTGGGTTGCAGGATCTCAAGCGCGGATTCCAGCGTGGCGCGCCAGCACACCGGGCGGACTGCCTCATGCTCATTGCGCGCGAAAATGCGCATATGGTCGATCAGCCGTGACGCGCGCTGCACCTCGTTGGTGATTTTGACGATGCGCTGGAGGGCGCCGGGCACGTCGGGCGGGGTCATTCCCAGGCGCAGCCCGGCATTCTCGGCGGTGAAGCTGATGCTGGCGAGCGGCTGGTTCAGCTCATGCGCGAGGCCGGTTGCCATTTCGCCCAGCGTCAGTAGCGTGGTGAGCTGCTGGCGCTGCAATTGTTGCTGCTTTTCGTGCGTCACCTCGGAGATGTAGCCCACCACGTCGATCACGCCCGCTCCGGCGCGCCCGACCATGCGCACGCTGTTGCGGATCCAGCGCGTGGTGCCGTCGAGCCCGGGGACGGCGAAATCCTCGCTGCCGGTGGCGTCCACTTCCAGCGCCCGCATCGCCGCAAGCGGCTCGGGCGCGCCGATGATGCAGGCGAGGCTCGCCGGGCTGCCATCGGGGCCGGCGATCCCCGCCGTCACCCGCTCGTGTTCACCCACCACATCCACCAGCTCCGCCCGCGTTTCCTCGATGCGGGCGCGGTAGAGCAGGCCCGGGCCGAGCCGCGCGGAATCGCGCAGGCTCTGCTCCGCCGCGTGCAGCCGCCCGCGATCCTGCTCGATGGTGATCGCGAGGCCGATTTCCTCGGCGAGGCGGTGGAACACCTCCAGCACCTCGTCCTGGAAGGTGTTCGGTTCGCTGCCATAGACGATCAGCACCGCGACCACCCGGCCATCGATCAGGCAGGGCATCGACATCGAGCAGCGCATGCCAAAAGCCATGGCACGCTCCCGCCAGGGTGCGAAGGACGGGCTGTTTGTGGCATCACCGAGGATCTGCGGCGCGCCAGTGCGGATCGCCCGCCCGGTCGGCCCCTGCCCGTTGGGGCCGTCATCCCAGGTGATGCTGACGCCATCGAGGTAGCTCTTGGCCGGACCGGCGGCCGCCATGATGCGCACCGTCTTGTCGGGTTGCGGCACCGCGACGCCGGCGATGATGAAGGTCGGCTCGGCGACGATCTCCTCGCAGACGCGGTCCATCAGGTCGCGCAGCGGCCCGGCGCGCAGCAGCGTGGGCAGCGCGCGCGAATAGGCGTTCAGCGCCCAGTTCTGCCGCCGCGCGGCGGCCTCGGCGGCGCGGCGCGCCAGGTCGGCGGTGTGTTCGGCGGTGGCATCGATCATGAACCCGATCACGATCGGCCTGCCATCGGGGCCGGCGGTGGCGCGCAGGAGTTCACGGATCCAGTAGTGCCGCCCATGAAGCGGCACCTCGTACTGCGTCTCGGCGACGCCGCCGGGACCGGCCTGCAACAGGGCCGCGCGGCGCGTGGCCGCCAGATCGACGCCGCTGAGATTGCTGAGGTATCCCGGCTGCATCGCGGTGGCGACCGATACGCCGAACAGGGCGTTGACGCTTTCGGAGATGTAGGTGACGCGAAACGCGCCCTGCGCGTCGGGGCTGAGCTGGAAGAAAACGCCGGGGATGACTTCCAGCATGCGGTCAATCCGCGCCCTCGCCTCGGCCAGCGCCGCATCGCGCCCTTGTTGCTCGGTGACGTCGCGCACCGTCAGGATCACGCGGGTCTGGCCGGAATTCAGCAGGTCCGCCACGCTCACCGCGCTGCCCGAAATCCAGATCGGCTGGCCATCCCGCCTGATGGCGCGAAAGATATCCAATGCCATCGACTGGCCCTGGGCCAGCCTGGCGCGCCATTCGGCAAGCCGCGGAAACTCGGTGGGGTCGAGCCAATCCGCCATGGTACCGCCCACCATGGCGTCGGCGGTGGTGGCGAACACCTCGCCCGCACGGCGGTTGGCGAAGCTGATCCTGCCGCCGGTGTGCTGGACGTTATCGACCACGATCACGCCGTCATCCATGCCGTCAATCACGCTGCGAAACCATGCCTCGTTGCGCAGCGCGGCGGCGGTGCGTGCGGCGGCCACGGTATTGCGCCGCAGCAGCAGCAGGTAGCAGCCGGCGGCGATGGCGCTGGCCAGGATCAAGGCGTCGAGCAGCAGGGTCCAGTGCCACAGGGTCTCGGCGACCCCGGCGAGCGCGGCCATCTGGGCGGGCTGGGAGAGGCCGACATGCAGCGTGAGCGCCTGGCCGGGGATCGGCCGCTCCGCAACGTAGCGCGGCACGCCGTCAAGCGGGCTCGGCCGGGCCGCGAGATGCTGACCGGGCATGGTGGGCGGGGCGATATGGCTACGCGGCACCGCTTGTCGGGAGGCCGGGCCGTCAGGGAGTTCAGGGGTGCGGCGCATCAGGACGGTGCCGTCCTCGCGGAGCAGCAGAACGCGGTCATCGGGGCTGAAATCGATGTCGCGGCTCAGCCGCGCCAGCATGTCCACGCGCAGCGCCAGCAGGGTGATCTCCTGCAACTCCCCGGCCGGGCCGCGGAGCGCGCGGACATATTGCAATGTGTGCTCGCCGGTCAGCCGCCCCATGATCGGATCGGAGAACAGCGTGCTGATCTTCGGGTTGTTCTGCAAGGCGATGAAGGAGGGGCGGTCGCTGACGTCGGTGTCCGAAGTCCAGTTCAGGTTGCTCCACAGTATTCGCCCTTCGGGCGTGACCGCCGCGACCAGCGCGACATCGGGCCCGCCGATGCCATCGGGTTGCCCGATCAGTGCGCGCAGCCGCGCCTCGGCCTCCGTATCGCCGGCGAGCCGCGCCTGGGTGAGCAGGTGGGCGAGGCCGTGCAGCGTATCGGCCTGGCGCAGGGTGGCGGCAATGCTTTCGCTCAGCAGTCCGGCGAGTGCCGAGGCCCGCTCGGTGGCGCGGGCCGCCGCCAGTTCCTCGTTTTCCCGCGTGAGCGTGCGGTAGCGCGCGCTCACCAGCCCGATCGCCAGCAGTGTGATCGCCACCAGTGCCGCATACAGCGCGATCCGTGATGCGCTCTGCCGCAGCGCCGCCAACGAGCCCTGGGGAGCAACGTACGCCGGCGGCTTCATGCGGCGGCCATCGCGCGGCGGCGCGGCAGCAGGATTCGCGCGTTTGTGCCAGCGCCCGGCGCCGAGGTGATCTCAAGCCGCCCGCCCAAGCTGCGCGCCATCAGATCGGCAAGGGTCAGGCCGAGGCCCATGCCGCCGCTGCGCCGCGACCGCGACATGTCGAGCTGGCGGAACGGCATTCGCGCGAGGGCGATCTCTTCGGCGGACATGCCTGGCCCGTCATCATGCACCGAGAAGGCGGTCATGCCATCCGGCAGGGCCTCGGCGGCGAGCCGGATGCGCCCGCCCGCCGGCGTGGCGATGATGGCGTTGGCGGCGAGGCGCGCAAATGCGCCGATGAGGTGAGAAGCCGCTGTTTCCACGTCAACACCTTCCGCCCCGTCGATCTCGATCGCGACATGGGCTGCGTCAGCCTGGGCTTGCACGCGCCGGCGCACCCCTTCGAGCACCCCAACTGCCGGCACTACCCGCCAGGTGAAGCTCGCTGCCTGCGGGGGGGCAAGGAATTCCACCAAGTCATTGGCCACCTCGACCAGCCGCGCCCCGGCTTGCCGGACATCGGTGAGGTAGGCGCTGAGCACCCCTGCCGGCAGGGCCTCGCCGGTTTCCAGCATGTCGGGCAGGGCCAGCAGGGGCACGAGGGGCGTGCGCAGCTCGTGGGAGAGGATATGGGCGAGCTCGGGCGGGGTATCACCGGCGAGGCCGAGCGCCTGGCCGCCCTTCGTCAGCCGTTCCTGCAGGGCAGCATAGTCCGCGCGCAGGCGGGCGAGCTCCGCCAGACGCTGTCCCTCGGCCGCGCGCCGTGCGGCCGCCTTGGCATGGGCGCGCCGGACCACGGCGAGCAGGTCATCGAGGCGCATCGGCTTGCGCAGGAAATCGAACACCCCCGCCCGCACCGCCTGCATGGCGGTATCGATATTGCCATGGCCGGTCATCAGCACGACTTCGACCGCGTCGGCCTCACGGCGATCGGCCAGGATGCGGGCGGCAAGGCCCAGCCCGTCCAGCCCGGCCATGCGGATATCGGTCAGGACCACGGTGATCGCCGGATTGTCCGCGAGCAGCGCCAATGCCTCATCAGAGCTACCTGCGCTCGTTACGCTCATCGAATGCCAAGCCAGGAACGCCGCCAACTCCTCCAGCAGCGATGCTTCATCATCAACGACAAGGATATGGATGGATTCTGCCGGCTCAGTCATGATCGACCCTGGGGGCGGCTAAGCCCGCACAACGTTGCATGCCGTTGTATCTCGCGTATTATCATCGCCTTGGCAAGCTATCGAGAAAATAAGGGCTTTCTGCCGGAATTTGTGATAATAATTGGAAAATACTACCCGAATAACACAAAATTCGCCACTTCGAATGTTCTGGAGCTTCCAGCCCTACAGCAAACCGTAACCCTGCGATAGCACAGCAGCGCGAAGCCGCCGGTTCACTGGCCCGGTGCCAGCCGCAACAGACATCAAACTCCACCAGACAAATTGTCCGCGGCAATATTGCGGGATGCCCGGTCGATATCTTCAGGATTTCGGATAAATATGCGCCGCTTCACCGCAGCTTCTGGTCCAGCGCGTCGCGCAGCCCGTCGCCGAGCAGGTTGAACGCGAGCACGGTGATCAGGATCGCCATCCCCGGGAAAATCGTGATGTGGTCGGCCACTCCGAGATAGGAGCGGCCGTCCGACAGCATCGCCCCCCATTCCGGGCTCGGCGGCTGGGCGCCGAGACCGATGAAGGAGAGGGCGGCGGCGGTGAGGATGGAGGTGCCCATGCGGAGCGAGGAATAGACGATCACCGCTGGCATGGTACCGGGCAGGATGTGGCGGAACATCAGCGCCGTGCGGGAGACGCCGATGCTGCGGGATGCCTGCACATAGAGGCTCTGCTTCAGCGCCAGCGTGGTGCCACGCACCAGGCGGGCGAAGACCGGCACCGAGGAGATCGCGATCGCGTAGATCACGTTGACGATGCCAGGCCCCAGCAGCGCCACCACGGCAATCGCCGGCAGGATGCCGGGGAAGGCCAGCATCACGTCCATAATCCGCATCACCAGCCCGTCAAGCCAGCCGCCGAAGAAGCCGGAGATGATGCCGAGTGCTACGCCGACCACGCAGCCCAGGATCACCGAAACGAAGCCCACGGTGAGCGAAATCTGCCCGCCCCAGATCAGGCGGGAGAGGATATCCCGCCCATAGGTGTCGGTGCCGGCCCAGTGCTGCCAGCTCGGCCCTTCCAGCACCGCGTCATAGTCGGGCGCGGCCGGGCCATAGGGCGCCACCCAGGGCGCGAGGGCCGCCACGGCGAGCAGCATGAGGATGACGCCGAGGGCAGCGAAGGCCATCCGTTTCTTGCGGAAGCGCCGCCAGAATTCACCGATCGGCGAGCGGATATGGGTGGGGTCGAGGTCCGTATCGCTCATTTCAGCCTTATCTCCGGGTTCACCAGCCCGTAGAGCAGGTCGACGATGAGGTTGATCAGCACGAATTCCAGCGCAAACAGCAGGATCTCGGCCTGGATCACCGGGTAGTCGCGGAAGTTCACGCTGTCGATCAGCAGGCGGCCGAGGCCGGGCCAGGTGAACACGGTTTCCACCACGATGGCGCCGCCGAGCAGGAAGCCGAATTGCAGGCCGGTCAGCGTGATCACCGGGATCAGCGCATTGCGCAGCGTATGGGTCCAGATGACGCCCTGCTCGGGGACGCCCTTGGAGCGCGCGGTACGCACATAGTCCTCGGCCGCCACCTCGATGAAGGCGGAGCGGGTGAAGCGGGCCATCACCGCGGCAACCCCGCTGCCCAGCGTGAAGGCGGGCATCACGAAATGCTGCCAGGTGCCATAGCCCCCCGTCGGCAGCCAGCGCAGATGGACGGAGAACAGATCGATCAGCATCAGCCCAAGCCAGAAGCTCGGGAAGGAAATGCCGGAGATCGCGGCCACCATCGCCGTGCGATCCGCCCAACCGCCGCGGCGCACGCCGCACAGCACGCCGAGGCCGACACCGGCGATCACCGCCCAGACCATCGACCACACCGTCAGCCACAGCGTCGGCATGAAGCGCTCGCCGATCAGCTTGGAGACCGGCTCATGCGTCTTAATGGAGCGGCCAAGTTCGAAATGCGCCATCTGGTCGAGGTACCGGATGTACTGCTCCCAGATCGGCCGGTCGAGCCACAGCTCGGTGCGCACGCGGTTGACCTGTTCGAGCGACGCCTCGGGCCCCGCGACCATGCGGGCGGGATCGCCGGGCAGCAGGTGCACGAAAGCGAAGGTGAAGACACTGACGGCCAGCAGGACCGGAATGGTGCCTGCCAGCCGCCGGATCAGATACTCAAGCATCGGCCAGGAATGGCCCCGCTCAGTCGAGGCTCGCGTCGTCGTCCAGCTGGAACTGCTGGTCGCCGCGCATGGAGGCGCCCTTCAGCTTCTTGGTGTAGGCCGCGAGGTTGTGGGACATGCCGAGATAGAGCAGCGCCGCATCCTCCCAGGCCACTTTCTGCGCGATGGCATAGGCGGAAGCGCGCTTCGCCGGGTCGATGGTGCTGAGCCCGGCCTCGATCGCCGCGTCCACCTCCGCGTTGCGGTAATAGGCGAAGTTGTTGAGCACCGGCGGGATGCCCTTGCCCCACAGGAAGGGACGAATGCCCCAATCGGCATCGCCGGTGGAGGAGGACCAGCCAGTGACCAGCATCTGAATGGTCGCGGTCTCGGGCGCCGGGTTGGTGTAGAGCTTGGACGTCAGTACGCCGGCCTCGAGCGATTCAACCGTCACCTTCACGCCGACCAGCGCGAGCTGCTGCTGGAGGAATTCCATCGAGCGGCGGGACAGCGTGGAGGTGCCGCCGGTGATTGTCACCTCGAACCCGTTGGGATAGCCGGCCTCGGCCAGCAAGGCCTTCGCCTTGGCGACATCATAGGGCCAGGGCTTCTGCTTGGTGTAGTATTGCAGGCCGGGCGCCATCGGGCTGTCCAGCTCATCCGCGTAGCCGCTCCAGATCACCTTGGAATAGGCTTTCTTGTCGACCGCGAGGTTCATCGCCTGGCGCACCCGCACGTCGCTGAAGGGCTTCTTGGCGTTGTTCATGGTCGAGAACAGGCTGAGCAACGAGGGCTTGTCGAACACCACCAGATCGGGGTTCTTCTCCACCAGCTTGATCATCTCCGGGGGCACCGGGGTGATGAACTGCGCCTCGCCGGCTTGCAGCATGGCCAAGCGGCTGCCGTTCTCGGGGACCGACTTGTAGGTCAGCGTGTCGAGCTTCGGCAGGCCGGCGACGCGGTACTTGGCGTTCTTCTTCAGCCTCACCGTGTCTGCACCCCAGGAGATCAGCTCGAAGGGGCCGGTGCCGGTTGCGTTGCGGGTGAATTCCTTGCCGAACTTGTTCACCAGCGTCGGGTTGACGATCAGCGCCCCGGGATGGGCGAGGTTGTTGGGGAAGGCGCCGAAGGGATACTTCAGCGTCACCTTCACCGTGTAGTCGTCGACGATGTCGGTATGGTCGATCATCACGTAGATCGACTGCCGCTTGAGGTTGTTGGCGGGATTGCCGCCGCGATCGAAGCTGAACTTCACCACCGAGGCGTTGAATGGCGTGCCGTCGGGGAAGGACACGCCCTGGCGCAGCTTGAAGACGAATTCGGTGGCGGTGGCGTTCGCCGTGTAGCTCTCGGCGAGGCCCTGCACGAGCTTCATGTCGCGATCGAGCTTGAACAGCCCCTCATGCGTCAGCCGCGCGACGGCTTGGGAGATGTTGTCGTTGAGGTCATGCGGATCGAGCCCGGTCAGGTTGTCCGACACCGCGACCACCAGATCGCCCGCGGCGCGGGCCGGCGTGGCGATGAACGGCGTGGCGGCGAACAGCGCGGCGGCGGTCAGTAGTCCCGGTAGCATGCGGGGCAACAGGCGGGGCATGGTGCTCTCTCCTTGTTTGCTTGGTGGGCCTTGTCGGCTTGTTTTGTAGACGATGGGCGAAAATGCGGGGGCGGGCAACCGGCGCGTCAATACATCCCGCCGACCTGATGGCGGGCGACGAAATGGCCGGGGCCGACCTCGACCAGCGGGGCGACGACGGGGATGTCATCCGGCCGGCGCAGCGGGCTCGGCACCTCGCTGTCGTCGAGCCCGTCATGCCTATTGCGCCGGGCGGGGTCGGGCACCGGCACGGCGGCGAGCAGGCGGCGCGTGTAGGGGTGCTGCGGATCGCCGAACACGGCCTGACGCGGGCCGATCTCAACGATCTGGCCGAGATACATCACCGCCACCCGATGGCTGACCCGCTCGACGACGGCCATATCATGGCTGATGAAGAGATAGGCCAGTCCGAGGCGGGCCTGGAGGTCCATCAGCAAGTTCACCACCTGGGCGCGGATCGAGACATCGAGCGCCGCCACCGCCTCGTCGGCGATGATGAGGCTGGGCTCGGAGGCCAAGGCGCGGGCGATGCAGACTCGTTGGCGCTGGCCGCCCGACATTTCATGCGGATAGCGGTTGGCGTGCTCCGGCAGCAGGCCGACCTGGCGGAGCAGCGCCTGCACCCGGGCACGCACCGCGGGGCCGGTGGCGAGCTTGTGGGTATGGATCGGCTCGGCGATGGAGAAGCCGATGGTCAGGCGCGGGTCGAGCGAGGCGAAAGGGTCCTGGAAGACGAACTGCACGGCGCGGCGCAGGCGCTTCTCATTGGCGGAATTCAGCCGCGAGACGTCCTCGCCATTCACCCGGATGGTGCCGCTGCGCGGTTCCTCCAGGCGGATGATGCTGCGCCCGGTGGTGGTCTTGCCGCAACCGCTTTCGCCGACCAGCGCCAGCGTCTCGCCAGGCGCCACGGTGAGGCTGACCTGCTCGGCGGCGTGGATGCGCCCGGCGAGGCGGAAGCCGCGCCGCACGTCGAAACGGGTGGTCACCTTCTCGAGTTCCAGCACCGGCGCCGCATCTCGCCGCACCGTATCCTGCGGCACGGCCGCCTCGCCGCGCCGAACGAAGGGCGCCGGCAGCGGTTCGTCGGACAGCGCGCCGAGCACGGGTACGGCATCGAGCAGCATCGCGGTGTAGGGGTGCTGAGGGGCGGCGAAGAGCGGGCCGATATCATTGGTCTCGACCACCTTGCCGTGCTGCATCACCACCACACGGTCGGCCATTTCGGCGACCACGCCCATGTCATGGGTGATGAAAATCAGCCCCATGCCAAGCTCGCGCTGCAGGCCGCGCATCAGCCGGAGCACCTGGGCCTGCACGGTGACATCAAGCGCGGTGGTCGGCTCGTCGGCGATCAGCAGGCGCGGGCGGCAAGACAGCGCGATGGCGATCATCACGCGCTGGCGCATGCCGCCGGAGAGCTGGAACGGGTAGCGGCCCAACTGCCGTTCGGCATCGGGGATGCGCACCGCTTCCAGCAGCCGCTTGGCCTCCGCCAGCGCCGCCGCCTCCGAGCGGCCCTGGTGCAGCATCACCCCCTCGGCGATCTGCCGGCCCACGGTCAGCACCGGGTTGAGGCTGGTCATCGGCTCCTGGAAGACCATGGCGATCTCCGGGCCGCGCAGATGGCGCATCGCCTCGGGGCTTTCTTGCGCGAGATCACGCAGGGCGCCGGACTTGTCGGTGAAGCCGATACTGCCGGCGGTGATCCGCCCGCCGGCATGGTCGAGCAGGCGGGTGATGGCGAGCGCGGTGACGGATTTGCCGGAACCGGATTCCCCGACGATGGCCACCGTCTCCCCGGCCTCGACCGTGAGATCGAGACCGTGGACGACCTCAATCGGGCCGTGCTCGCCGGGGAAGGCGATATCCAGGCCGCGGACGTTCAGCAGGGGCATGGGGCGGTGATCCTGTCCATCGGCGCATCGTCGTCTAGCGGTGGCGGAAGTCAATGGGGATGACCATATCTTCGTCAAGCCGACCAGGAGCCGCCGTGTGACCACGCCCAAGCAGCCACCCCCAAGCGGCAAGGACCTTGCGGCGCTCGGCCTGCTGTGGCCGTTTCTACGGCCCTATCGCTGGCAGATGGCCGGCGCCGCGGTGGCGCTGTTCGCCGCGGCCGGATTGTCGCTGGGGATCGGCCAGGGGCTGCGGCTGCTGATCGATAGCGGGTTCGCCAACGGCTCGGCCGAGGGGCTCGACCGGGCGGCGATCGTGATGTTCGCCATCGTCGCCGGGCTCGCCTGCGCCACCACGGCGCGGTTCTATCTCGTCTCCTGGCTCGGCGAACGGGTGTCGGCCGATTTGCGCCGGGCGGTGTTCGATCATGTGCTGCGGCTCTCGCCGGGATTTTTCGAAACCGCCCGCACCGGGGACCTGCTGTCCCGCCTCACCGCCGATATCGCGCTGCTGCAAACCCTGGTGGGCTCGGCGGTGTCGCAGGGACTGCGGACCATGCTGATGCTGCTCGGCGCCTTCGCGATGCTGTTTTCCACCAGCCCGAAACTCGCCTTCATCGTGCTGCTGGTCGTCCCTTTCGTGGTAGTCCCGCTGATCCTGTTCGGCCGGCGCGAAAAGCGCCTCTCCCGCACCGCGCAGGACCGGGTGGCCGAGTTGAACGCCACCGCCGAGGAGACCATCAGCGGCATCCGCACCGTGCAGGCCTTCACCCGCGAGCCGCTCGAACGCGCCCGCTACGGGGAGGGCAATGAGCGCGCGGTGGGCGCCGCGCTGCGCCGGGTGGCGACGCGGTCGGCGCTGATCCTCGGCGTCATCATGCTCGGCTTCGGCGCCATCACGCTCAGCCTGTGGGTGGGCGGGCGCGATGTCGTCGCCGGTCGAATGAGCGGCGGCGCGCTGTCGGCTTTCGTGTTTTACGCGGTGTTGCTGGCGACATCCGGCGCCTCGCTGAGCGAGCTGTGGGGCGATTTCAAACGCGCGGTCGGCGCCGCGGAACGCCTGCTCGAATTGCTGGCCGTCCGCCCGGAGATCGCGGCACCGGCGCGGCCGGCGCATCTGCCGGTGGCGGCGGCTGGGCGCATCGAGTTCCGCAACGTCACCTTCGCCTATCCGAGCCGGCCGGACAGCCCGGCGCTGCGGGACTTCACCCTCGCCATCGAACCCGGCGAAACCATCGCCCTGGTCGGCCCCTCAGGCGCCGGCAAAACCACGGTGCTCGACCTGCTGCTGCGGTTTCGCGACCCGCAAAGCGGCACCATCCTGGTCGACGGCGTGGACATTGCCACCGTTGACCCGGCCGAACTCCGCGCCCGGATCGGCATCGTGCCCCAAGAGCCGGTGATTTTCAGCACCGACGCCGAAGCCAACATCGGCTACGGGCGTGACGGCGCCACCCCAGCCGAAATCCGCGCCGCCGCCGATGCCGCGGCCGCAACCGGCTTCATCGATGCCATGCCGCAGGGGTTCGCCACCCCGCTCGGCGCCAAGGGCGTCACGCTCTCCGGCGGCCAGCGCCAGCGCATCGCCATCGCCCGGGCGGTGGTGCGCGATCCCGCGATCCTCCTGCTCGACGAGGCCACGAGCGCCCTCGATGCCGCCTCCGAGCGCGACGTCCAGCAAGCGCTCGACCGCCTCTCGCACGGCCGCACCGCCGTCGTCGTCGCCCATCGGCTCGCCACCATCCGCAGCGCCGATCGTATCGTCGTCATGCAGGCCGGGCGGATTGTGGCGGTTGGCCCGCATGATGCGTTGGTGCGCGAGGGCGGGCTCTACGCGTCACTCGCTGCGTTGCAGTTCACCGACGGGCCGGCCGCAATCGGCTGAACGCGGCTTGCGGAATCGCGCCAATTGGTCAACCATGCTGTCGAACGTCGACATGCCGACGGGATGCATTTTCCGGGCGATGGCCCGGGCCCCGATCGAACCGGCCAATAGCGCCGGGAATCACCCCCAGGAGACAGGAGCGAAGTCCATGCTGATCACCCGCCGCGCGGCGTTGCTTGCCGCTGCCGCTGTACCGACTTTTGCCATCGGCCGCGCCCGCGCCGCCGAGACCATGAAGATCGGCGTCGTCTCGCCGCTTACCGGCCCAGTCGCCGAGCCCGGTCGCATTCAGCTCAACTCGCTCCGCATCGCCGCCGAGAAGATCAACGGCGCCGGCGGTGTGCTCGGCCAGCAGATCGAGCTCATCGTCGAGGATGACGCCTCGACCAACCCCGGCGCGGTGCTCGCCTTCTCGCGCCTCGCCGAGCGCAAGGAGATCGTCGGCTTCATCGGCTCGATCCGCTCGACGCAGATGAACGCCATGGCGCCCGACATGCTCAAAATCGGCAAGCCCGTCATGTTCGGCGGCACTGACCCGACGCTGACCAAGCTCGGCAACCCCTGGCTGTTCCGCTGCCGCCCGAATGACAGCTACTCGGGCCGTGTGATCATCAGCTTCATCACCGACTCGCTGAAGCTGAAGAAGGTCGCGCTGGTGCACTCCACCGACGCCTTCGGCACCGGCGGCAAGAACGCCATTCTCGCCAATCTCGAGAAGAAGGGCCTGCAGCCCGCGCTCGTGCAGGGCTACACCAACAACCAGCCGGATTTTTCGCCGGTGGTGCTGGCCGTGAAGTCCTCCGGCGCCGACGTGATCGTCAGCTACTTCACCAACGAGCCGGATTGCGCGGTGTTCGCCCGCCAGCTCCGCCAGCTCGGCATCCGCACCCCCTGGGTCGGCTCGCCCTCCATCCAGTCGCCGGTGACGCGCGGCCTGGCCAAGAACGCGCTCTACGGCACTTATGCGGTCGCCGACTTCGTGGAAGATTCGAACCCCACCGCCAAGGCCTTCGCCGACACCTACCGCGCCAAGCACAAGGAAAGCCCGGACAGCGGCTGGACCTATGACGCGCTGACCATCCTCGCCAAGGGCATCAGCGACGCCAAGAGCACGGAGCCCGAGAAGATCCGCGCCGCCATCCTGGCGATCAAGAAGTTCAACGGCACCGAGGGCGAATACAATTTCGACCAGTTCGGTGACGGCCTGCACGGCTACAACGTCGTCATCAACAACAACGACAAGATCGACTACAAAGAGCACATCGAGTTCACCGACTGATCATAGGGAACTCCTGGTGAGCGATTTTCTACAGCTGGTCTTCCAGGGCCTCGGCATCGGCGCGATCTACGCGCTGGTGTCGCTGGGCTTCGTGCTGCTGATCCGGGCCGCGAGCGTGGTGAACTTCGGGCAAGGAGAATTCTCCATGCTCGGGGCCTACCTGCTCGTGGTGTTCTTCAACATCCTCGGCCTCAACTACTACGTCAGCATCGTGCTCTCGGTGGTGATCATGGCCGGCTTCGGGCTGATCTTCGCCTATACCACCTATTGGCCGCTGCGCTTCCGCGGCGGCCTGCCGGTGATCATCAGCACGATCGGCGCCTCGATCTTCCTGCAGAACATGGTGCTGTGGATCTACGGGCCGAGCTCGGTGCAGATCGACGGGCTGTTCGAGAGCGACGGCATCCAGATCGGCGAGGTGTTCCTCGCCAGCCAGTATCTCGCCATCATCGTGCTCGCCGCCGCCCTGGTGCTGCTGCAGTACCTCATCTTCGAGAAGACGCTGCTCGGCAAGAAGCTCCAGGCGACCAGCCAGGACAAGGAAATGGCCTCGCTGCTGGGCATCCCGGTGGTGACGATGATCATGATCACCTTCGCCTATTCCTCGGCGCTCGGCGGTTTCGCCGGCATCCTGGTGGCGCCGATCCTGTTCGTCTCGGTGAACATGGCCGGCATCATCACGCTGAAGGCCTTCGCCGCCAACATCATCGGCGGCTATGGATCGATCCCCGGCGCCATCCTCGGCGGCCTCGCGCTCGGCGTCGCCGAGACCCTCGGCGCCGCCTACATCTCGGTGCCCTATAAGGACGCCTTCGCCTTCCTCATGCTGCTGGCCTTCCTGATGGTGCGGCCGCAGGGGCTGTTCGGCGAGAAAATTTCGGAGAAGGCATGACCGCTCAACAGGGAACCGCTATGGGTCCGGGGGCCAACCCCTGGCGCGGCCTGCCGGCGGCAGGGCTCGCCATCGTCGTGGTGCTTATCGGCGCGAGCTTCGCGCCGGCGCAGGGCTACTATCTCAACATCCTCATGCAGGCCGCCACCTACGCCATCGGCGTGCTCGGCCTGGTCGTCGTGCTCGGCTATTGCGGGCAGATCTCCATCGCCCAGGCCGCGTTCTTTGGCATCGGCGCCTATGCGGTGGCGCTGGGCACAGTTGATTTCCACATCAACTTCTTCATCGCCCTCGCCATCGGCGTCGCCCTCTCCGGCATCTGCGGCCTCATCCTCGGCCTCGGCACGCTCCGCCTCGGCGGCCATTATCTCGGCATGATCACCATCAGCTTCCAGCAGATCCTCACGCTGGTGCTGACCAACTGGATCGACTTCACCCACGGACCGGATGGCGTGCGCAACGTGCTGCGCCCCACCCTGTTCGGCATCAGCCTCGATGACGGCCGCGCCTATCTCGGCCTCATCATGGCCTCCGCCGTGCTGGTCACGCTGTTCGTCTGGCGCCTCAAGGCCAGCCGCCTCGGCCGCGCCATGCAGGCGGTGCGCGACAATGAGCTCGCCGCCTCCACCTCCGGCATCAACGTCTACGGCACCAAGGTCGTCGCCTTCGGCATCTCCGCCGTGCTTGGCGCGATCGGCGGCGGGCTGTTCGCCGGCGGTTTTCGCTACATCAGCCCGGACCAGTTCAGCTTCGGCGACAGCATCGTCATGCTCACCATGGCCCTGCTCGGCGGCGT
>CAIPLM010000207.1 GCA_903865895.1 uncultured Rhodospirillales bacterium | reverse complement strand
CCGCCACGCCATCAAGCGCGAGATCGACCCGGACGGCAATGAGCGCCCGTCGGGCCGCTATGACGACCAGGTCGCCTTCGTCGCCACCCCCGCGGAGCTGGCGATCAGCTTGCTGGAGGAAGGTTACCCGGCGATGAAGATCTGGCCGTTCGACGTCTTCGCCGGCCGCTCCAACGGCGCCTATATCTCGCCCGCCGATCTGCGCAAGGGCTTGGAACCCTTCGAGAAAATCCGCGCCGCCGTCGGCGACAAGATCGATATCATGTGCGAGTTCCACTCGATGTGGAACCTCCCCGTCGCCAAGCAGATCGCCCGCGCGCTGGAGCCGCTGAAGCCCTACTGGTCGGAAGATCCGATCAAGATGAACAACATCCCGGCGCTGAAGGAGTACGGCGCCAGCACCACCATCCCCGTCTGCGCCAGCGAGACCATGGGGCCGCGCTCCGCCTTCCGGGACCTGCTGGAGGCCCAGGCGACCTCGGTGGTGATGCTCGATTTGGGCTGGTGCGGCGGGCTCTCCGAGGCGCGGAAAATCGCCGCCATGGCCGAGGCCTATCAGCGCCCGATCGCGCCGCATGACTGCACCGGCCCGGTCGTGCTGGTCGCCTCGCTGCACCTCTCGCTGCACGCGCCCAACACGCTGTTCCAGGAGGTCGTGCGCGCCTTCCTCGCCGGCTATTACCGCGAGCTGGTGACGGAACTCCCGGTGGTGACGCAGGGCTACGCCGCGCCGATGACCGGCGCCGGGCTCGGCACCAGGCTGCTGCCGGGGCTGACGAAGCGGCCCGATGCCATCGTGCGGCGGAGCGACCTGTCGTGAACATCCGCGCAGCACTCTCCGGCGTCTCCGGCGTCCATGTCACCCCCTTTGACGCAACGGGCGCGATCGACCACGCCAAGCTGGCCGAAGTCGTTGATTTCCTGGCGGTCTCCGGCATCGACAACATCGTGACCGGCGGCAACACCGGCGAGTTCTACGCCCTCACCCCCGCCGAAATCGCCGCGGTCTACCGCAGCGCCGCCGCCGCCAATGCGGGCCGGCGCGGCCTCACCGCCGGCGTCGGCCGCAGCCAGCGCGAGGCCTGCACCCTCGCCGAGGCGGCGGCCAAGGCGGGGGCGGATGCCATCATGATCCACCAACTGCCCGATCCCTTCGCCGCGCCCAAGGGCGTGATCGCCTATACCCAGGCGGTGGCCGGTGTAACCGGTTTGCCGGTTATCCTCTACCTCCGCAATGACGCCTATAGCGACGGCGAGCTCGCCGACCTGCTCGGCCACCCCGCCATCGCGGCGGTGAAATACGCCGCGCCCGACCCGCTGCGCATGGCCGCCCGCATGCGCGCCAGCGCCGGGCGGGAGATCCTCTGGCTGTGCGGCCTGGCCGAGCAATGGGCCGTCCCCTTCGCCGCCGCCGGGGCGCGCGGCTTCACCTCGGGGCTGGTGAACCTCTGGCCCGCCCGCTGCCTCGCCATCCGCGACGCACTCGCCGCCGGCGATTTCGCCACCGCCCGCGCGCTCACCGGCGAAATCGCCGGGTTCGAGGCGATGCGCGCGCGCCAGGGCAATGGCATGAACGTGACGGTGGTGAAGGCCGCCATGCGCCTCACCGGCCGCGACGTGGGCGCCACACGCGCCCCCGCCACCCCGTCACTGACGGCGGCGGAGGAGGCGGAACTCGCGGGCATGCTGCGGGCCTGGGGGCTGGTTTGAAGACAGGTTCACCACAGAGGCAGTAAGACGGTGAGGGGCTCGGGGCTCACGATTACCGCCCCTCCCTCACTGTCTTACCCCCTCTGTGGTGATACTTCCTGGCTGACGTCCGCCCTCACATCCCCATATCGGTGTTGTAGTGCGCCGAGGCCACATAGCCGCCGCCGTGGCGCATGATGCGCTTGCCTTCCTTCAGCTCGAAATAGGAGGGCACCGCCTCGGCCGTGCAGTAATGCGTCACGATGGATTTGCGGGTCACGTCGGTCGAGATCGGGCTGCCGCCATGGGCGAGGTCCGAATGCCACACCAGCACGTCGCCGCGCTTGGCGATGAAGCGCTTGCGCTGGAGGCCCATGCGGGCGGCCATGGCGGGGATCTTGGCGACATGGTCCTTGATCGGCGCGTCGAAATTCATCCCGGGATTGGCGCGGCCGGCTTCCTCGACGCCCTTGTATTTGTCGAGATACAAATACTCGGGCATGCGATGGCTGCCGACATAGTAGAACAGCTCGCCGCAATTCTCGGTGACGTCTTCGAGCGCGATCCAGGTGGCCATGAACTGGTTGGGGTGGGAGTAGTTCACATAGGCGCTGTCCTGGTGGGCCTCCTGGGCGGAGCCGCGCCAGAAGCCGAGCACCTGGGTGGCGAGCAGCCGCCGCTCGGTGATGTAGTGCAGCGTTTTCAGGATGTTGTCATGCAGTTGCAGGTTGCGGACATCGGCCGAGAGCCAGTGCAGATCGAGCGCCTTGGCCGGCTTGGTCAGCACATCCGGCCGCCAATGCACCTTGCGGCCGACGCCGGTGATGTTGAACTCCACCTCCGGCATATCGCCGTGATAGGCGCGCTCCAGCACCGCCTGGGCGCGATCGAGCACCTCGTTGGGCAGCACGTTGCGCAGCACGATGTAGCCATCGGTGATGAACTGGCGCACCAGATGGGCCTGATCCGGCGGGATCATGCCGAGATCCTCCTTGGCGGCCAGCAGATCGAGCGCGTTGGCCTGGTCGATCCAGAAGCCGCCGAAGCGGGAATGGAAGGAGGCCGGGTTCTCCTCGCGCGCCGCCCGCTTATTGGGCAGGTAGCCGCGATGGCGGCCAAAGCGCTGGTAATGCTCTTTGAAATCGGCGGCCAGCCCGCGATCCACGTCCGCCACCGCCTGGGGGTAATGGTCGCAATAGAAGCGCGCGTCGAAGGCGTTGGGGTCGGTGATGTTGAGCGCGAGCCGGTCGGCCGTGGTCTGCACCGGCGCGCCGGCGCCGGCGGTGGGGGCCGGGCGAGCGGGCTGCGCGGCCGGCTTGGTCAGCACATCCGGCCGCCAATGCACCTT
>CAIPLM010000206.1 GCA_903865895.1 uncultured Rhodospirillales bacterium | reverse complement strand
TCGATGATGGTTCGGTGATGGCTGGGCAGTCGGTCGGGATGGTGACCTCGGTGCAGAAGGTGGCCGACGTGATCGCCGAGCTGATCGCCCAGGCCGAGGATGCGTTGATCGCCCGCGCCGCCGTCTGATCGGGCGGAAATACGGCCGGGGCGGGAAAACATCGCCGGGTTTGCCTTGTTTCTGCCGTGACCCGCCTTTAATCGCGGGGGATGGTGGCGCAACGACGATTGCTGGGCCGGTTGCGGGAGCTGATGGCGCGTGGTGCCGGATCGCTCCCTGAGCTGGTGCGGCTGGTCGCCGGCGAACTCGTCAGCGAGGTTTGCTCGGTCTACACGCTGAAGCCTGGCGATATTCTGGAGTTGCTGGCGACCGAGGGGCTGCGGCCGGATTCGGTGGGGCGCACGCGGCTGAGGGTCGGCGAGGGGATCATCGGCATGGTGGCCGCCACTGGGGCGCCGCTGAATTTGCCGGATGCGCAGAATCATCCGGCCTTCGCGTATCGGCCGGAGACCGGAGAGGAGAATTTCGCCTCCATGCTCGCGGTGCCGGTGCGCCGGGCTGGGCGGACGCTCGGGGTGATCGCGGTGCAGAACCGCAATCCCCGCCGGTTTGATCCCGGCGAGGTGGAGGAGCTTGAGACCGTCGCCATGCTGCTGGCCGAGGTGCTTTCGGCGGCGGGGGCCGAGGAGAGTGCGGCCGAGGGGTTGGGGGCCACGGTGCCGCGGCGGTTTCCGGCGACGGTGCTGGTGCCCGGGCTCGCGATGGGGCCGGTGGTGGTGCTCGGTGCCGCACCGCCGCCCGGGCGGATGCTGGCGGATAACACCGGCGAGGAACTGGCCCGGCTCGATCGCGCGGTCGCCACGATGCAGCAGGGGATCGACGCGCTGATCGAGGCCGGATTGCCGCAGGAGGCGGCGGGCGCCGCGAGCGCCGCGTCGCGGGAGATTCTCGACGCCTATCGCCTGGTCGCCGCCGATGCCGGGTGGTTGAAGCGGGTGGGGGATGCCATTCGCGGTGGGCTATCCGCCGAGGCGGCGGTGCATCGGGTCGCCGGTGATCTGCGCGACCGGATGCGCCGCATCACCGACCCCTATCTGCGGGAACGGCTCGCGGACCTCGAGGATCTCGCCGGAAGGCTGCTCGCGGCCCTCGGCGGCCCCGGGGCGGTGAAGACGGCGCCGCCGGGGGCCATTCTGCTGGCACGGCGCCTTGGCCCCGCCGAGGTGCTGGACTGGCATAGCCGCGGTATCGCCGGCTTCGTCGTCGAGGAGGGGAGTGCGTCCAGCCACGCCGCCATCCTCGCCCGCGCGCTCGGTCTGCCGGCGGTGGCCGGCGCTCGCGGGGTGCTGGAGACGGCGGAGGATGGTGACGAGGCGATCATCGATGCCGATGACAGCCCGGCCGGCGGGCTGGCGGGCTGCCAGGTGCTGCTGCGCCCGGAGCAGGATCTGCGCCGCGTCTATCTCCGCGCCGTCGAGGCCCGCGAGGCCCGCCAGGCCGGGTTCGCCGCGCTGCGCGATTTGCCGGCCGAGACGCGGGACGGCACGCAGGTCTCGCTGATGCTCAATGTCGGCCTGGCGCTCGAACTCGCCCAGCTCGATGCCACCGCTGCCGCCGGGATCGGGCTGTTCCGCACCGAGATCGCCATGCTCGCCCGTGGCGCGATCGCCGATGTGCCGGAGCAGGCGGCCGCCTATGCCCGCGTGCTGGATGCCGCGGGGGATCGCCCGGTGCTGTTCCGCACGCTCGATCTCGGCGGCGACAAGCTGCTGCCGGGCAATGAGCTGCCGGCGGAGGAGAACCCGGCGATGGGCTGGCGCAGCCTGCGCATTGGGCTCGATCGCCCGGCCCTGCTGCGCCGCCAGCTCCGCGCGCTGCTGCTGGCCGCCGGGGGGCGGCCGCTGTCGGTGATGTTCCCGATGGTGGCCACCGTCGCCGAGTTCCGCGCCGCCCGTGCCCTGCTCGATGCCGAGGCCGCCAAGGTGCGCCCGGCGCCCGCCGCGCTGCGGGTTGGCACCATGCTGGAGGTGCCGGCGCTGATGTTCCAACTGCCGGAATTGCTGAAGGCGGTGGATTTCATCTCCGTCGGCACCAATGACCTCATGCAGTTCCTCTTCGCCGCCGACCGCTCCACCCCCTCGCTCGCCGCCCGCTACGACCTGCTCTCCCCCCCGATGCTCGATCTCCTGGCGACACTCGCCGAGCAATGCCGCGCCGCCGGGGTGGCGCTGTCGGTCTGCGGCGAGGCGGCGGCGCGGCCGATCGAAGCGATGACGCTGGTCGGCCTCGGGATCGAGACCCTGTCCATGCCGGCGAGCGGGATATTCCCGGTCAAATCTCTGCTGCGCTCGCTCGATCTCGGCGAGTTCCGCCGCGTATTAGCCGCGATCAGGCGCACCGCGGGGGGGGCTGCGAGCCTGCGCGAGCCGATTACCGCCTGGGCACGCGAGCACGGGCTGGAGATCGACCGCACCTGACCAATCAGTAGAATTGGGGCGTTTCAATCGATTGCCGCACACGCGGTGCGGTGCGCCCAGCGCGGATTCGCCCAACCCGCGCCATCCGTGAAATTTCGCGGTCACCGCACCGTTTTGCTGCACTGCGGCGGTTGGCAGCGAGGGTAAGTTTGTCTAGAACGAGCGGGCATTCGTGCGCCGCTGGGCGGGCCGAACGCATACTCCGCTACCTCAACCCAATTGCGCGGGAACCCTTCGCTTTGCTGCAGGATCGCAAGTCCCGGCTGACGCAGGTTCGCTCGATGATGTCGTCGCTGGACGACACGAGCGATGCCGCTGTACGTCTGGGTGCCGACATCCGGGAGGCGCGCGAGCGGCTCGGCTGGGAAGTGCCGGCCATCGCTGCGCATCTGCGTATCCGCAAGGCTTACCTGGAGGCGATCGAGGCGGGGCGGATCGGCGATCTGCCGGGCAATGTCTACGCCATCGGCTTCCTGCGCACCTATTCCCAGGCCCTCGGGCTTGACCCGGACGAGATCGGCCGCCGCTTCCGCGAGCAGACCAGCCATCTCAACCAAAAGACCGAGCTCGATTTCCCCGCCCCGGTGCCGGAACGCGGCGTGCCAGCCGGCGCGGTGGTGCTGCTGGGCGTTGTGCTGGCGATTGGCGCCTATGCCGGGTGGTTCCGTTTCTCGGGTTCGGGCCAGCCGGAGTCGCTGCCGGTGCAGCCGGTTCCCCCACGCCTGATGGCCCTCGCCGAACCGCCCGCGCCGCCGCGCCTGGTGAGCGAGCCCGCTCCCGCGAGCCCGGCCACGGCCGAGGCGCTGCCGGTGATGCCCAGCATCTCGCCCTCCTCCGCAGCGGCCGCCATGCCGGTGCCCGTTGCTCCCCCGCCTGCCACCCCGGCACAAGCTTCCGCGCCGGCCGCCGACGGCACCCGTATCGTGCTCCGCGCCCGCGCCGATGCCTGGATGCAGGTGCGCGATCGCCAGGGCAATGTGGTGCTGAACCGCGTGCTGCGCGGTGGCGAAACCTGGCCGGTGCCGGCCAAGGGCCAGTTCCTGCTGACCACCGGCAATGCCGGCGGCACCGATATCCTGGTCGATGGCATCGCGACCGCTTCGCTCGGTGGCGACGGCGCGGTGCGCCGCGATCTCGCGCTGGATATCGACACCATCCGCGATGGCAAGCTGGCACTCCCCGTTGCCGCCCCTGCGGCGCCCGTCCGGACGCCGCCCAAGCCGCTTTAGCCCCGCAATAACGCCGACGCGCCTGCGCCATGCCCTTCCGGCGGTTGCGCGGGACCCCATTTGCGTGACATTGCGGCGCCAGGCCGCCGTCTTCCCGGAGCAAATCCGCCATGAGCTACCGCCCCTACCAGCACATCGAACGCCGCAAGTCCCGCCAGATCATGGTGGGCAACGTGCCCGTCGGCGGCGGTGCGCCGATCACCGTGCAAACGATGACCAACACGCTCACCCATGATGTCGCCGCCACGGTGGCGCAGATCCAGCGCGCCGAACGCGCCGGCGTCGATATCGTGCGCGTCTCCTGCCCCGATCAGGAAAGCTCGCTCGCCCTGAAGGACATCGTCCGCCAGGTCAACGTGCCCGTCGTCGCCGACATTCATTTCCACTACAAGCGCGCCATCGAGGCCGCGCAATCCGGTGCCGCCTGCCTGCGCATCAACCCCGGCAATATCGGCAGCGCCGAGCGGGTGCGCGAAGTGATCAAGGCGGCACGCGACCATAACTGCTCTATGCGCATCGGCGTCAACGCCGGCTCGCTTGAGAAGCATCTGCTGGAGAAATACGGCGAGCCCAACCCCGAGGCGCTGGTGGAAAGCGCGCTGGAGCACGCGAAAATCCTGCAGGACCATGATTTTCACGAGTTCAAGATCAGCGTGAAGGCCTCCGACGTGTTCCTCGCGGTGGCCGCCTATACCCAACTCGCCGAGGTCTGCGACCACCCCCTGCACATCGGCATCACCGAGGCCGGCGGCAAGCGCACCGGCACGGTGAAGTCGGCGATCGGGCTGGGCAACCTTCTCTGGGCCGGCATCGGCGACACGCTGCGCGTATCCTTGTCGGCGGAGCCGGAGGAGGAGGTGCATGTCGGCTGGGAGATGCTGAAATCCCTCGGCATCCGCCATCGCGGCGTGAAGATCATCTCCTGCCCCTCCTGCGCCCGCCAGGGCTTCAACGTGGTGGAGACGGTGGCGATCCTGGAGGAGCGGCTGGCCCATATCGAGCAGCCGATCTCGCTCTCCATCATCGGCTGCGTGGTCAACGGCCCCGGCGAGGCGCTGATGACCGATCTCGGCGTCACCGGCGGCGGGTCGGGAAAGCACATGGTCTACATGGCCGGCAAGACCGACCATACCGTGCAGGGCCAGAGCATGGTCGAGCACATCGTCGAACTCGTCGAAACCCGGGCGGCCGCGCTCGAATCCGAGAAGCGCCGCGCGAAGGAAGCCGCCGAGTGAGCATCGACCTCCAACCCGTCCGCGGCACCCGCGACCTCATCGGCGAGGATGCGCGGCGGCATTTCCATGTGATCGAGACCGCCCGCCGCGTCGCCGCGACCTATGGCTATGACGAGTGGTCCACGCCGATTTTCGAGGATACCCGCGTGTTCGCCCGCGGCCTCGGCGATACGTCGGACGTGGTGATGAAGGAGATGTACACCTTCTCCGACCGCGGCGGCGAAAGCCTGACCCTGCGGCCCGAGGCCACCGCCGGCGTCTGCCGCGCGCTGGTGACCAACGGGCTCACCCAGTCCCTGCCGCAGAAAGTGTTCTACGCCGGGCCGATGTTCCGCTACGAGCGGCCGCAGAAGGGCCGCTACCGGCAGTTCCACCAGATCGACATCGAGGTGCTCGGCAGCGCCGAGCCGCTGGCGGACGCCGAGGTGATCGCCTGCGGCTGGAACATCCTGAAGGAACTCGGCGTCTCGCAGGATACCGTGCTGGAGCTCAACACGCTCGGCGACAAGGAGAGCCGCGACGCCTATCGCGCCGCCCTGATCGCCTATTTCACCGACCACAAGGCCAAGCTCTCCGAAGACAGCGTCACCCGCCTGGAGCGCAACCCGCTCCGCGTGGTCGACAGCAAGGACGAAGGCGACAAGGCGATCGTCGCCGGGGCGCCCACCATCGACCCCTACCTCACCGAGGCGGCGGCCGTCTTCTTCGCCAAGCTGCAGGAATTGCTCACCCGCTTCGGCGTGCCCTTCATCCGCAACCCCCGCATCGTCCGCGGGCTCGACTATTACAGCCACACCGCCTTCGAATTCGTCACCACCCGCCTGGGGTCCCAGGGCACGGTGATGGGCGGTGGGCGGTATGACGGGCTGGTGGAGGAGATGGGCGGGCCGCACACGCCCTGCATCGGCTGGGCCGCCGGCGTCGAGCGTCTTGCGATGCTGATGCAGAACCCGCCAACGCCGCCGGCCTCCGTGGTGGTCATCCCCGTCGGCGATGCTGCCGAGGGGGCCGCGCTCGATGTGGTGCAGGCGCTCCGCCAGGGCGGCATCCGCGCCGAGATCGGCTTCCGCGGCAACGTCAAGCGCCGCATGGAGCGCGCCAACAAGACCGGCGCCCGCGCCGCGGTGATCCTCGGCGAGAGCGAGATCGCCAAGGGGGTGGCCCAGGTGAAGGATCTCGTGACCGGCGCTCAGTCCGAGGTCGCCATCGCCGGGCTCGTCCAGCACCTGAAATGAGCCTCGCCGAGAAACTCGACCGCCTCGTCGACCGCGCCGCCGAACTCAACGCCCTGCTATCGGAGGGCGCGACCGGGGAGGCCTTCGTCAAGGCCTCGCGCGAACTCGCGGAGCTCGACCCGATCGTGGCGGCGATCGAGGAGCTGCGCGCCGCTGAGCGCGCCCGGGACGAGGCCGAGGCGATGCTGGCCGATCCCGAGATGCGCGATCTCGCCGAGACCGAGCTCGCCGAGCTTAAATCCCGCATCCCCGAACTTACCCACGCCATCCGCCTCGCCTTGCTGCCCAAGGACGAGGCCGATGCCCGCTCGGCGATCCTGGAAATCCGTCCCGCCGCCGGAGGCGATGAGGCCGGGCTGTTCGCCGCCGAGCTGTTCGCCGCCTACCAGAAATACGCGGGCCTCCAGGGCTGGCGCTTCGAGGTGATGGACTTCGACGATACCGGCCTCGGCGGCATCAAGAACGCGATGGCCGAGATCAACGGACGCAACGTGTTCGCCCGCCTCAAATACGAATCGGGCGTGCATCGCGTGCAGCGCGTGCCGGCGACGGAGAGCCAGGGCCGCATTCATACCTCGACGGTGACGGTGGCGGTGCTGCCCGAGGCCGAGGAGGTGGATGTGCAGATCAACGAGAGTGACCTGCGGATCGACGTCTATCGCGCGCAGGGCGCCGGCGGCCAGCACGTCAACAAGACCGAATCGGCGGTGCGCATCACCCATTTGCCGACCGGCATCGTGGTGACGATGCAGGAGGAGAAAAGCCAGCACAAGAACAAGGCCAAGGCGATGAAGATCCTGCGCGCGCGCATGTACGAGCAGCAGCGCGCCAGCCTGCACGCCGCCCGCTCGGCCGACCGCAAGAGCCAGGTCGGCAGCGGCGATCGCAGCGAGCGCATCCGCACTTACAACTTCCCGCAGGGCCGCGTGTCGGACCACCGCATCAACCTCACCCTCTACAAGATCGACCGGGTGATGCAGGGCGATTTCGACGAGTTCGTCGATGCCCTGACCGCGGAGGACCAGGCCGCCCGCCTCGCCGAGCAGGAATGAGCCAGGGCCAGCGCGCGGCGGCCGAGGCGCTGCGGGCGGCGGGGATCGACAACCCCAGCTTCGAGGCGCGCCTGCTCGTCGCCCACGCGCTCGGCCTGCCGCACGGCGCCATCGCCACCACCGAACCGGACCCAGCGATCCTCGATCCGCTGCTCGCCCGCCGCCTCGCGCGCGAGCCGATGGCCCTCATCCTCGGCCGTCAGGGGTTCTGGACCCTCGATCTCGAAGTCAGCCCCGCCACGCTAATCCCCCGCGCCGACTCGGAGACGCTGATCGAGGCCGCGCTCGCCGCCCGCCCCGACCGCGCAGCGGTGCGCCGCATCCTCGATCTCGGCACCGGCACCGGCTGCCTGCTGCTCGCCGCGCTCAGCGAGTTTCCGGCCGCCTTCGGGGTTGGCGTCGACGTGGTGCCGGAAGCTGCCGCCTTGGCCGGTCGCAATGCGTCCGCCTGCGGGCTGTCTGATCGGGCGGCGCTGATCTGCGGGGCGTGGGATGCGGCGCTGGAAGGTCGGTTCGATCTCGTGCTGTCCAACCCGCCCTACATCCCGCACGCCGACATCGCCGGGCTGATGCCCGAGGTGGCCGCGCACGAGCCGGCTTCGGCGCTGGATGGCGGGGCGGACGGGCTCGACGCCTACCGTATCATCATCGCCGCCCTGCCGCGCCTGCTGGCGCCGGGCGGCGTCGCGGTGCTGGAGCTTGGCATCGGCCAGGCCGCGCCGGTCGGCGATCTCGCGCTGGCCGCCGGCTTCGCGGCCCCGGAACTGCGCGCCGATCTCGGCGGCATCGCGCGCGCCATGGTGCTGCGTGGCAGCAGCGCACAGAAAACGTTTGGCGTTGTCTCGTAGCGGGATTAGGTTCGTCACTCGGTGTGGCTGGCCTTTGTGCAGCCCGCCATCTTCCGTTGGATGCGCCTGATCGGCGCCCACGGGAGCCCGGATACAGACAGGAAAGCGCTTCGACATCACATGAACATGAAACGCATGCGTGGACGCGGGCATCGTAGCGGTGGCGGCGGGGGAGGCGGCGGCGGAGGTGGCGGCAGCATGCGTCACCAGGGCGGCGGCGGCAGCGGCAATGTGCCGCTCAACCGCAATCACGTGTTTGACAGCCAGGGGCCGGACCTGCGCATCCGCGGCACCTCGCAGCAGCTGTTCGAGAAGTATCTCCAGCTCGGCCGTGACGCGACCAGCTCGGGTGACCGGGTGATGGCGGAGAGCTATTTCCAGTACGCCGAGCACTATTTCCGCATCGTCACCGCGATGAACCAGGCCGCCCAGCAGCAGGGTCAGCCGCAGCAGGGCGGCCAGCCGCATCGCCGCCACCATTCCGAGGTGCAGGACAGCGACGCACCGGACGAGGCGGAGGTGCAGCCGATGCACCAGGAGCCGGCGCCGGTCGAAATCCGCGAAATCCCGATCGGGGGCGCGCCGCCCGAGCAGGATCGCGGCTGATCAGACACTCAAAATAGGGGGAATCGGGATGAGCACTTTGCAGATTATCGGCGCGCCGATGAGCAACTTCGTGCGCGTGGTGCGGATGGCGTGTCACGAAAAGGGCGTCGGTTACGACCTTGTCGCGGTCCGCCCGCATTCCCCCGAAGTCAAGGCGATCTCCCCCATCGGCAAGATCCCGGCGATGCGGCATGGCGACGTCACGCTGTTCGAGACCCGGGCGATTTGCGGCTATATCGACGCGGTCTTCCCGGGCCCGAAGCTGATCCCCAGCGAGCCGCTTGCGGCCGCGATGTGCGAGCAGTGGATGTCGGCCGTCACCACCCATGTCGATAACGTCCTGCTGCGCCAGTATCTCATCGGCTATTTCTTCCCCGGCACCCCCGACGGCTCGCCCGATCGTGCCCGCATCGACGCTGCCGTGCCGAAGATCGGCCCGGTGTTCGCGATGCTGGAGGTGGAACTGACGAAGCATCGCTATCTCGGCGGCGACAGCTTCACGCTCGCCGATATCATGCTGTTCCCCCTCGTGAATTTCCTGCCGCGCGCGCCTGAGAGCGCGGCGCTGATGCAGGCCTCGCCGCATCTGCAGGCGTGGTTCGACGGCATCAACGCCCGCCCCAGCGCGGTCGCCACCGTACCGCCGCCGCCCCCGCCACGGAGCTGACACCGCCCCGGCGGCGCCAGAACAGGCGATGAGCTGGTCCCGGCACAGCAAGCGCGAGGGCTATCACCACGGCAATCTGCGCCAGGCGCTGATCGACGCGGCGCTCGCGATGATCGCCGAGCGCGGCCCGGGCGGCTTCAGCCTCGCCGAACTCGCCCGCGAAATCGGCGTCTCCCCGGCGGCCCCCTACCGGCATTTCCGTGATCGCGGCGCCTTGCTGGCCGAGATCGGCCGGCATGGGTTCGAGCTGTTCGAGGCTGAGCTGACCGGCGCCTGGGATGGCGGCAAGCCCGAGCCGGTCGGCGCCATGATCCGCTGCGGCCGCCGCTACCTCGGCTTCGCTCGCCGCCAGCCCGCGCTTTACGCGGTGATGTTCGAAAGCGGGCTCGACATGCAGAGCGATACCGCCCTGCTGCGCGCGAGCGAGCGGGCCTTCGGCGTGCTGCTGAGTGCCGCCGAGCATGTCTGCGCCGCCATTCGCACCCCGCCGCGCCCGCCGCCGATGATGGTGGCGCTGCATGCTTGGTCGATGTCGCACGGCATCGCCTCGCTCTTCCTCGCCCATGGCACCGGTAGCGGGCGGGTGCTGCCGATGGCGCCGGAGGACCTGCTGGAGGCCGGAATGCTGGTTTATCTCGGAGCGCTCGGCGGAAAATCGTAACGGCGGGCGATGGCGATCCTTGACTCCCCGCCGTTTCGTACCCATCAATGTGAATGTGAGTTACATTCACATGGAGACACCAATGCCCGAAGCGGCAAAACTCGCTTACCTCGGTCCCGTTCCCTGGGTTGCCCTTGGCGCCGTCATCGGCGTCATAGGCTTCGGCGTGCATGGGATCGGCTCGCTGATCCTGATGCTGCTGGTGCTCGGCTTCTTCGCCAAGCGCTTCTACCGCTGGCAGGCCGCGGCCAATGGCGGCGACCCCAATGCCATCCCGGTATGGGCGTCCTGCGCGAGCCCCTGGGGCCGTCGCGACCGCCGCGCCCCCGAGCCCAAGGCGAGCGGCAACACGGCGTTCGACGATTATCGCCGCGAAATGCTCCGCCGCCTGGAGCAGGACCACGAGGACTTCCAGTCCTTCCTCGAGCGTCTGCGCCGCGCCAAGGACAAGTCGGAGTTCGACCAGTTCATGGCCGAGCGCGATCGCCCCGCCCCCCCGGCCCCGCAGGGTGACCGGCCGCAGGGTTCCTGGCCGCAGGGCTGACGCTCTTGGCCGGTGAGAGGCTTCACGGCATAGTAGCGCCATGAAAATTCTCATCACCGGCGACAAGGGATTGATCGGCAGCGTCGTTGCCCGTCGCCTCACGGCGGCGGGCTTCGTCGTTGTGGGGTATGACCACGCGGACGGGCACGACATCCTCGATGCCACCGCCCTCACCGCCACGGCTCGGGGCTGCGACGCCATCGTCCATCTCGCCGCCCTGCTCGGCCGGCCCGGCGAGACCGAGGCGGATATCATGACCGCCAACGTCACCGGCACCTGGAACGTGCTGCAGGCCGCGCGGGCGGTCGGCGCCGGGCGGGTGATCAATTTCAGCAGCGTCAACGCGCTCGGCATTTTCAGCGGCCATGGCGAACCGGACTATCTGCCGATCGACGACGCTCACCCGCCGCGCGCCACCAATTCCTACGGCATCTCCAAGCGACTGGGCGAGGAGATGTGCCGCTGCTTCACGCTCAACACCGGTATCTCCACCATCTGCATCCGCCCGCCCTGGGTGTGCGACGCCCGCAAGAAGGCCGAGGAACTGGCGAAACGCGCGGCCAATCCGGCGGCGGAGTGGACGCCGTTCTGGGAATACGGCGCCTGGATCGACGTGCGGGACCTCGCCGAAGCCGTGCTGTGCGCGCTGACCTGCCTGGATCCCGGCCACATCACCGCTTTGGTGATCGCCGACGACATGGCCTCCGACGAGGGGGCGCGGGCGATCGCGGCGCGGCTGCTGCCCGATATCCCCTGGCGCGGGCCGGAGGACGTCACCGCCCTGGTCCGCTGCGACGTCGCGCGGGATGTGCTGGGCTGGCGGCCGGCGATCAGTTGGCGGTGACTACAGCCCGGCCGCGGTGATATCCGCGACCATCCGCTCGGCCACCTCATGCCAGATCGCCCCCGGCGACGGACGCGCGGCATCGACCGGCGGATCGCTGACGAGCGAGGCGATGGCGGCGGCCAGCGCGGCAGGCTCCGGCGCGCACAACCGGGCCAGCGGCTCATCGCGCAACTGCTCGGCAAGCCCGCCCACCCGCGTCGAAACCACATAGCGCCGTGCGGCGATGGCGGCGGCGGCGACGCCGGATTGGCTGGCCTCCTTGTGCGACAGCACCAGCGCGTCCGACCAGGCGAGCAGATCGCCGAGCTCCGCCTCCGGCACCCAGCGATTCTCCACGGTGACGCCGGGGAGCTTCGCCAGCGCGTCGAGTTCCGCTGACGCCGGACCTTTGCCGACGACGCGCAGCTCGATATCCGGCCGCGCACCAAGGCTGCGCATGGCATCCCCCAGCAAATCCAGCCCCTTATACGGCAGCAGCCGGCCGAAGCTGAGCAGCCGCAGCTTGCCGCCATGGGCGCGCGGCGGCGGCGGCATCGGACCGAAGGCGAAGGGGGGATGGCTGGTCATCAACAACTTGCGGGAGCCGACCAGGCCGAGGGCGCGCACCCGGTCGGCCACATGGGCGGTCAGCGCCAGCAGCCCGGCGGCGCGGCGGATCAACGCGTGCTGCAGCCACATCTGGAACGGCACGTCATCGCCGGGATGCGTGTCGGCGTCGTGCACGATCACGTAGAACGGAATCCCGGCTCGGCGCAGCGCGGTCGCCATCACCAGATCGAGCGCTGCGGGCATGGCGCAAATCGCGACGTCCGGCCGCAAGGCGCGCAGCCGGCGTGTGAGACCGGGCAACTGGAACGGGATCATAGGCAGGCGGGCGAGGAAGCTCGGGCGGCCGCTATAGGTGGGGAAGGGCAGGGCGCAGTCCGGCGGGTTGGGCCCGGAGAGGATCTCGGCGCCGGTCGAGAGCGACAGGGCGGCGGAGGTGCCGGGCACGGTCGCGAGCGCGGCCGCAAGCTCGGCGGCGTAGCGCGGCCCGGCGCCCTTGCGGCCCCATTGCCAGACCAGCACTCTCATGCCGCCACCTTGAGGCCGAGGCGGGTGACGGCTTCGCGCACCGGGGCGAGGCCGAGGCGTGCCTGCGCCATCGCCCGGCCGCGCTGGCCGAGGGCGGCACGCTCGGCCGGGTCATCGGCGAGGCCCCGCAGCGCGGCGGCGGCGGCGGCGATGTCGGGCTCGGCCCACACCGCGCCCGGCGCCTCGAATACGCCGCGCGGGTCCCGCGCCGGGATCAGCGTATAGGGCACGAGAGCGGCCGACTCGGCGTCCATGAAATCAAGATTGGCCGACCATCCCGTCGCGACCACGGGCACGCCGAGCAGCATCGCCTCGGCCGGCACCAGGCCGAACCCCTCGGAGCGGTGCAGCGAAAGCACGATATCGGCACAGGCCGTCAGCGCATGTGCGTCAGCCGCCGGCATGGTCTCGGTGAGCAGGCGGATGTTGCGGGCGGCGGCGGCGGCAGAAATCTCGGCGAAATCCTCCGGGAAATGGCCGGGGTTGCCGATCTTCAGCACCAGCAACCGGTCCACCCGGTCGCCGAAAGCAGCCCGAAAGGCGGCAATCGCGCCGTCCGGGTTCTTGCGCACGCGCGAGGAGGCGAGGTTGAAGGAGGTCAGCACGATCACCGCATCCGCCGGCAGCCCGAAATCGGCCCGCGTCAGCGCCGAGGGGCGCGGCGGGGCGACGGCGACGGGGATCGGCATCGCATGCACCGCGATATCGCTGCCCGCTGGCAGCAAGGTGCGGATGGCATCGGCCGTGAAATTGGAGATACCCCAGATCTCATGCACGAAGCGCAGCCCCACCCGCCAGGCCGGCGGTACCGTCGGCAGCTCCCACGCCCAGTGGCCGATCACCCGGCGCCCACGCAGCAGGCCGCGCGGCAGGCGGGTGAGCACGTAGGGCAGCAGCGGCGGATTGACGTGGATGAGCAGCGGCACGCCGGCGGGAATAGCGGTTGTGCCGGGCGCGTCGATGTCGATCGTCCAGGTCGTCACGCCGAGTTCGGCCAGCGCGCTGCGGATCAGCCGGGCGGATTCGCCGAGGCCGGAGGCGCGGGTGAATTCGCCGATGATGGCGATGCCACCGCGTGCGGGCGGGGCCGGCCGGTCCGGCCGGGGCGCGAGCATGGCCGTCAGCGCCGCAAACAGCCGCCGGCGCGGCTCGGCGGGGAGAAGGCGCCAGAGCCGATGGGGCAGCGAAAGCGTTTTTTGTGGCGACGGCGCGTTCATTCCGCCGGAACCTGCCGGGATGGGCCGTGCCGGGCAAGCCCCCTTCGACGGCGCGCGTCGAATGTGGGTAAACCCCCCACAATTATGGCTGCAATGACACGCTATCCATTGAGGTGGCAGGCGCTGCGATGGCCGGGCGCCACCTCGCGCAACTCCGGCGCCTGCTCGCGGCAGACGGCCATGGCGGCGGGGCAGCGGGGATGGAAATGGCAACCCGGCGGTGGGTTCAGCGGCGAGGGGATTTCGCCCTTGATGGCGGTGAACTGCCGCTTGCGGGTATCGATCCGCGGCACCTCCGCCAGCAGCGCCTGGGTATAGGGGTGGTTGGCCCGCGCGAATATCTCCTCCGCCGGCGCCTCTTCGACGATGCGGCCGAGATACATGATCACGACGCGGTCGGAGAGGTGCTCAACCACGCCCAGATCATGGCTGATGAACAAATAGGTGAGGTCGAGCTGTTCGCGCAGATCCATGAAAAGATTGAGAATTTGGGCCTGGATCGACACGTCGAGCGCCGCCACCGCCTCGTCGCACACCAGAAATTCAGGCTGCACCGCGAGCGCCCGGGCGATACCGATGCGCTGGCGCTGGCCGCCGGAGAACTGGTGCGGGTAGCGGCGCTTATAGGCGGGGTCGAGCCCGGCACGGCGTAGCTGGGCGTCGATATACTCGTCCCCGCCGCCCTTGGGGATCATGCCATGCACCCGCGGCGCCTCGCCGACGATGTCGGCCACCCGCATGCGCGGATTGAGGCTGGCATAGGGGTCCTGGAAAATCATCTGCACCGCGAGGGTGGCCTTGCGCATCGCGTCCAGAGGCATGGCGGTGATGTCGCGGCCCTTCCAGATCACCTTTCCGTCCGACGGTGGCATGATGCCGGCGACCATGCGGCCGAGGGTGGACTTGCCGCAGCCGGATTCACCGACGAGGCCGACCACCTCGCCCTTGGCGATGCTGAGATCGACCGTATCGACGGCGCGCACCACCTGCTCCGGCACGGGGTTGCCGAGGCTGCGGCGCAGGCCGCGGGTGAGGCGTGCCGCGGCGTCGAGATGCTTCCCGAAGCGCTTGGAGACGCCGCGCAGTTCAATGACGGGTTCGCTCATGACGCTTCGGCCTGCGGATGGAAGCAGCGCAATGCGCGGCCGGGGGCGGGTTGGGTCTCCGGCGGATCCGCCTCGCATTCCGCCGTCGCGCTGGCGCAGCGGGTGCGGAAGGCGCAGCCGGCCGGCAGGTTGATCAGCTGCGGCGTCATCCCGGGTATCTGCCGCAGCCGCGTGCCGCGCTTATTGCGCGACGGCACGGAGCCGATCAGCCCGGCGGTATAGGGGTGCATCGGCGCGTCCAGCACATCCACCACCGCGCCGGTTTCCACGATGCGGCCGGCATACATCACCGCGATCCGGTCGGCGAGGCCGGCGACGACGGAGAGGTCATGAGTGATCCAGATCAGCGCGGTGCCGTGCTCGCGGGCGAGCTTCTGCACCTCGGCGAGAATCTGTGCCTGGATCGTCACGTCAAGCGCCGTGGTCGGTTCGTCGGCGATGATCAGTTCCGGCCGGTGCAGCAGGGCGATGGCGATCGCCACGCGCTGGCGCATGCCGCCGGAGAATTGGTGCGGATAGGCCGAAAGCCGCTCCTCCGGCGAGGGGATGCCAACCATTCCCAGCGCGTCGCGCGAGCGGGCGCGCGCCTCGGCGTTGGAGACCTTGGCGTGGGCGTGCACCGTCTCCATCATCTGGGTGTCGATGCGCAGGACCGGATTGAGCGTCATCATCGGGTCCTGGAAAATCATCGCGATTCGGTTGCCGCGCAGCTGGCGCAGCTCCTCCTCCGGCAACGCGGTGATGTCCTGGCCATGGAACAGGATGCGCCCGGCGGCGATGCGGCCCGGCGGTTCCACCAGGCCGATCAGCGAAAAGCCGGTGACCGTCTTGCCCGAACCGGATTCGCCGACGAGGCCCAGTACCTCACCGCGATCGACGTGGAAGGACACGCCATCCACCGCCTTCACCACCCCCGCGCGGGTATGGAAATGGGTCGCCAGACCCTCAACCGTCAGGGTATGGCTCATCGCTTGAGCCTCGGGTTCAGCACGTCACGCAACTGGTCGCCGACGAGATTGATGGCGATGATGGTCACCAACAGGGCGATGCCGGGATAGAAGCTGATCCAATATTTGCCGGAGAGCATGTACTGATAGCCATTGGCGATCAGCAGCCCGAGCGATGGTTCAGTGATCGGCACGCCGAGGCCGAGGAAGGACAAAGTGGCCTCCAGCGTGATGGCCCGCGCGATCTGGATGGTGCCGATGACGATCAAGGGCGGCATGCAATTGGGCAGCAGATGGAAGGCGAGCAGCCGCCAGCGCGGCAAAGCGAGGCACTCGGCTGCCTCGATATATTCCCGCCGGCGTTCCACCAGCGCGGCGCCGCGGGCGGTACGGGCGTAGCGCGCCCACTCCACCAGCACGATCGCCAGCATCACGTTCAGCACCCCCTTGCCGAGCACTGCCAGGATCATCAGCGCCATCAGGATCGCCGGGAAGGAAAGCTGGAGATCGACCAGCCGCATGATCGCTGTCTCCACCTTGCCGCCGAAATAGGCCGCGGCGAGGCCAAGTACGGAGCCGATCACACCCGCGACGATCGCGGAGCCGACGCCGACGCCGAGCGAAATGCGCAGTCCGTAGATGATGCCGGACAGCATGTCGCGCCCCTGGTCATCGGTGCCGAGCCAGAACACCAGCCCGTCCATCGATTTGGAACCGGGCGCCAGGCGGCCGTCCATAATGTCGAGCTGGGCGAGGTCGTAGGGGTTCTGCGGCGTGATGAAGGGCGCGGACAGCGCCAGCACCGCGACGATCACCACGATCACCAGCCCGAGCACGGCGAGCGGGCTCTCGGCAAATTCGGCGACGAAGCGGCGGAAGGGGGTTTCTTCCTTCATTTGAAGCGGTTCTTTTTTGAAAAAAAGAACCAAAAAACTTCTATCCGTTTGCGTCGCGCCCTCCCGAGAGGCGGCACGCCAAACGGATAAAAAGTTTTTGCTTCTTTTTTCAAAAAGAAGCCCTTGCTTCCTTCACTCCCACTCATTCCCGACTCTCCAACCGAACGCGCGGGTCAAGCACGGTGTAAAGCAGGTCGACCAGCAGGTTGATGGTGATGAACAGGAAGACGATCATCATCAGATAGGCGACGATCACTGGACGATCGAGCACGTTGATGCTGTCGATGATCAGCTTGCCCATACCGGGCCAGGCGAACACGCTCTCGGTCACCACCGCGAAGGCGACCGTGCTGCCGAATTCGAGGCCGATCACGGTGACGATGGGGATGGTGATGTTCTTCATCACATGCACGAACACCACGCGCACCGGCGAGAGCCCCTTGGCGCGGGCGAATTTCACGTAGTCCATCGGCATGTTCTCGCGCACCCCGGCGCGGGTGAGGCGCAGCACAAGCGCGATATTGCCGAGCGAGAGGTTCAGCGCGGGCATCAGCATATGCGCCAACCCGTCGCGCGTGAGGAAGGACCATTGCACGCCGAACAGCGTGGCGGTCTGGCCGCGCCCGGTGGAGGGCAGCCAGCCCAGCTGCACCGCGAACACCATGATCAGCATCAGCCCGACCCAGAAGGAGGGCAGCGAGAAGCCGAAAATCGAGCCGGCCATGATCGAGCGCCCGGCAAAGCTGTTCGGCTTGAGCCCGGCATAGAGGCCGAGCGGGATGCCGAGCACGATGGAGAGCAGCACCGCGGTGACGGCCAATTCCATCGTCGCCGGCATCCGCTGGGCGATCAGCCGCAGCGCCGGCTCGTTGAACACGAAGCTCTTGCCGAGATCGCCCTGCACGGCGTTCCACAGGAAGCGGCCGTACTGCTCCCATAGCGGCCGGTCGAGCCCGAGCGCGATCACCGCGCGCGCCCGCTCAGCCTGGTCGGCCTGCGGCGAGATCAGGATCTCGACGGGATCGCCGATCACGTTGACGCCGATGAACACGATCACCGTCATCGCCAGCACGACGAAGATCGCCTGTATCAGGCGGCGGAATATCCAGGTGGTCATGTGCGCGGCATCATGGGGTGGGCCGCAATTCCATCACCCGCGTATCCTCATCGGCGCGAGCAACGAAAGAGAGGCCGGCGCGCATCGCCCAGATGTTCTTCTGCAAATGCAGCGGGATCAGTGCGACATCCTCCATCGCGAGGCTGGTCGCCTCGCGCACCAGGCCCTCACGGGCGGCATCGTCGGCGGTGGTCATCAGCCGGTCCACCAGCCCGTCGAAGGCGGGGTTGCTGTAGCGGCCGCGGTTCACCGCGCCCCAGCCCTTGGGCGGCGAGTACGTATAGACCAGCGAGCGCAGCGGGTTGGTCGCCTCGCCGAAGCCCCAGCCGAGCAGATAGGCCGAGAAGTCCTGCTTGTTGGCGCGGCTGATGTAATTGGGCCAGGTGATGGCATCCACCGTCGTCTGCACCCCGATGCGCGACCACATCTGGCCGACCGCCTGGATGATCTTGCCGTCATTCACATAGCGGTCATTCGGCCCGTGCAGGGTGATGCGGAAGCCCTGCGGGAAGCCGGCCTCGGCCAGCAGCGCCTTGGCCTTCGCCACGTCGGTGCCCGGCGGCAGCAGCCCGGGCACATGGCCCCAGGTGCCCTTGTCGACGAATTGGCCGATCGGGTAGGCCGCGCCTTCCATCACCCGCTCGACGATCGCCGGGCGGTTGATCGCCATGGTGAGCGCCTGGCGCACCCGCTTGTCGTTCAGCGGATTGCTGGTCAGCGCCTCGCCATTGGGCCCGGTGATGAACGGTGTCGGGCCGCTGCGCGAGCGGTCGAGCCAGAGATAGATCAGCCGGAGCGAGGCGATCTCCGACAGCGCCACCCGCTTATCCGCCCGCAGCCGGGCGGCATCGGCGGTGGGCACGAACTCGATCAGCTGCACGTCGCCGGCCAGCAGCGCCGCGGTGCGGGCGCCGTCATTGGGGATGATGCGGATGGTGAGGTGCTGCCAATGCGGCTTCGGCCCCCACCACGCGTCATTGCGCTCCAACTCCACGCGCTCGCCCTGCTTGTAGGCGGTGAGGCGGAAGGCGCCGGTGCCGGCGGCGTTCTTGCCGGAGTTGAAATCCTCGGTGGCCGGGTTGGGGCCGAGATTTTTCGGGATGATGAAGACATTGCTGAGATCGACCGGCAGCAGCGGGTAGATGCCGTTGGTCTTCATCCGCACCGTGTACGGGTCGGGCGTTTCCATCGCGACCACCGTCTTGGTGTAGATGGAGAAACTGCCCGGCGAATTCACCACCGTGGGCACGCGGGCGAAGGTGTAGGCGACGTCGGCCGCCGTGAACTCCGAGCCGTCGTGGAATTTCACGCCCTGGCGCAGCTTCAGCTCCCAGGTGCTGTCATCGATCAGCTTCCAGGACAGCGCGAGGCCGGGGATGAGGTTGTTGAGCGGATCGCGCTCGATAAGGCGATCATAGATATGGACGCCGAGCGTCTCGTTCGGCGCGAAGGTATGATAGTGCGGATCGACGCTGGTGGGCGCCGAGGACATCGCCATCGTCACCGATTGCGCCGCGGCCAAGGACGCACCGAGCAGCAGCGCCATTCCCGCGCCAGCCAAAGCCTTCAACATCATCCACTCCCCCTTCCGCTCAAGCATAGCCGCAGCCCTGGGGCCGCGGCTAGGCTCAAGCGGCGGGGATGCGGTCAGGCCGCCTTGGACATGCGGCTCGGCAGGTTCATCACCGGCACGCGCTGACGGGTCAGCTTCTCGATGCTCTTGAGGAAGGCCCGCTCGTCATTGGCGCACAGGCTGATGGCAACGCCGGTGGCGCCGGCGCGCGCGGTGCGGCCGATGCGATGGACGTAGCTTTCCGGCACGTTCGGCAGGTCGAAGTTCACGACATGCGAGACCCCGTCGACATCGATGCCGCGGGCGGCGATGTCGGTGGCGATCAGCACGCGCATCTGGCCGCTGCGGAAGGCGGCGAGCGCCTTCTCGCGCTGCGGCTGGCTCTTGTTGCCGTGGATGGCGGCGGCCGGCATGCCGTTCTCTTCGAGGTATTTCACCACCTTGTCCGCCCCGTGCTTGGTGCGGGTGAACACGAGGGTGCGCCCGGTCGCCACATCGCGCAGCAGGTCGAACAGCACGGCGCGCTTGGCCGCGTTGTCGGTGAAGATCACGTGCTGGTCCACGCGCTCAGCGGTGGTGGCGGCGGGCGCCACGGCGACGTGCACGGGATCATGCAGCATCGCCTCGGCGAGGCCGGCGATCTCCTTCGGCATGGTGGCCGAGAAGAACATCGTCTGGCGCTCCTTCGGGATGGAGGAGACGATGCGGCGGATCGGGATGATGAACCCGAGGTCGAGCATGTGATCGGCCTCGTCGAGCACCAGCACCTCGGTCTGGTCGAGGCGGACGGTGCGGTCCTGCATGTGGTCGATCAGGCGGCCGGGGGTGGCCACCAGCACGTCCACGCCGGACGCCATGCCGCGGGCCTGCTTGCCCTTGGGCACGCCGCCGAACATGGTGATGACGCGCACGCCGATGAACTTGCCGTAGACGCGGAAGCTCTCGGCGATCTGGCTGGCGAGCTCACGGGTGGGGGCCAGCACCAGCACGCGGCAGCCGCCACGCACGGTCGGCTTGCGGATGGCGGCGAGGCGCTGGAGGATCGGCAGCGCAAAGGCGGCGGTCTTGCCAGTGCCGGTCTGGGCGATGCCCTGGACGTCGCGCCCGGCCAGGGCCGGCTCGATCGCCTGCTGCTGGATCGGGGTCGGGGTGGTGTAGCCCTCGGCCTCGAGCGCCTTCAGGAGCGCGGGAGCGAGGCCGAGTTGTTCAAAGGACTTCATGGAGATCAGGTATCTTTCGCGTTGGGCCCACCGCGCGTGCCCGCTCGGGCATGCGTCGGGGGCCATGCGGTCGACAGGACCGCAGGCCGGCGCAGAATTGCTGGGTGAAAGGAGCTACCGGGAAGCGTGCCCCCGCTTGTGCGGCCGCTAAACGGACGCAAAAAGTCAGCACGGGGTGGCAGCGCACAGAAACCTATCAAGGCGCGCAGGGCATCGTATAAGTGTGCAGTGCAGCAAAGTCAAGGATTTCCGTTGCCCACTGATGCGGCGACGCGGTAAGGAATATTCTTACGGAGCCACACATGATCATCAGCCGCCTGACCACCAAAGCCCAGACCACCATCCCGCTGCCGGTGCGCAGCGCGCTTGGCATCGGCCCGGGCGACGCGGTGGCCTACGTGATCCAGCCCGACGGCAGCGTGCTGCTCTCCAAGGCTCCCTCGGCCGAAGGGGCGGCGGAAGACCCGTTCCACAGCTTCGCCGAATGGGACAGCGAGGCCGACCGCCAGGCCTTCGCCGGGCTGTGACTGAACATCGCGTCTGGGATGTGGTGCGGGTGCCGTTCCCCTACACGGATCGCCCGGTTACCCAACGCCGCCCGGCGCTGGTGGTGGCAATCCCGAACGAGGCCCTGGCCTGGGTGCTGATGATCACCTCGGCCGCCAATCGCGGCTGGCAGGGCGATGTCGACGTCACCGACCTCGCCGCCGCCGGCCTGCCGGTGCCCTCCGTCGTCCGCACCGCCAAGATCGCCACCGTGGAGATGCGCGACCTGCTCCCCCTCGGTGCCCTCGCGCCCGCCGATCGCGCCACCACTGCAACCCGGCTGTCGGCCGTGTTGGAATGGTGCGCAGGCCGTTGACCGCTAGGCGGCCCTCCCCGTGTTGACCAGAAAGCACCCGGCCGAGGCCAGCGCCAGGCCGGCCAAAGCCAGCGGATCGAGCCGCTCACCAAGGATCAGCCACGCCAGCAACGCTGCCGTGCCCGGCACCATGTAGAAATTCGCCGAGGTGCGTGCCGCCGTGCCGCGCGCCAGCATCGCGGAATAGAGCCCCATGCCGCCGAGCGAGACCATCACTGTGTTCCATCCCACTGCGGCCATCGCCACCGCAGTCCAATCATGCCGCGATGTTTCGAGCAGCCAGGCGCAGACCGCCCCCACCGGCGCGGCGCCGAGGAACTGCGCGGTCGCTCCCTCCAGCAACGGCACGCCGCGGCAGAACCGGCCGAAATAAAGCGTGCCGGCGACGAAGGAAGCGACGCCGAGCCCGGCCAGCATCAAGCCCTCCAGGCGCGTCGCGCTGGTTAAAGCGGCCTCACCGACCACAAGTCCCACCCCGGCGAGCCCGAACAGCAACCCCAGCACCTGCAAACCCCGCAAATGCTCGCGCAGCAGAAACGTGCCGATCCCCGCCGTCAGCAGCGGCGTCAGCGCCTGCAGCAAAGCCACATGGGCGGCCGGCAGCACCTGAATGCCGACATGCGGCGCCATCAGGCCAACCCCGTTCATCAGGATCCCCGCAACTGCGCAATGCACCCCCCGCCACCCCGCGATCGGCCGCCAGGAGCGCCTGAGCATCACCATCAGCACGGTCAGCACCAGGGCGCACAGGGCCAACCGCACCGCGACAAACAGCAGCGGCGAGAGAAACCGCAGCCCGGCCTTCACCGCGATGAACGACGAACTCCACAGCAGCACGAACAGGAACGGCGCAACGCGATACAGCATGCCGCTCCCCGCGGGCCAAAGGTGAAGCGGCACATTGCCCTGACCGCCCGCCCGGCGCCATAAGCCGGACGACGCCACAGGGGGACGCACCCATGCCCATCCGCATTCTCGAAGTCCGCGAAGCGACCCACATGATCGCCTCGCCGATCCGCAACGCCTATATCGACTTCTCGAAAATGACGACCTCGGTCGTCGCCGTGGTCACCAACGTGATCCGCGGGGGCAAGCCGGTGATCGGCTATGGCTTCAACTCCAATGGCCGCTACGGCCAGGGCGGCTTGATCCGCGAGCGCTTCGCCGCCCGCATCACCGGCGCGGACCCCGTCTCCCTGCTCGATCCCACCGGCGAGAACCTCGACCCCGACAAGATCTGGGCCGCGATGATGACCAACGAGAAGCCGGGCGGCCATGGCGAACGCTCGGTCGCGGTCGGCACCATCGACATGGCGGTGTGGGACGCGGTGGCGAAAATAGCCGGCAAGCCGCTCTTCCGCCTGCTTGCCGAACGCCACGGCACCACCGCCGACCCGCGTATCTTCGTCTACGCCGCCGGAGGCTACTACTATCCGGGCAAGGATGACGCCGCGCTTTGCACCGAAATGCAGTCCTACCTCGACCGCGGCTACAACGTGGTGAAGATGAAGATCGGCGGCGAATCCCTCGCTGCTGACCAGCGCCGCATCGAGGCCGTGCTCCGCCTGCTCAATGGCCAGGCCCGCCTCGCCGTCGACGCCAATGGCCGCTTCGATCTGGAAACCGCCATCGCCTACGCCAAGGCGCTGCGCCCCTATGACCTCTTCTGGTATGAGGAAGCCGGCGACCCGCTCGACTTCCACCTCCAATCCGCGCTGGCCGAATTCTACCCCGGCGCCATGGCCACCGGCGAGAACCTGTTCTCCCACCAGGACGCCCGCAACCTGCTGCGCTACGGCGGCATGCGGCCGGATCGCGACTGGCTGCAGTTCGACTGCGCGCTCTCCTACGGCCTGTGCGAATACCTCCGCACCCTCGAGGTGGTGCGCGATGCCGGATGGTCCTGGCGCCGCTGCATCCCCCATGGCGGCCACCAACTCTCCCTCGCCATCGCCGCCGGCCTCGGCCTCGGCGGCAATGAAAGCTACCCCGACGTCTTCCAACCCTTCGGCGGCTTCCCCGACGGCACCAAAGTCATCGACGGCTACGTCACCATCCCCGACCTCCCCGGCATCGGCTTCGAAGCGAAGAGCGACCTCTTCCCGATCATGCGCGCGCGGGCGGAGTGAGCGGAGGCAAGGACGGCGAGGGGCTCTGCCCCTCGACCCCGCTGGGGGATGATCCCCCAGACC
>CAIPLM010000205.1 GCA_903865895.1 uncultured Rhodospirillales bacterium | reverse complement strand
GTCGCCGTGTTGTCGCTGACGATGATCATCAGCATCATCAGGTCGCGGATGGTGGGGTTGAGCCCGACGCCGAGCGCCTGGATGACACCGGAGCCGATGACGCGATGGACCTCCTGGAACTCGATGCGGTCGCTGATCTTGAAGCGGCCCTCGCGCGCCTGGGCATAGACCTCGACCATGACGGGCACCTTGAAGGTGCTGGCGGTGGGGAACAGCTCGTCGCCGTTCACCGCGATGGCGCTGCCCTTCTGCACATGCAGCGCGGCGAACCCCGCCTCCAGCCCGCTGCCGCCCAGCAGCGCGGTGATCTCAGCCAATGCGTCGGCCATGAAGCCCTCCCCGGAAATGCTCGGCCGAGTTCACACCATTGGGCGAGCCTTGCCCAGCCCCGCCTTGCCCCATCCCTCCGGCCTGCCCATGATGGCGGACCCATCAGCCCGAGCGAGACCATGACCCTCCCCAACGACCCGCAAGCCGCCATCCACACCCTCACCGCCGAGATCGAGGCCGGGCTGATCGAGATCCGCCGCGATATCCACGCCCATCCCGAGCTTGCCTTCGAGGAGGTGCGCACCTCAGGGGTGGTGGCGCGCGAGCTGGCGCGGCTCGGCATTCAGCACGAGACCGGCATCGCCAAAACCGGCGTGGTCGGGCTGATCCAGGGCGGCCGCCCCGGCCCCTGCCTCGCCATCCGCGCCGATATGGACGCGTTGCCGATCCATGAGCAGACCGGCCTGCCCTGGGCCTCCAAAATCGACGGCAAGATGCACGCCTGCGGGCATGACATCCACACCACCACCCTGCTCGGCGTCGCCGCGGTGCTGAAGGAGATGGCGCCGCAGCTGGCGGGTTCGGTGAAGCTGGTGTTCCAGCCTGCCGAGGAGTCGATCGGCGGCATGCAGGTGATGCTGGACGAGGGGCTGCTCGCCAACCCCAAGGTCGATATGGCGATCGGCTTCCACAACCGGCCGGATGCGCCGGTGGGCCGCTTCTCCTATGTGCGCGGGCCGGGCCTCGCCGCGGCCGATACCTTCGCCATCACCGTGCACGGCATCTCCGGCCACGCCGCGCATCCGCATAGCGCGGTGGACCCCATCCTCGCAGCCTCCCATCTGGTGACGCAGCTACAGAGCGTGGTCTCCCGCGAGGTGAACCCGATGCACCCGGCGGTCGTCACCGTCGGCGCCTTCAACGGCGGGTTCGCCGCCAACATCATTCCTGACAGCGTGACCCTGAAGGGCACCGTGCGCACCCTGCACGACGCCGCGCGCACCACTGCTGAGCAGGCCATCAAGCGCCTGTGCGACGGCATTGCCGCCTCCATGCGGGTGCGCGTCGAGATCAACTACGAGCTCGGCGTCCCCTCGCTGATCAATGATGACCGGGTGATCGACCCGACAATTTCCGCCATCCGCGCCCAGCTCGGTGACGTCGTCGATGAAAGCGCGCCGAGCATGGGGGCGGAGGATTTCGCCCTGCTCTCGCGCCTGGTGCCCTCCTTCCAGCTTGGCGTCGGTTCCTCGGCGCCCGGCCGCAAGGACCGGCTGCATAATTCCGGCTACGCGCCGGACGAGGCCTGCATCGCCGCCGGGGTGGAGGCGATCAGCCGGGCCGCGCTCGAAATTCTCTCGTAATGCGGGTCTGCATCTACGGCGCCGGCGCCATTGGCGGGCATCTCGCCGTGCGCCTGGCGCAGAACGGCCACGAGGTCAGCGTCATCGCCCGCGGCGCGACGCTGGCCGGCATTCGCGCCCACGGCATCACCATCACCACCCCCAAGGAGACGCTGCACGCCGCCCCCGTCGCGACCGACGATCCAGCCGCGCTCGGGGTGCAGGATGCGGTGCTCGTCACCGCCAAATCCCCCGCACTCCCCGCCATCGCCCCCGCGCTCGCTCCGCTGCTGGGGGCCGAGACCCCGGTGGCGGTGGTGATGAACGGCATCCCCTGGTGGTATCCGCATGACCCCGATGGCATCGCCGCCGTCCTGCCGGAAAGCCGGGTGATCGGCGGCGTCATCTACTCCGCCTGCACCATCACCGGCCCCGGCCGCATCACGGTCGAACATCCCGTCAGCCGCCTGCTGCTCGGCGAACCCGATGGCGCTGCCACCCCCCGCCTCGCCGCCCTCGCCGCCGCCCTGCGCTGCCCCGGCCTGCGGGTGGAGGAGACGCCATCTATCCGTGACTGGATCTGGACCAAGCTGCTGATGAACCTCTCCGCCAGCCCGCTCGCCTTGCTGACCCGCAGCGCGCCGAAGGACATCTACGCCGAACCCGCCTGCCTCGCCGCCGCCCGTCAGGTCGCCGCCGAAGGCGCGGTCATCGCCGCCGCCTACGGCTGCAAGGCGATGGTCGACATCGAGGCCCAAATCACCCTCGGCCAATCCCTCACCCACAAGCCCTCCATCCTGCAGGACCTCGAAGCCGGCCGCCCGATGGAAATCGGTACCCTGCTCGAAGCCCCGCTCGCTTTGGCCCGCGCCAAGGGTATCGCGGCGCCGATGCTGGAAATGCTGGTGGCCCTGGTGCGGCTGCGCGCAGTCGCCTTCGCGTAGCGGTCAGGCTGTCAAGCCGTTCTCCGGCCCATATTCGTTCGCGCCGTGCGTGCCGCGCGAGCAGCACCACACCAGCAGTAGGATCGCTCCGACAACGGGCACCAGGATGATCCAGTACCACCACCCCGAGCGATTGACATCGTGCAACCGCCGGACGGTGACCGAAATATGTGGCAGAAACGTCACGAGCACGAACAAACCGTTGACGATGGAAATCGCTGGGGTGTCGAGCACGGCCGCAGCGATGCTCAGCACGATGTTGACCAGGAAGGTGAACAGCGCGAACCACCACATTTCCGCCCGCGGCGCGCGACCCGCGAAGGTCGCAAATTTCGAGAAGCACATCGCAATCGAGGTGCCGAATGTCCGCTCAATGCCGTCACCGCCGCCGGGGAGCACCTGCGGCGCGCCGCAATGCGGGCACAATGGCGCCGAACTATGCAGCGCTCCTCCACAGGCCCGACAAAACACCATTCCGCCGCTCATGGTCGCGTCCTATCCATATTTTCGGGCGAACCCGGTGTCGGACATGCAGAGATATGCGATGCCCTCGATGAAGCCGATAATCGCAGGGATAAAAGTCCAGCAGAACACCAAATAGAGAAGGCCCTGAAACGGACGCGCAAGATAGAATTTGTGCACGCCCAGGCCACCCAGGAGGATCGCCAGCAGCGCGGCGGCGATACGGCTCTTGTCGCCGACCTCGCCCTGGCCGGCAGCTCGGCCCTGGGGCGCCCCGCAGCCCGGGCACAGCGGTGCCGCGGCATTGATCGGCCGTCCGCAGGCGCGGCAGAACACCTCATGGCCGGCACGGCCAGCCACCATTGGCGAAACCTGCAGCGCGTTCGATTGTGGGGCGCTACAATGGCTGCAAAATCGCGATCCTGTGGCGATTTCGCCGCCGCACATGCGGCACATTTGCCCGGCCGCCATCGGGGCCGGTCGCGGTACGTCCGGATCAGACATCACGCCACGTCCCGTATGGCCGCAGCCACCATATGATGTCCCATACGCCGCGCCAGAACTGCCCCACCATGTGCCAGAACGGACTGCCCAACATCGCGGTGAAGGCAAGCCACCATAGTACCACCCAAAGCGATGCCAGGAGCAGCGCCGCAATCAGCACGGGCACTTCGGATGAGGGAAGTTTCCCCAATCGCCAAAGCAACAGATTGCCCAAGCTGATGAGCACACCGACGGCAGTGACCGGCAGAAATGGGACGCAGCATAGCAGGGCACCAAACACCACCGCCCGATCGCGCACGACCACCCATGCACGAAAACGAAAAACCAGACGCCTGACTTCCTGCTCCAGAACGCTATGCATCAGACCCTCTCGCGAATCCGTTAACAGATCGTTGTATGCAAGTAAACGTGCCGAATTGAGGCGAGGTCGCAGAAACTGTTTTACAGTTGAGTCTTCGCGTCCTACTGCCGCCACAGCACCGGGAACAGCTTGTGATCCATCGCGGCGCCGGCCGGCAGTTCGTCCACCAGCCCCGGAAACTCCGGCGAGGTCTTCCACGCTCGCGGGGCGTGGCGCATGTCCTCGCCGAGGAAGCGCACCGAGAGCACCCGCCGCCGCCCCACCTTCATGCCGCCGGCGGCGAGCAGCGCCAGCATATGGAAGAACACCACGTCCCCCGGCTCCAGCGCCCAGCCGATGATGTTGAAGGCGCCGCGATCGGCCTCGATGTCCGGCAGATCGGCGAGCGTCCCCTCGGGGAACCAGCGGGCCTCGTTGGTCATGAAGGTGCGCGGCATCAGCCAGGGGCCGCGATGGGAGCCGGCGAGGAATTCCAGCGTCGATTCCCGCGGCACCGGGTCGACCGGCAGCCACATGCTGGCATTCTGCCTGCCCTCGACGTTGTAGTAGGGCTGGTCCTGATGCCACGGCGTTTTCTGCGCCGTGTTGGGTTCCTTGGTCAGCATATGGTCATGGTAGAGCCGGGCGCTGGCGGATTGCATCAGCCGGCCGGCGGCTGATGCGGCCGGGCTATCCTCGATCAGGCGGCGATATTCGGGGATGCGCTGCCAGCAGCAGAAATCCTCGATGAAGAAGCCGGGGTCCCCCTTGGGGCTGGCGACGATGGCGCGCGGGCTCGGGTCGCGCAGATTGGCCTCGATGCCATCCCGCGCCCAGCCGATCTCTTCCGGGCTGAACAGGCCACGGATGCACACCGCGCCGTCGCGCTCATAGGCGGCGATGGCCTCGGGGGTGATGAGGCGCGCCGCGCGGGCGTCGGCGGACTCACGCATTGGCCATCGGCCTCAGCCGCAGCGACGGGCGCAAATGCTTGAAGGGCAGGGTGGCGGGGTCCACCGGCACCGGGCCGGGGGCGGTGGCGAGGATCACCGCCGCGGCGATCGGCTGGAAATCGGCGCGGAAATGCACCACGCTTTTCAGCACCAGGATTTTGCACGCGGTCGGCTCCACCCCGATATGGGTGAACAGCGACTGGTCGAGCGCCTGCATTTTCGAACTCACCACGATCACCCGCACCCCAGGCGCCACCTCGATCAGCGCCGACGGGCCAAGCGCGATGGGGTTGCCGAGCGCCATCGGCCCGGTGCCGACGAAATTCCCGTCCGACAGCCGCTCGACGACCGCGGTCACGGCGAGCGGCACCCCGTCCGACTTGCCGCCGAGGCTAAGCTTGATGCTCGCGCCGACGCCGGCGGCATGGCAGGCGGCCGCACTCTCGGCGTCGTTGATCATGCCGAGCACGGAGCCGTCGGCCCCCTGGCGGATCAACTCGGCCAGCACCCCGGTGGTGTCGCCATGGCCGCCGCCGCCGGGGTTGTCCTGGCCATCGGCGATCATCACCGGCTTGCTGGCAGTGCGGGCGATGGCAATGGCCTGCGCCACCGCCTCGGCCGCCGGCGTGGCTTCGATGCGGAAGGTCGCCTCGTTGCGGTTGATATACGCCAGCATGTCATCGGCCGCCGCATCGGCGAGGGCCTGCGTGTCGGCATAGGCGGCGATGGCGGCGCCGCAATCGTGGAAATCGGCGTAGGGGAAGCCGAAATTGAACGCGAGCTCCGCCACCCCCGGCCGCGCGTTGATGGCGAGGCGCGCATCCATCGCTGTCTTCATCGGCGCCACCAGCGTGCATTGCGCGGGGACGGGGATGAAGAATTCCACCTGCCGGAACGCTCGCGCCCAGGGCTTGCCGCGGGCGATGCGCTCCAGCAGCAGCGTCATCGCCTGGCCGCCGGCGTAGGGCATGTCGACATGCGGATAGGTGCGGAACGGCACCAGCGCATCGACGCGATCGACCATCGCCTGCGTCATGTTGCAATGCGGATCGAGCGAAATGGTGAGCGGGATGTCGCCGGCCACCGCCCGCACGCGGCGCAGCAACTCGCCCTCGCCGTCGCCAAAACTATCCACCACCATGGCGCCGTGCAGATCGAGATAGATGCCATCGACCCGCCCGGCTTCGAGCACGCCGGACAAATCGGCGCAGATCATCGCGGCGATGCGCTCGAAAGCCTCGTCCTGCACCGGCTTGGCCGGCGAGGCGGTGGCCCAGGTGAGCGGCAGCATTTCCACACCCGCCCGCTCCGCCACCGCGATGGCCCCGGCGATCGGCCAGGACGTATCGCGCAGCGCCGCCACCAGCCCGGCGCCGCGGGCGAGGGCAGGGGACTCGCCGGCGGCGACGAAATCCGCATAGGTGGTGGGCACAGGGGCGAAGGAGTGGCTTTCATGCAGAAAGCCGCCGATGGCGATGCGCAGGGTCACGAGCCGGTCTCCACGTATTGGCCGCGCACTGCGCCCCGGAAGCGCCGTCGCGTCAACCCTCCGCGCCGGTGGCCCAGCGGCCGAGCGCGGTGGCTCGCACGATCGGCATTCCGTCCGCCCAGCCGTCGAGCCCGGCGACCAGCCCGGCCTTGCCGGCAATCAGGAAGGCCAGCACCACGGAGTAGACGATGTGGTAGTCGACGATGAAGTTGTTGTGGTTCTCGATGAACGGGAAGTCCATATGGGCCAGCCAATACATCATCAGCAGGCCGATGCCGAATACCGCACTCAGCCGGGTCAGCAGGCCGAACAGCAGCGACAGCCCGATCAGCAAATGCCCCCAGGCCACCATGAAGCTCACCACCGGCGCGATCGCCGGATCGGTGAAGGGCATGAACAGCGCGTGGAAGGTCTTGGTCGACTTCAGGAAGCCGACGATGGTGAAATGCGGGTCGAACGCCTGGTGCGAGGCGGCGTAGATGAAGGTCCAGGCCATCAGCAGGCGAAACACCAGCAGAAAGCCGCGCGTGCTACCGGTCATGTCGATCTCCCCTCCACGCGGCCCCGATTGGCCGCCAACGGGATTGAGCCTCCCGGCAATGAGATCGGCCATGATATGGATCAAGCATGAACCCCGGCCCCCACCGCCCCGTCGCCCTCTCCGCCGTGCTGACGCCGGGCGGCGGCACCGCAGTGGCGCGCCACGCCTCGGTGCGTGCGAGCGGCGCAGCGCGCGATGTGGCGGTGCCGCCTCTGGGGGCCGGGCAGCACCTCTTCCCCCGTTTCGCCCTGCACCAGCACCCGCCCGACGCCGATTGGCGCGAGACCACCTACCGCGCCGCGACGCCATGGGTCGTCACCCTCGATGCGGTGACCGTATTCGGCGACGCTGGGCTGATCCTGGCGGAGGGCGAGATCGTCGCCGATACCGCCGGGCGAGCCGAGCCTTCGCGCGACCGCTTCCGCCGCGACGGTGCGGGCATCACCCTGCGCCCCTCCGGCCCCGGCCGGCGGATCGACGGCATCTGCCTCAGCCTGCTCGGTGTCGGCGCCGAGAGCATCTACCACTGGACCATCGACGGCATCGGCCGCCTCGCCGCCGCCGCCCCCGCCGATCTGGCCGAGGTGACCGACCTGCTGCTGCCCGCCGGGCTCGGCCCGGTGCAGCAAGACCTGCTCGCCCGCGCCGGTCTGCCCGGCCATTGGCGCCGCCATTGGGTCGGCCCCGGTGAGGCGGTGGCGGTGGCACGGCTGGTGCTGCCCTGGAGCATCGAGAGCGATTTCTCGGTCGGTGGCAATCATCGCCCGCACCCCTGCATCTCCCCCTATTTCGCTCGCTTCGCCACCGGCGCCCCGGCCGGGCCGCGCCGCATCTATATCGACCGCCGGGCCAGCCCCAATCGCCGGCTGCAGAACGAGGACGAGGTGGTGGCGGCTTTGGCCGGCTTCGGCTGCGTGCCGGTGCGGCTGGAAGAACTGAGCGGCGCCGAGCAGATCGGCCTGTTCGCCAACGCCGAGGCAATCGTCGCCCCCCATGGCGCCGGCCTCGCGCATCTCGTGCACGCCCGCCCCGGCACCGCCCTGCTCGAACTCCACGCCGCCCATTGGGTCAACTGGTGCTACCGCCGCCACGCTGCCGTGCTCGGCCTGCGCTACGACGCGATCCCCGGCCCGGCGATCGGCGGGCAGGACACCGATCACGTCAATACCCGGCCATGGGCCGTGCCCGTGCTGCACGTGCAGGCAGCGCTTGCGGACTTGCTCAGCGCCGCGTGACACCATGCGCGATAGGGATCAGTAGCCCTTCGCCCGATCCACCAGCCCGTCCACCGGCAACCCCGCCCGGAACCGGGCGATATTGTCCAGCAGGGCCTCGATCCCGGTCTCCGTCTGCGTCACCGCGCCGACATGCGGGGTGAGCAGGATCGCCGGATGCTGCCAGAACGCATGCCCCTCCGGCATCGGCTCCTGCTGCGCCACATCCAGCACCGCCGCCGAAACCTGCCCGCTCTCCAACGCCGCGATGAGATCAGGCTCAACCAGATGCCCGCCCCGCCCGGCATTCACCAGCCGCGCGCCGCGCGGCAGGCGGGCAAAGAGTTCAGCGTTCAGAATGCCCCGCGTCTCCGGCGTGAGCGGCAGCAGGCAGACCAGGATGTCAGTGGTCGCGAGCATCGCAGCCAACCCCGCATCGCCGTGGTGGCACGCGATACCCGGCAGCGCCTTCGCCGAACGGCTCCACCCCGCGACCGGGAAGCCGAGCCCGCCCAGCGCTGCCGCGGCGCTCTGCCCGAGATGGCCGAGTCCAAGCAGCCCAACACGATGCGCCGCCGGCGGCACCACCTTCATGCCGCGCCACACCCCCGCGCGCTGCTGCGCCACATAGGCGGGCAAATCCCGATGCACCGCCAGCACCGCCATCGCCACCCAGGCAGTGAGGCAGGCGGTGATCCCGGGCTCGATCATGCGGATCAACGGCAGCCCCGCCGGGATGGTGGCGAGTTCGAGCTGGTCGATCCCGGCGCCGACCGAAAACACCGCCTTCAGGCTCGGCAGCCCATCGAACAACCCCGCCGGAATAGTCCAGGCCGCAAGGTAGTCGATCTCCGCGGCATCACCGATCTCCGGCCACACCCGCAACTCAAGATCATCCGTGCTCTCTTGCGTGATGCGCGCCCACTCCCGCCCGCGTGCCGCAGCGCCGCAATAGAGAATCGCCCGCCTCATTGCATCGCGAAGCGCGAGATATGGAACGGCGCCAACGGAATCGGCGTCGAACCGGTCGCGATCAACTCCGCCATCGTATCCCCCACCCCCGGCCCAAGCTGGAACCCATGCCCGCAGAAGCCGAAGGCGTAGAACAGGCCCGAGACCTTGCCAGACGGCCCCATGATGGGGATGTCATCCGGCAAATACCCCTCGATGCCACTCCAGGTGCGGATGGTGCGCAGCTGCGCCAGCCCCGGGGCCACGCGGGTCACCATGGGGAACTGCCGCAGCGTGTTCATCGGGTCGATATAGGCGCGCAGCAGATCGGGAAAAGCCGGGCCGCGCCACCCGCCGCCCCACACGATATTGCCGCGCTTCACCTGGCGGAAATACATCCCCTCGTGCTCGTTGTCCGAAAACACGCCCACCACGGGGGCGATGCGATACGGCATCGGCTCCGTCACCGCCATTTGCGGCCCGCGCGCCACGATCGGCACCTTCTCTCCGAACCGGGCCGACAATGTGCCGCCCCAGGCGCCAGCCGAAATCTGCACGATGGGCGCGCGATAGGTCGCCGCCGCCGTCTCCACCAGGAAATCATCGCCCGGCTTCTCGATCGCCAGCACCTCGGCGTTTTCCACCACCAGCGCCCCCGCCCGCGCGGCGGCCCGCCCAAAGGCCGGGGCGGCAAGGCGCGGATTGGCGTGCCCGTCGAGCGGCGACAGCGACCCGGCCACCACGCCCGGCGCGAGGAACGGGTAGCGCGCGCGCAGCTCATTGGCGCTGAGGATTTCGAGCTCCAGCCCATACTCCCGCACCGCTAACGCATGCGCCTCCAGCCGATCCGCCTCATGGGCGCGGAAACACACGCGCACATGCCCGGTGGCGATGAACTCCGCATCCTCACCGAGCAGCTCGCTCAATTGCCCCCAAATCGCCCGCGACCGGTTCGCCAGCGGCAACTGCGGCAGGAAACGGCCCTGGCGGCGCACATTGCCGAAATTCACCCCGCTGGCCTGCTGCCCCACCAGCCCACGCTCCAGCAGCACCACCTTCACGCCACGCCGGCGCAGGAAGAAGGCGGTGGCCGCACCCATGATGCCGCCACCCACCACAATCACGTCAGCCTGAATGGGCGCGCTCATCCCACAATCTCCGTGGCGATCGGCAGCGGCTTCACCGGCCCCTGCCCGCGCAGCCGGCCGACTTGCTCCACCGGCACGCCCAACGCATCGGCCAACACCTCCGCCGCCGCCGGCCCGCACATGCGCCCCTGGCACCGCCCCATGCCCACCCGCGACAGCGCCTTGGCCCGGTTGAGCTCCGGCGCGCCCTTCTCAAGCGCGACCTCCCGCAGATCCCCCGCGGTGATGCACTCGCAGCGGCACACAACATCACTATCCGCAAATCCAGCGGCGAAATGCGCTGGCCAGGGAAAGGCGGTGTCGAGCCCCTCGCGGAACTGCGCCATCGGGGCGAGTGCCGCCCGCAAACTGGCGAATTCCGCCGCAGGCACGGAATGCCCAAGATCGCGCAACGCCGCACACGCCGCCAACCGCCCGGCCAGTTCGGCGGCGTCAGCCCCCTGAATGCGCGCCCCATCGCCCGCGAGATAAACTCCTGGCGTCGATGTGCGTCCATCCTGGTCAGTCACCGGCAAATACTGCCGCGCGATCGGGTCAAAGGCGAAGTCGCAGCGCGCAAGATCGGCCAATTGCGTCTCGGAGCGCAGCCCATACCCGAGCCCCACCGCGTCACACGCCGTCCGCCGCTCCCGCCCAGCGGCATCGCGCCACACCACGGCCGCGACCCCGTCGTCGCCCTCGATCGCCACCGGCGTGATGCCGCGATGCACCGCCACGCCGCGCAGCGCGAGCCGCGCCGTATAGTATATCCCCTTGGCCAGCATCGCCGGCCGCGTCGCGAGCGCCGGCAGCGCCTTCACCGATGCCGAGAACGGCGAAGTATCGAGCACGGCAGCGACCGTGGCGCCGGCCTTGGCGTATTGATAGGCCACGAGATAGAGCAGCGGCCCGCTGCCCATGAACACCACCTCGGCGCCGATCGCACAGGCCTGCGCCTTCAACGCGATCTGCGACCCGCCGAGGCTATAGACCCCCGGCAACGTCCAGCCCCGAACGGGCATGATGCGGTCGGTGGCCCCGGTGGCGAGGATCAGCGCGTCATACGGCAGCCGCTCGGCCTTGGTGCCGCACAGCAAATGCAGCGCGCCATCGTAGATGTGCCACACCAACGTCTGCGGCCGATGCTCGATCAGCCCCGACAGCGCCTCGAACGCCCCATGCACTGCCCGCGCACGCCCGGCCTCGAAGCCGTACAGCGCCTCCGCCGGCCGGGTGAAGCCAGCGGGCTGGCGGCGATAGATCTGCCCGCCATTCAGCGCCGCCTCGTCGATCACCACCGGGCGCAGCCCCGCGGCGGCCAGGCGCTCGGCGGCGCGGGTGCCGGCCGGCCCCGCGCCCACCACTACGACGCGTCGATCCGCCATGCCGTCCCCCGTGTCACGATGCGCATGCCATCCGCCGCCTCGGTCGAGCAGGCGCGCAGCCGCTCGCCTTCCTCGGTCCACACCCAGCAATCCTGGCAGGCCGCCATCAGGCAGAACCCCGCCCGCCGCCCGGCATCGAATTCGCTGTCGCGCAGCGCCGCCGTATTGGCCAGCAGCGCCACCATCAGCGTATCCCCCGCCAGCGCCCACACCTCGGCGCCGTCGATGGTGAGGCGGATCGGCGCCCGGCCGGTCTCCCCGAGGCGGCGGAAGCGGGACATGCTCAGCCCCCGATTTCCGCCTTATGCGCGTCCGCCATCGCCTGCAGCGAGGTGAAGCGCCACTCCCAGGCAGCCTCAGCCGGCGGCGGCATCGTCGCCCCCCAACCTGCGGCATCATGGCGCCGATCGATCCAGCACGACGTCATGCCCACCTTCTTGGCCGGCCCATGGTCATGGAACAGGCTCTGCGCGGTGTGCAAGATCTTGTCCTTGGTGATCCCCTGCGCGGCCAGCTTCTCCAGCATATAGTGGAAGTTGCGCACGTTGGGCTTGTACGAGCCGATATCCTGCGCGGTGTAGATCGCGTCGAACTCCACGCCGAGCCGCTTATTGGAGCCAGCGAAACTCACGCGATCAACGTTGGAGAGAATCACCAGCTTGTAGTGCTGCTTGAGATAGGCCAGCGCCCCCGCGGAATCCGGGAAAGCCGGCCAATCCGGCACCGAGCCGCCAAACGCCGCATCGGCCGCCGGATCGGCCGCCACACCCCACTCCCTCGCGAGGCGCGCATGCACATGGGTGAGCAGCGCCGAATAGATCATATCCGGCGTCTCATGCTCCTGCGCGGACTCATGGCGCGCATAGGCTTCCAGCACCTGGTCCCGGTTGAAGCCATTGGCGGCCTTGGCGACCAGCGGCTGCAGCGCATTGAAGATGCCGCTCTCCCAGTCGATCAGGGTGCCGTAGCAGTCGAAGGTGAGGGTCGAGAAATCAGAAAGTTTCATGGTCAGGTTCCTTACATCACCATGCACAGACGCAGCGCGTCGTAGATGGCGGAATGCACGTTGCGGCTCGTTACCGCATCGCCGATGCGATGCAGCTCAAAGCCGCCGGGGGAGCGGGGTTGTGGCTGGGCCGCCAGCAAGGCGTCAATATCGGTGGTGCCGCCATTGGCCGAGCCCTCGCGCAGCGTGTCGTACACCTCGCAGACCGGCACGGTGCCACGCTCGATGATCACCTGCTGCGCCGTTAGGGTCGAAAGCGCGCCGGTCAGCTCGTGCTTGAAAATCGCCTCCAGCCCGTTGCCGGCCCGGCGCACGCTCACCAACGCCTGATCCAGCGTCACCTTCACGCCGTTCTCCGCGAAGCGCTTGCGGTAGACGACGCGGGCATTGTACTCCATTTCCAAACCGATATTGTCATCGAGCGCGGCGAATTGCACCGCATGGCCCTTCTCGGCCAGATGCAGCGCGGCCGAGACCGCCTGATGCCGCCCCATCTGGTCCCAGATCAGCACGTCAGCCTTGGCAGCCACGTCGTCGGACAGCACGTCCCACACGGTCTGACACAGCTCACCACCCTCGATCGGCGACAAATCAGGCACCCCGCCGGTGGCGACGATCACGATGTCCGGATTCTCCGCCGCAATCTCGGCCTCCCCGGCATAAACGGAGGTGCGAACATCCACGCCAAGCCGCCCCAGCTCCGCCACCCGCCAATCGACGATGGCGATCAGGTCCTTCCGCCAGGTCGCGCGCACCGCGAGCAACATCTGCCCGCCGAGCTTGGGCGCCGCCTCGAACAGCACCACCTTGTGGCCCCGCTCGGCCAACACCCGCGCCGCCTCCAACCCGCCCGGCCCGCCGCCGACCACCACCGCCTTGCGGCCGGGATTGGCCGAGCGCTCGATCACCTGCGGCAGGCTCAACTCCCGCCCGGTGGCCGGGTTATGGATGCAGCTGGTCTTCTTGTACATGCAGTAGGAGGCGCCAACGCAGGGGCGCACCCGGTCCTCCTCGCCGCGGGCGAGCTTGTTGACCAGTTGCGGGTCCGCCATATGCGCCCGCGTCATGCCCACGAGGTCGAGCAACCCCTCGGCGATAGCGAAGCGCGCGGTCGCAAGATCGGGGATGCGCGCGGCATGGAACACAGGCAACTTGGTCTCCCGCTTGAACAGCCCGACTTGCCGCAGAAACGGCGCGATCGGCTGCGACATCCCTGGCATATTGTGCTCGGCGAGCGACAGATCAGTGTCCATGCGGCCGAAAATACCGTTGAAGAAGTCGAGATGCCCCTCGGCCTCGATCAGCCTGGCGATCGCCACGCACTCATCGAAATTAATGCCGTCATCCGTGCCCTCATCCACCACGAAGCGGATGCCGACCAGGAAATCATCACCGACCCGCCGGCGGATCGCCTCATGCACCATGATCGCGAAGCGGGTGCGGTTCTCGAGCGAGCCGCCGAACCCATCGGTGCGCTGGTTGGTGCGCGGCGAGAAGAACTGCCCGAGCAGATGCCCGCCAGTGACCGTCTCGATGCCGTCCAGCCCGCCCTCCTTGCAGCGATACGCCGCCTCGGCATAGTCGCGGATGATGCGGTCGATGTCCGAGCGATCCATCTCGCGGGGGATGTTGCGGTGCCGTGTCTCGCGGATTGCGGACGGCCCCATGGTCGGCAGCCAGTTCATTGAGAAGGCGTCGGCGCGGCGGCCGAGATGGGAGATCTGGCACATGATTTTCGCGCCATGCCCGTGGATCATGCCGGAGAACTGCTGCAGGAACGGGATCACGCTGTCCCGGCTGACATTGATCTGCCCGCCGCCCCAACTCGAATCCGGCGCCACCATCGACGAGCCGCCGAACATCGTCAGCCCGATGCCGCCCTTGGCCTTCTCCTCATGATACCGCTGATATTTCTCGGCGGGCATGCCGCCATCGTCATGCGTCGAGGCGTGGGACGTGCTCATCACCCGGTTGCGGAAGGTGACGTGCTTGATGGTCAGCGGCCGCAGCAGCGGATCATCGGTGCGCAGCGTGGGGGCGATCGAGTTCATGGCGTTTTCCTGTCGTCTGGCTGCGTGTGGCGCAGCGTCGCTTCATCGAGATGGCAAAGAATTTCCGCGCCCTTGCTGAGCTGGCGCAGCGGCGGAGGCGTGGAGTCGCACAGGCCCGGCACGGCGGCGGCACAGCGCGGCGCGAAGGTGCAGCCGGCGGCGTTGCGCACCACCGTTGCCTCATGCGCGGGTGCTGCGCCCTCCAACCAGCCCGTCCGCATTTCCGGCACCGAGGCGATCAGCAGGTCGGAATACGGGTGCATCGGCCGCACCAGCATGGCCCCGGAGCGCGCATATTCCAGTCGGCGGCCGAAATACAGGATCATCACCTGGTCGCAGATCGAGCGCACGGTCGAGAGATCATGGCTGATGAACAAATAAGAGAGACCAAGCTCCCGCTTCAACTCGCCCAGCAGATCAAGCACCGCCGCACCCACCACCGCATCCAACGCCGAGGTCACCTCGTCGCACAGAATCAACTCCGGCTCGGCCGCCAGCGCCCGGGCGAAGTTGACCCGCTGTTTCTGCCCACCCGACAGCGCGCCCGGCGGCCGCTCGGCGAGGCTGGCCGGTAGACGCACCATATCGAGCAACGCATCCACCCGCTTGCGCGCGGCATCGCCCTTGAGCCCATGGTAGAAGGCGAGTGGACGAGCCAGGATATCGCGCACGCTCCGCGCCGGGTTGAGCGCGGTATCGGCCGATTGAAACACGATCTGCACCCGCCTGAGCTGATCCCGCGTGCGGTCGGCAACGCGCGCCGGCAACTCCGCGCCGTCCAGCTTCACGTTCCCCCGCGCGGCCGGCAGCAAGCCGGCGATGACGCGGGCGAGCGTGCTTTTGCCGCAGCCGGATTCACCGATCACGCCCAGCACCGAGCCGCGCGGAATAGTGAAGCCGACATCATGCAGCACCGGCAGCGCCGGCATCCCGTCCCGCCCCGCCGGCCCGTACCCGGCCACCAGCCCGCGCACTTCGAGCAGCGGCGCCGCCTCAGGCGGGGCGTCGGGCGCGCGCACCGGGGGATTGAAGGCCGCCAGCAACGCGCGCGTATAGGGATGCGCCGGCGCGGCGAGCAGCTGCGCGGTCGGCGCCTCCTCCTGCATCTTCCCGTGGCGCAGCACCACGATGCGATCGGCCATCTGCGCGACCACCGCGAGATCATGCGAGACATAGATCGCCGTCGTATTGCGCTCCCGCACGACCGATTTGAACGCCCGCAGCACCTCGATCTGCGTGGTCACATCGAGCGCCGTGGTCGGCTCGTCGAGGATCACCAGGTCGGGGTCGGAGATCAACGCCATCGCCGCCGTGATGCGCTGCAACTGCCCGCCGCTGACCTGATGCGGGAAACGCTCGCCCAGCGTCTCCGGCTCCGGCAGCGCGAGCGCCCGGAACAACTCAATTGCCTTACGCTCGGCGGCAGCGCGGTCGAGCAACCCGTGGATGCGGGCGCTCTCGGTCACCTGCGTCATCAGCCGCTGTGCGGGGTTGAAGGCCGCCGCCGCACTTTGCGGAATATAGGCCACCCGCCCACCGCGCAGCCCGGCAAGCCCGGCCGCCGACAGCGCCAGCACGTCAGTCTCGCCGATGCGGATCTGCCCGCCATCGATGCGGCAGCCCTGGCGCGCATAGCCCATCATCGCCAGCGCGATCGTGGTCTTGCCCGAGCCGCTCTCCCCGATCAGCGCCAACACCTCGCCGCGCGCGATCGCAAAGCCGACATCATCGACAATCGCCGCCCGCCCGCCCTCGGCCGCGGCCACGGTCACGCGCAAGCCGCTGACTGACACATGGGCGCTCACCGGCTATCCCCCTGCCCGGCGCCGGGAATGCGGTCGATCAGCGCGTTGACCGAGATGGTCAGCGTGGCAATCGCCAGCGCCGGCATGATCACCGCCGGCGCGCCGTACGAAAGCCCCTCGATATTCTCCCGCACCAGCGTGCCCCAATCCGCCGCCGGCGGCTGAATGCCGAGGCCGAGGAAACTCATCCCGGTCAGCAGCAGCACGACGAAGACGAAGCGCAGGCCGAAATCGGTCAACACCGGCAGGATCATGTTGGGCAGGATCTCGGCGGCGATGATGTAAAGCGTCCCCTCGCCCCGCGCCCGCGCGACGGTGACGAAATCCATCGCCGCGATGTTCACCGCCACCGCGCGGGACAGCCGGTAGGCGCCAGGCGTGTAGATCACCGCCGCCGCGCCGATCAGCACGGGGATGGAGGAGCCGAGCGAAGACACCACCACCAGCGCCGCGAGCAGGCTCGGCACCGAGATCATCGCATCCAGGATGCGGCTCGCCGTCATGTCGAACCATCCGCCACGCGCCGCGGCCGTCAGCCCCAGCGTCACCCCCATCAGGCAGGCCAGCGTGGTCGAGACCAGCGCGATGCCCATCGTATAGCGCGCGCCATGCAGCACCCGGCTAAGCATGTCCCGCCCGAGATAATCGCTGCCAAGCGGAAAACGGGCGGAGATATCGGCTAGCGTGTCGCGGGTCACGATCCGGCCGGGCGGAAACGGCGCGATCAACGGCGCGAGGATCGCCGCCACCGCCCAGGCGAGGATCACCAGCAGCGCTACCACCGCCACGGGGGAAAGCCGCCTCATCGCTGCCGCAGCCTCGGGTTGGCGAGGATCGCCACCACATCGGCAATCAGCACCAGGCTGAGATAGGCGCCGCAGAACAGCATCGCACAGGCCTGCACCAGCGGCAGATCCCGCGTCGAGACCGCATCGACCATCAGCTTGGCAAGGCCGGGATAGTTGAAGATGGTCTCGACGATGATCACCCCGCCGAGCAGAAAGGAGGTGCTGAGCGCCACGGCATTGACGATCGGGCCCAGCGCATTGGGCAGCGCATGGATCAGTACGATGCGGATCGGCCCCGCCCCCTTTAGCCGCGCCATCTCGATGTAGGAGGAGGCCAGCACCGTAACCAGCGCGGCCCGCGTCATCCGCGCCATCTGACCGATGCCCACCAGCGTAAGCGTGCCGATCGGCATCGCCAGCAGCCACAGCATGGTCCAGAAATCCTGCACCCCCGCCCGAAAGGCCAGCGCGGGCAGCCAGCGCAGCTTCACCGCGAAAATCATCACCGCCAGGCTCGCGATCAGGAACTCCGGCACCGAGACGATGCCGATAATCAGCGTGGCGACGATGCGGTCATAGCGCGAGCCGCGCCACATCGCCGTGGTGATGCCAAGCGTGAGCGCCAGCGGCACAGTGACGCAGGCTGTCAGCCCGGCGAGCTTAAGGGAATTAGGCAGCCGGTTGCCGATCAGGCTGGCGACCGGCAACTGATTGACCAGCGATCGGCCGGGATCGCCCGAGAGCATCCCGCCCGCCCAGATCAGGAAGCGCTTCCATGCGGGCTGATCGAGATGCAGCGCCGCGCGCAGCCCCGCCACCGCCTGCGGGGTGGCGGACTGGCCGAGCAGCGCCTCGGCCACATCCCCGGGCAGGAGTTCGGTGGCGGTGAACACCAGCGCCGAGACGATGGCCAGCGTCAGCAGCCCGAGCGCCAGGCGCAAAGCGATGAGGCGCAGCATCGCCGCGTTCATCGTCTGCCTCCGAAGCGCCCGGTACCGCTCAGCTCACGCCTCCAGCCACACGTTCTCGGCAAAGTTGAACCCCATCATGCCGCCGACCGGCACCGGGCTCAGCCCCTTCAGCTTGCTGACATGGCCATCGAGATAGGAGTTGAACAGCGGGATACCCATGCCCGAGCTGTCGCGGATCATCAGCTGCATGTCACCGTACATCTGCTTGCGCTTGGCGAAATCGGTCTCGCCGCGCGCGGCCAGCAGCAGCTGATCGAACTTAGGGTCCTTGTAGGCGCTCTCATTCCATGGCGCGTCGGACTTGAAGAAGAGCGAGAGCAGAATATCGACGGAGGGGCGCGGGTTGATGTTGCCGTAGCCGACCGCCGATTTCAGCCAATGATTGGCCCAATAACCATCCGCCGGCACGCGCCGCACTTCGAGATTGAGCCCGATCTTGCTGCCCGCCTCCTGCAGCATCACCGCCATCTCGGCCGACCCGGCGGCCGCCGGCGAAACCACGATCGGCACCGCGGAGGAACCCACGCCCGACTTCTGAAAATGGAACTTCGCCTTGTCCGGGTCGAACGCCCGCAGCGGAATATCCTTGTTGTAGAAGCGGTTGGAGGGCGTGATCGGGTGGTCGTTGCCGATCACCGCAAACCCCTGCCAGATCGCGTCGCGCATCTGCTCGCGGTCCTGCAGATATTTCATCGCCAGCGCGAAATCGAGATTGCCGGTCACGGGCGCATCGAGCCGCACGATAAGGTCGGTATAGACGCCGGCCGGGGTCTCGAAGATCGCCAGCCCGGGCTGTGCCTTGATCTGCCGCGTGGAGCGCGGCGTAATGCCGCCGGCGATCTGGATATCACCGGCCAGCAGGGCGTTGACGCGGGCGGTTTCGTCGGGGATGCCGAAGAACTCGATTTCGTCGAGATAGGGCTTGCCCGGCTTCCAGTAGTTGGGATTGCGCACGCCCACGGTGCGCACACCCGGTGTGAACTCCTTGCACATATAGGGGCCGGTGCCGACCGCCTTGGTGAAGTCCGTCGTGCCTTCCTTGATGATATGGAAATGGAAGGTGCCGAGCACCACTGGGAAATCGGCATTGGGCGAGGCGAGCGTGATGCGCACCGTATCGGGCGCGGTCGCCACCACCTCGGTCATCTGCGCGGCCAGCGGCTTGGCGATCGAGCCGACCTTGGGGTCGTTATGGCGGTTCAGCGAATAGACCACGTCGGCCGCGGTCAGCGCCTTGCCGTCATGGAAGGTGATGCCCTTGCGCAGCTTGATGGTCCACACCGTCGCCTTGTCGCTCTCGATGCTCTCGGCAAGCTCCGGCTGCGGTGCCAGATTGGCATCGAGCAGGGTCAGCGTGTTGTAGAACATGTTGCAGCGCACATAGTCGGTCGACAGCGTCTGCTTGGCGGGATCGACGGTATCAGCCGTCGACGAGGAGTAGCCGGCGGCGCGAATGCTGCCGCCGCGGCGGGGTGCCTGGGCCTGGGCGGAGCCGGGCAGCCACAGGGCGCCCGCCCCGGCAGCGGCCAGTTGGATGAACTCGCGCCGTCCGGCGCCGGAAAACCCTGTCCTGTCGTCGCGCATCATGTTGCTCCCCTGATTGGCGGCCGAAACCCGGCGCTGCGGCATCATCGGTCACGCGGACCGATCCGTCACCTTGACAATGCGTACGGGGGTCATACGCTGACCGTATGACCACGCTCGGCAAGCTGATCCCCTCGCCCAGGGCGCTGCTGATCTTCGAGGCCGCTGCCCGCTCCGGCAGTTGCGGCGCCGCGGCCCGCGAGTTCAACGTCACCCAGCCCTCGGTCAGCCGCAACATCGCCCAGCTGGAGGAGCAACTCGGCGTGCGCCTCTTCGTGCGCAGCCCCGCCGGGCTCACCCTCACCGATGAGGGCCAGGTGCTGCATCGCGCGGTGACGGATGGCTTCGGGCGCATGGGCGAGGCGCTGCGTGAGATCGCCGGGCGCCATGCGCGGCAGGACGTTGTGGAGCTGTCGCTCTCCACCGCCTTCGTCACCCACTGGTTCATCCCACGCATGCAGGCGTTCTACCGTGATTTCCCCTCGGTCGATCTGCGCTTCCAACTGCTGTCCGGCTCCCTGCGCGGCCCAGCTGGGGACGTCGATCTCGCGATGCGCCGGGCACCGGAGAATGAGGGCGAATACCACTCCTGGCATTTCGCACCCGAGACGGTGATTCCGGTGGCCAGCCCCGCCTATCTCGCCACCCACGGCCCGCTCGACGGCGCGCTGGAGGCCACCCATACGCTGCTGCATTTCGACGACCCGCTGATCGACTGGTCGCTGTTCTGGGGCGAGCCCGCGCGGCGGCGCATGCCGTGGCGCAGCTGGGTGCAGTTCTCCGATTACGCCGTGGTGCTGCAGGCCGCGATGAACGGCGAGGGCGTGGCGCTCGGCTGGCTCAGCGTGGTGTCTCGCGCACTCGCCGAAGGCATGCTGGTGCCCGCCTCGCGCCGGCGCGTCACCACCGCCAGCGCCTTCCATCTGCTCGCCCCGCGCGCCCGCCCGCTGCGCGAGGTCGTGCAGGCGATCCGCCTCTGGATGACCCGCACCATGGAGGCCGACCTCGCCGCCATCGCCCCACTTCTGTCAGACAGTCCGGCCGGGCCCTGAATGACGCATTTATGCTGCGTCACGGCAAAAATCATTTCACATTCGCACATCAGCGGCCTGAGTTATCGAATAATTTTTGAAAAATACACAAATTTCTGTAATCAAATTTCACAAGATATCATTAGACGATCGATATACAAAAAAGTATCATATAGCCGTCGAAACAACCGGCGAAAATCGTGAAATTCATGAGTATTTCAGGTTCTACAGGCGCTGATATTGCAGACCATCGTCCGCAACTTCTGCCGCGGCCGATCGTATCGTCCGGCCTCCATGGCAAATCCGTCGATGCGCCGCGGCCGCTGATCGACGATGGGCTGCGGGTTGCTCGCGGCATCTATCTGGCCGTCTGCCTCGGCCTTTCAGCATGGGCGGTCATTTTCATGATCGCCCGTGCGGTCACCTAATACGCCGCGCGCTGAACTTCCTGCCTTGGCCGCCCGCTTCCATCAGAAACCGAAGGGCGCATGATCGTCCAAACCGAGACGCGACCGCCCGCAGAACTACCTCTGGAACAGCCCGCCCCGCAGCATGCGCCCTGGTGGCAGTGGCGCGGGGCGCGATCCGAGATCGCGGCCATTTCCGCGTGCTTCCTGCTGGTGATCATCGACGCGGCAGGACACGTGGTTTGCTCCAGCGCCCCGCCGCCGTTACTGTCCGGCGCCATTGTCACGGCCCATGCACGGTGCAGCAATCGTGCGACATGGGTCATTGTTGTTGGGGCCGTGCTGGTCAGTACTCTGCTGACAGTGCTGATGATCTCCCGCAACATCGTCGACCAACGCATGCCCGCCGCCACGGCCGCATAGAAGGAGGATCGGCGCACCTACACCATGCTGCGCGACCCGTCTGCCAAACGGCGGCGCCATGCGGCACGAACATCGAGATCGAACACGCCGACAGTGCTGGCGGGATTCGGGAGGACAGGCGGCCCAGGGTTTTCAATCTATTCTTCATGATCAAGGATGTCGGCAAGGGGCCGGCCTCGGCCATTCCCTCGGGCGCCGGACCATCCACGCAATGCGCGGCTCGATCGAAGCCGGCAACCGCGGCGATGGCGCCAGTTTCACCATTCGCCGGCAGGCGAACATTCGGGCGATGGTCGCAGCCTAGTTCGGCTGTTGCTGACAGGCGACGCGCGGCTCGCCTGTATTATACCAATGCTCACTGATCAGAACCCGTTCGCCCAATCGCGCAGTCCGATTGACATGATGCGCCACGGTTGGGCTTCGAGTTTGTTCCATGCGTCGCAGCAGTGGTCGATAAGATCGTCGGCGTCGAGAAAGATGCGGTTGGACAGCCAGTTGTCACGCATGAACTGCCAGATGTTCTCCTGTGGGTTGAGTTCGGGGCACTTTGCCGGCAGCGGCACGATGGTGATGTTGTCCGGCACGACGAGTTTTGCCGAGAGATGCCACCCGGCCTGGTCGAGCAACAGAGCCGCATGGCGCCCGGGCGCGATATCGGCCGAGATGGCTGCGAGGTGCAGGTTCATCGCTGCGATATTGCACCAGGGCAGGATCAACCCGACCGCCTTGCCTTCCTCTGGGCAGATGGCGCCGAAGATGTAGGTTGAGGCGGTGCGCTGGTCGCGCGGAGCGGACGGGCGGGTTCCGCGCCGCGCCCAGCGGCGGGTGATCTTGTTCTTCTGGCCGATACGGGCTTCGTCGCCGAACCAAATCTCTATGTCACCGGGTGCGACGCCTTTGTCCTGCGCGATCGCGTCCACACGGGCGGGGAGGCTTTTTTAAAATCCTCGATCGCGCTTGCGGCCTGCGCATGATGGCGAGGCCGTGCAGACAGTTTGCGGTAGCCTAACTTCCGCAGTTCCCGGCTCAATGTCTGCCGCGCAATGCTGATCCGGAACTCCTCCCACACCCACTGGCGGAGATCGACAATGCGCCATCGCACAACACCGTGCACCGCCGGGATCGGCCCGCTCTCGATCATCCCTACCAGTGCCGCGCGATGGATGT
>CAIPLM010000204.1 GCA_903865895.1 uncultured Rhodospirillales bacterium | reverse complement strand
GTCATAATCGTCCTCGGCGTAATCGGCGGTATGGGCGATCTTGCCCTCGATGCCCGCATTATTGTGGAAGCAGTCGATGCGGCCAAACGTGTCGAGCGCGAGGCGGACATAGGCGGCGACATCGGCCGATTTCGTGACATCCGCCGGGGTGAAGATCACCTCGCCGCCGGCGGCACGGATCTCGGCCACCGTCTCGGCACCGCCCACCGTATCGCGATCCACCACCACCACGCGGGCGCCGCCGCGGGCGAAACCGAGCGCGGTCGCCCGCCCGATGCCGTTGCCGCCGCCGGTCACCACCGCCACTTTGCCGCTGAAATCCATTGTGCGTCTCCCCGTTGCTGTTGCGGCCACGCTGCCAGCGGCGCGGCCCGGGGGCAAGCTCAGTCGGTGGCGCTGCGGATCATCCGGAGTGAGCTCAGCACGGTGGCGAGCGCCGAGAACGCCGCGCCGGTGAACACCGCCACGACCGCGCCATGCGCCACGCCGCTGCCCTCGGTGAGGCTGAAGCAGATCGCCACCATCGCCGCGCCGATGGACTGGCCGAGCAGGCGGGAGGTGGAGAGCATGCCGCTGCCCGCGCCGCTGCGCTCGCGCGGCACGGAGCTGATCATCAGGCGGTTATTGGGCGCCTGGAACAACGCAAATCCGGCGCCGGCCATCGACATGCGCCACGCCACATCCCACCAAACCGGATGCTGCGGCATCAGCCCGACTGCGAGCATCCCGCAGGTCATGATGGCGAGCCCGATCGCGCCCATCAGCCCGGCCGAGAACCGGTCCGATAATCTCCCGGCAATCGGGCCGACCACGGCGATGGTCGCCGGCCAGGGTGTGATCAGCAGCCCGGTGCGGGCATCCGACATGCCGCCGACGCTCTGCAACAGGAAGGGCAGCGCGACATAGGCGCCGGACTGGGCGATGAAGGAGCTGACGGAGGTCGCCACGGACAGGGCAAACACCGGCCGGCGGAACAAATCCACCGGCAGCATCGGCGCGGGCAGCCGCAGCATGCGCCGCACGAACAGGGTGCCGACCACGGCGAGCGCGATCACCTCGGCCACCGGCAGCCAGCCGCCGACACCGTAGCCGATGCTGTCCAGCGTCGCGATCAGCAGGCCGAAGGTGGCGGCGTTGAGGATGGCGCTCGGGATATCGAACTTATGCCCGGCCCGCGGCGTCGCCGGCAGGTCCCGCAGCATGGCCAGCGCCGTGAGGCCGATCGGCACGTTGATCGCGAACAGCCAGGGCCAAGAGGCCAGCGACAGCACCGCGGCCGCCACCGTCGGCCCCAGCGCGGAGGAGGTGGCGACCACCAGCGTGTTGAACCCCATGCCGCGGCCGAGCATGGAGCGCGGGAAGATGAAGCGGATCAGCGCCGTATTCACGCTCATCAGCCCGGCGCCGCCGAGCCCCTGGACGACGCGCGCCACGATCATCATCGGCAGCGAATCCACCAGCGCGCAGGCCAGCGAGGCGGCGGTGAACACCGCCAGGCCAATACCGTAGACCCGCCGGTAGCCGTAAATATCGCCCAGCGAGGAGCAGGGGATCAGCGCTACCATCACCGCGATCTGGAAGGCGTTGACCACCCATACCGAGGCCGCCGGCGTCACTCCGAGATCGCGCGCGATGGTCGGCAGCGCGACGTTGGCGACCGAACTGCCGAGCACCGAGACGGCGATGGCGAGCGCCAGCGTCGCCATGGCACGGCGGCGCTGCGGCAAAGGAAGGCCGTCAAGCGGTTGGGGCGATTGCATGGCGCGATGGATCATAGAGCCGGGCCGCCGGGCAAGCGCCACGGCATTGCGCCAGCAATGCGGCCAGCACATGCTGGGCAAAACCGGGAGTGACACCATGGACCCGAACGGCCTGAACTTCGACACCACCGCCATGCTCGCCGGGCTGCGGCCCTGGATCGAGTGCGAGAGCCCGACCTATGACGCCGCCGCGGTGAACCGCGTGATGGACATGGCCGGGCGCGATCTCGCCATCATGGGCGCGCGCGTCGAGCGCATCGCCGGGCGGATGGGTTTCGGCGACTGCGTGCGCGCCAGCTTCGGCCATCCCTCCTCGGCGCCGGGCATCCTGGTGATGGGCCATATGGACACCGTCCACCCCATCGGCACGCTCGCCCATCTGCCGTTCCGCGTTGATGGTGAGCGCTGCTACGGCCCGGGCATTCTCGACATGAAGGGCGGCAACTACATCGCGCTCGAGGCGATCCGCCAGTTGCAGCGCGCCGGCATCGCCACGAAGCTCCCGGTGACGGTGCTGCTCACCTCCGACGAGGAGGTCGGCTCCCCCAGCACGCGGGATGTCATCGAGGCCGAGGCGGCGCGGCACACATTCGTGCTGATCCCCGAACCGGCGCGGCCCAATGGCGGGGTGGTGACCGGCCGCTACGCCATCGCCCGCTTCCACCTGGAGGCGACCGGCAAACCCTCCCACGCCGGCGCCCGGTTGGCCGATGGCCGCTCGGCGATTCGCGAAATGGCGCGCCAGATCATCGCCATCGAGGACATGACGACGGAGGATTGCACCTTCTCCGTCGGCGTCATGCATGGTGGCCAATGGGTCAACTGCGTCACCACCACCTGCACCGGCGAGGCGCTCTCGATGGCCAAGACGCAGGAGCACCTCGATCGCGGGGTGGCCGCCATGCTCGGCCTGCGGGCCAGCGGGAATGACGTGCAGTTCAAGGTGGAACGCACCGTCACCCGCCCGATGTGGGACCCCAATGCCGCCACCGAGGCGCTGTGGCGCCACGCCCAGGGCATCGCGCTCGGCCTCGGCTACGACATCCCCGCCCAGTATTCCGGCGGCGGCTCGGACGGCAATTTCACCGGCGCCATGGGCATCCCCACGCTCGACGGTCTCGGCGTCGCCGGGGACGGGTTTCATACGCTGACCGAGCATATCCGCATCGAAAGCCTGGCCCGTCGCGGCAAGCTGATCGCCGGGCTGCTGGCGACGCTGGAGTAGGCTCATACCAACCCGCGTTGACCCACCCTTCATGGATCAACGCGGGTCGGTATCAGAACGGGATGGTGAGGCCGTTGTGATCGATCAGCTCGCCGGTTCTTGCGGGCGTCAGACTGTCGATCACCGCCAGTAGCTTGCCGGCGGCCTCATCCGGCGACTGTACTTCCAGGCCTGATTTCGCGAAGGGCGTGGAGAGCCCGGTCTCCACCGTGCCCGGATGCAGCGCGACGCAGACCGCTTTCGGGCGGCTGCGGGCGAGCTCGATCGCCGCAGTGCGCACGAGCTGGTTGAGCGCGGCCTTGGCGGCGCGATAGGCGTACCAGCCGCCCAGCCGGTTGTCGGAAATACTGCCGACGCGGGCGGAGAGCGTGGCGAACACCGCCCGCCGGTCCCGCGCCAGGCGGGGCAGGAAGTGCTTCATCAGCAACGCCGGGCCGGTGGCGTTGATGGCGAAGGCGTGGGCGAGATGCGCCGGATCAAGCTGGCGCAGGCTCTTCTCCGGCTGGAACCCGGCGCCGTGCAGAAACCCGGTGGCGTCGATCACCAGTTCCAGCCCATCCCCCGCTGCCTCGGCCGCGGCCGCGATCGAGGCTTCGTCCAGCAGATCGAGCGGCGGCGTCGTGGAGCGGCCAAGCCGCAGCACGTATTGGCCGGCCCCTTCGATCCGCGCTGCGAGTGCGGCACCGATGCCGCCGGTGGCGCCGATGATGATTGCGGGTGAGGTGATCATCGCCCCGATGTTGGCCCGGCGCCCGCCGGCACAAGCGGCGGCGCAGGAAAATCGCGCGGGGGCGCGGCTGGTGTCTCGACGGCTCGCAACCTGCGTGTAGACTTCACCCAACAGCGGAGCATGACGATGACCCTTTCCCGACGCAGCATGGTTCAACTCGCCGGTGGCGCGGCCCTCGCCGCCCCGGCGATCCACACCGCATCCGCCCAGGCCACCAAGACCATCACCTTCGGCGGCTCGGTGCCGCTCAGCGGTGGCGCGGCCGAGACCGGCCTCAACGTCAACAACGGTTACAAGACCGCCGTGCAGTTCATCAACGAGCAGGGCGGCGTCGAGATCGCCGGCACGCGCTACAAGCTCGACCTCAAGCTGTTCGATGACGCGTCGGACCCGTCGCGCGCCGTGAACCTGATCCAGCGCCAGCTTGATGACGGCGTCGATTTCTTCCTCGGCTCCTTCGGCTCCAACATCGTGCTGCCCACCGCGGCCGTCACCGAGCGGGCGGAGAAGCCGATGGTGCAGGCCGGCGGCGGCTCCGACCAGATTTTCGGCCAGGGCTACAAATACGTCTTCGGCATGTTCCCCCGTGCCACCCGCCAGTTCCTCTCCACCGCCGCCTTCATCAAGACGCTGGCGCCGGCGGTGAAGAATTACTCGGTGATCTTCACCAACGACGCCTTCTCCAAAACCGCCGCCCAGGGCGTGATGAACGCGATGAAGGATCAGGGCATTCCGATGCTCGAAAGCTATTCCTTCCCCGAGACCATCACGGATGCCTCCTCCGTGCTCGCCTCCATCCGCGCCAAGACGCCGGAGGCGCTGATCTGCATGACGCATGATCAGGATAACCTGCTGATCGCCAAGCAGATGATTGCCACCGGCACCAACGTGAACCTGCTGTTCCAGGGCCTCGGCCCGCAGCTCGGCAGCTTCCGCGACACCCTCGGCAAGGCCGCCAACGGTATCTATTTCCAGACATACTGGGATGAGCGGGCGCCGCTGAAGGACCGTTTCTTCGGCACCCCCAAGGATTTCGCGGCCTATTACCGCAAGAACAACACCCGCCCGATCGCCTATCACGTCTCGGCCGGCGCGGCCTGCATCGTCACCTATATCGAGGCGATGATGGCGGCCAAAAGCATTGACCCGGTGAAGGTGCGCGACGCTCTGGCCAGCATCGATGTGATGACCCAGTACAGCCGCATCAAGTTCACCGAGCAGGGCGATGGCGATCCGGTGATCATGGGCCCCTGGGTCGGCCAGGTCGTCGCCAACGCGCCGGAAGTGGTGTCGCCCGCCAACGCCAAGACGGCGCCCTACACCTACCCGACGCCGGCCTGGTCGCAGCGGAGCTGATCTACCGGCCATGCTCGCCCTTCAGACGATCGCCGACGGGCTGGTGCTCGGCGGGCTCTACGCTTTGTCCGCGGTCGGCTTCTCGCTGATTTTTGGCGTGATGGGGGTGGTGAACCTCAGCCACGGCGCGCTGGTGATGATCGGCGCCTATCTCGCCTGGTTCTTCTGGCATGCGCTGGGGCTCGATCCGCTGGTGACCATCCCCGTGGTGATGCTGTGCCTCGGCGCCTTCGGCTATGTCTACCAGCGCGGCCTGATCCAGCTCGCGGTGGACCGCTCCTCCCACGTTGCCTCCATGCTCGTCACCTTCGGGGTGGCGCTGATGCTGCGCAACACGCTGGTGCTGGTGTTTTCGCCGGATCTGCGCAGCATCACCCCCTCCTATTCCGGCCATCCCCTGTTGCTCGGCGGCATCGTGATCGACCCGGTGCGCCTCGCCGCCCTGGGGGCGAGCCTGGTGCTGCTCGGCACCTTGGCGGTGATCCTCAGCCGCTCCCGCATGGGCCGCGTGATCCGCGCCACCGCGCAGCAGGAGCTGGCGGCGCGGCTGTGCGGGGTGAACGCGCACCATGTCTACGGCCTCACCTTCGCGGTGGCCGCCGCCTTCGCCGGCGCGGCGGGGGCGATTCTCGGCATCGTGTTGCCCTTTTCTCCGCCCGATGAGGGGCTCTGGACGCTGAATGCCTTCGTGGTGGTCACTCTCGGCGGCGTCGGTAGCCCGCAGGGCGCGCTGCTCGGCGGGCTGCTGCTCGGCGTGATGGCGACCGGCACCTCGCAGCTGATCGGCCCGGCTTTCCCGAACGCGATGATGTTCGCGGTGCTGGTGGCGATGCTGCTGATCCGCCCCTCCGGCCTGCTCGGTAACGCCTTCGCGGGGTCCCGCTAGATGCTGGCCGCGGCGTTGCGCAAGCGGGCCTGGCGGGTGCTGGCGGGGGTGGTGTTCTTCGCCGCCGCCGCCAGCCTGCCTTTCGTGACCACCCCCTTCTACGTGCGCGTCGGCCAACTCGTGCTGTTCTCCTCGGCGCTGGGGCTGGCCTGGACGCTGCTGGGCGGCTTCGCGGGCTATTGGAGTTTCGGCCACGCCGCCTTCATCGGCCTCGGCGCCTTCGCGGCGGGGATTTTCGAGGTGGAGCTGATGAAGGGCCAACCCTGGCTCGGCTTCGCCCTCGGGCTCCTGGTCGGCGCCGGCCTCTCCGCCCTGGCGGCCGCCGTCGTCGCCTGGCCGATCCTGCGGCTGCGTGGCATCTATTTCGCGGTGGCGATGCTCGGCATCTCCCAGGTGCTGGCCGAATTGAACAATAATATCGACATGTTCAAGGGCTCGATGGGCCTCGTCCTCCCCCGCCTCTCCGCCTTCGGGCTGCGGCCGGAGGCGCTGTATTTCTACCTGCTGCTGATCGCCACCATCCTCATCACCATCCTCGCCTTCGCCATCCAGCACAGCCGCATCGGCGCTGGCCTGATGGCGATCCGCGAGGATGAGGACACCGCCCGCATGCTCGGCGTTCCCACCGAGCGCTACAAGGTGACGATGTTCATCGCCTCCGCCGCCCTCACCGGCGCCCTCGGGGTGATCTACGCGCATAGCCTTGGCTACATCACGACCTCCTCGGTCTACCGCACCGAATTCAGCCTCAACATGATCGTCTATAATTTGCTCGGCGGCATCGGCACCCTGATCGGCCCCTTCCTCGGCTCGGCGATCATGGTGATCCTGACCCAGGTGGTGCTGGGGCGGCTGCTCTCCATTCATATGTTCGTCACCGGCGCGCTGCTGGTGCTGCTGGTGCTGGTGGCGCCCAAGGGGATCACCGGCCTCGTCCGCGCCCTGCGCCAGCGCTGGAGCGCCCGATGAGCGAACCCATCCTCCGGCTCGACCACGTCACCAAGCGCTTCCGCGGCCTGGTGGCGACCAACGACGTCTCCTTCGAGGTGCCCGAAGGCAGCATCTGCTCGCTGATCGGCCCGAACGGCGCCGGCAAATCCACCATCTTCAACCTCGTCACCGGCTACCTGCCGGTCAGCGAAGGCAGCATCCACTTCCAGGGCCGCCGCATCGACGGCACGCCGACCACCGATCTCGCCCGCGCCGGCATCGCCCGCTGCTTCCAGATCGCCAAGCCCTTCCCCGAGCTTTCCGTCCACGACAACGTTCGCATCGGCGCCCTGTTCGGCCGCGACGGGGCGCGCGATATCGGGGCGGTGACGCGCGACGCCCTGGCGTTGGCCGGCCTCACCGAACGCGCGCAAACTCCCGCGAGCGAACTCACCGTCGGCTATCTCCGCCGCCTCGAACTCGCCCGCGCCATCGCCGCCCGCCCGATCCTCCTGCTCGCCGACGAACCCTGCGCCGGCCTCAACGCCACCGAAACCGAAGACGTCATCGACATCCTGCGGGACGTTCGCGCCCGGGGCGTGACCGTGCTGCTGGTCGAGCACGACATGCAGGCCGTGATGCGCGTCTCCGACCGCATTTTCGTGATCGACGCCGGCCGCAAAATCGCCGAGGGCCCGCCCGAAGCGGTCGCCAACGATCCGCACGTCATCGCCGCCTATCTCGGCACGGACGAGGAATAGGCCGTCACAGAAACCCGATGGAAATCCACGGGATGAACGCCACCGCCAGCAGCCCCACCACCAGCGCGCCCATATACGGCCAGATCCGCCGCATCCCCGCATCCGGGTTCACCCGCCCGATCGCGCAGGCCGCGTAGTAGCCCACGCCGAGCGGCGGTGCGAACAACCCGATCCCCATCGCGAGGATCACCACCATCGCGTAATGCACCTCATGGATGCCCACGGCCCGTGCGATCGGGAACAACAACGGCCCGAACAGCACGATCGCCGGAATGCCCTCCAGCACGCTGCCCAGCACGATGAAGGCGACGATCGAAATCAGCATGAAGCCGATCGCGCCGCCCGGCACCCCCGCCATCGCCGCGGCCAGCTGGCGCGAGAAGCCGGACTGGGTGAGCCCCCAGGCCATGCCGGTGGCCGTGCCGATGATCAGCAAAATAGCGCCCGAGAGAGCGGCCGTCTCCAGCAGCATCGGGTAGATGCGCCGCCAGTCGAACTGCCGATACACCACGATGCCCACCGCCACCGCGTAGACGATGCCGATGGTGGAGACCTCCGTCGCCGTCGCCACGCCCTCCACCACGGCGGTGCGGATCACGAAAGGCAGCAGCAGCGAGGGCAGCGCCACCAGCAACGTCCGCAGGATCACGGCGCCAGAGGTCCGCGCCCCCACCGCCTCGCCGCGCGAGCGGTGCCACGCCACCACGGCCAGCGCGAGGGCCAGCACCAGCCCGGGCAGCAACCCGCCGGTGAACAAGGCGGCGATCGAAACGCCGGTGACGGAGCCGATGGTGATCAGCACCAGGCTCGGCGGAATCGTCTCACTCATCGCACCGGAGGCCGAGAGGATGGCGATCAGCTCGCCGTCATTGGCGCCGCGCTTCTTCATCTCCGGGAACAGCACCGGTGCCACCGCCGCCATGTCGGCCGCCTTGGAGCCGGAAATCCCGGACACCAGGTACATTGCACCCAGCAGCACATAGTAGAGCCCGCCGCGGACATGCCCGAGCAGCCCGGCGAGGAACGCCACCATCGCACGGGCCATCCCGGTCATCTCGATCAGCAGGCCGAGAAACACGAATAGCGGCACCGCGAGCAGCACCAGCCCGCTCATCCCCTCATCCATCCGCGAAACCACGAGGGTGAGCGGGGTGCGGGTGGCACAGAGCAGGAAGGCCACCGTCGCGGTGCCGAAGGCGAAGCCGATCGGCGCGCCCAGCAGCACGAAAGCGGCCAGCAGCGCGACGAAGAATACCAGCAGGTTCCAGTTGCCGATCGCCTTCAGGCCCGGCGCCCCGAGCCACAGCGCCGCGGCCAGCACGGCCAGCGCCACCGCCACCTCAACCACCGCGCGCCCCCGCAGCGTGGCCAGCGCCAGCAGGCATTCCGCCAGCATGATCGCCATCCCCGCCGGGATCGCCGCCGCGCGGACGATGTTGGACCAGCCCAGCGCAGGGGTCTCGATGTACCACTCGTCGGCCGCGTATTCCCAGGCCTGCGGCAGCACCACGGCGATGAAGCCGAGCGGCACCAGCACGGCGAGCGCCGCCGCGCGGTCCTGCCAGCGCGCCGGCAGGGCGGCCACGATGGCGGTGAGGCGCATGTGCTGGCCGCGTTGCAGCGCGATCACCGCGCCGAACATCGCCAGCCACAGGAACAGGATCGAGGCCAGCTCGTCCGACCACACGAAGGGCTTGTGGAACACGAAGCGGCTGACCACGCCGGCCAGCAGCACGCCGATCTCCACCAGCACCAGCAGCGCGGTCGGCGCCTCCACGGCATGGCGCAGCACCGCGTGAAGGCGGCCGTTTAACCCGCCAGCCGCCTCCACACGGTTCAGTTCCATGGCGTCAGGACAGCCCGCCCACGGCGTCTTCCAGCGTCTTCCACGCCTCGGCGCCGAACTTCTCCTTCCACTCCGCGTAGAACCCGGCCTTCTTCAGCGCGGCGCGGAACAGGCTCGCGTCACTATCGAGGAATTGCAGGCCCTTGCCCTCGAGCGCGCTGCGCAGCGAGGTGTTGAGCTTGAAGATATCCTCGCGCTGGGTGATCGCCGAGGCGTTGAACTCCCCTTCCACGATGCCGCGCAGATCGGCCGGCATGGCCTCAAAGGCCTTGCGGTTGGCAAGGAACCAGAACCCGTCCCACATGTGGTTGGTCACCGTGAGATATTTCTGCACTTCGTAGAGCTTCGCCGCATCGATGATGGCGAGCGGGTTCTCCTGCCCGTCGACGATGCGGGTCTGCAGCGCCGAATAGGTCTCGGAGAAGTTGATCGAGGCCGGAGCGGCGCCGAACGCCTTGAACATCGAGGTCCAAAGCGGGGAGGGGGGGACACGGATCTTGAACCCGTTGAGATCCTCCGGCCCCTTGATCGGCTTGGTCGAGCTGGTGATCTGGCGGTAGCCGTTGTCGTACTGCTTGGCGAAGGCATAGAGGCCGCGCTTGGCGATCTCGGCCCGCACATGGGCGCCGAGCGCCCCATCCATCGCCGGCCACACCTGGCCGTAATCCTTGAACGCGAAGCCGACGCCATTGATCGAGGCCACCGGCACCAGCGTCGAGAGAATCAGGCCAGAAAGGGTGAAGAACTCGATGGCGCCCGAGCGCAGCTGCGAGAGCATGTCGGTATCCGAGCCCAACTGGTTATTGGGGAACACCTGGATATCGACGCGCCCGCCGGTCTTCTCGCGGATGCGCGCCGCGGCCTCGGTGGTGCGGATCGACAGCGGATGCGTCACCGGCGAGTTGTTGGCGTATTTATAAGAGAACTCCGCCGCCGAGGCGGGGCGGGTGCGAATGGCGAACATCGGCAGAGCGGTGCCGGCAGCGAGCAAGGCGCGGCGGGTGGTGGTGGACATTGCGGTTTCCTCCGAAAGGCTTGCTGCGGGATATCAGGGAAACCGTGGCCGGGCGCAAGCGGGGAGCCGGATGTCTGCGCGTGCGCATGCGTCATCGCCACCCCCGCGAACCACTGGGATGGTCAACACGCGACAGCAGGGCAGAACCTACATCGGCCGGCCAGCACGGAAGCCACCGCCAGCGCCGACCGGCGCGCGATCCGCCGCGCGCCCCGATTGCGCCACATCAGCAGCCCGAACCGCCGCGCCAAGGCGCGCCGCCCGGCATCGCTCACGCAGCGCGCCACCTCGGCCGCCTTGCCGCGCGTGCCCGCATCCGCGAAAAACCCCAAATCCGCCAGCGCATCGCGCGCCCGGATCAGCTTCGCCAACTCCCGCAGCACGCCCACCCGCCGCCGATGCCCCACCGCCAGCGCCGCAAGCCGCGCCCGCAGCCGCCTTTCGCGCAGCACCAGCACGCCCCCCAACAGCAATGCCAGCCGCAGTGCGGCGAAGCGCAGCAGGCTGTGCAGGAGTGCGGGAAGCGGCGGCATCGCAGAGGGTCCTGTGTTCGAGATGAATGACTCCCGCCATCATACCCATCCAAGGTATAATGTCAAGAACAAAAATCGAACAAAAGAAATCTATCCACTCCTCGCTGTCATTGCCAGGCGAAGCCGAAGCAATCCAGGCCGCCCGAAGACCGTCCGCCCGCGCGGCAAACCCAGCAGCAACCTCTAGGCGTCAAAAACCTCGGCAATCCCGATGCCGCTCTCCCCACCCACGGCGTAGAGCAGGAAGCAGCGCCCGCCCTCTTCGAAAATCGCGGGATCGCGCAACTGGTTCACCCGCCCATAGGCGGTGCTGCGGATTGAGGGCTCCAGCGGCGCGAGTGCCCCCTCCCAGTCCCGCTCCGGCCGTAACACCTCGATCGCCTTCCCCTCGTGCCAGCCCATCCAGTCGCCGGCGAGGTCGATCACCGAGAGCAGAATGCGCTCCGGCACATCGCCCACCTGGGTCCAGAACACCTCCAGCCGGTCGCCCTGCTGGCGCAGGGCCGCGTGGCGCATGTTGGGGTTGAATAGCAGCGGGCCATCCACCCAGCCGCCAATGCCGTCGCGCGAGCGCGAAATGCGGCCGGGCATGGTCAGCGCGTAATGCCAGTCGCCATGCCGGAAAATCCGCATGTAGGAGCGGCCGATCACCTCCGGCAGGGCGGCAAACGCGATGCCGTCCTCGGAGAGCGCCAGCCGCGAGACCTGATCGCCCACATCTTCAAGCCCATGGAAATACATCAAAATCCGCCGGTTGGCGTGATCCACGTGTACGTCGGGTGAGGCGATATGCGGGGTGGAGATCTCGGAGCGTGCATCATGCGAGATGCGCATCCCCATCGCCGCCATGCGCGCTTCGGCGGCGGCGACCTGGGCGTCAGTCACCGCGGGCGGCGCGGTGAGGAAGCGGGACTCCGCGAGGTGCAGGCTGCCGGGTTCGTGGATGGTCCACGGCCCCTCCAGCGCATCGGCATAGGCCAGCCGGATGTAGCTGCCCTTATGGTCGGCGAAATAGAGGTAGTAGGCGCCGAGCGGGTTCCTCACCCAGCCCGGCACCCGGATCAGCGAGGGGCCCTGGATATTCTCCCCAATGCCGCCGCCCAGTTCCGGCCCGATGATCGGCCGGTCAACCAGCCGGCGGGCCGCAACCATGGCGAAACCTCAGGCCGAGGCTTCGTGGGCGATGCCCTTCTCGTCGAGCATGCTGGCCAGCTCGCCGGACTGGAACATCTCGGTGATGATGTCGCAGCCGCCGACGAACTCGCCCTTCACGTAAAGCTGCGGAATGGTCGGCCAGTTGGAGAAGGTCTTGATGCCGTCACGCAGTGCCGCGTCTTCCAGCACGTTGGCGGTCTTGAAGGGCACGCCCATGTGCGTGAGGATCTGCACCACGCGGGCGGAGAAGCCGCACTGCGGGAACATCGCATTGCCCTTCATGTAGAGCATGACGGGGTTTTCGGTGATCTCGGACTGGATGCGCTCGGCGGTCGGGTCGCTCATGGTGGGGTCCTCTCTGGAAGATTAAGGGGCGGAGGTCTGTAAGGCGAGGGCGTGAAGCTCGCCCCCCATGCGGCCGCGCAGGGCGGCGTAGACGATCTGGTGCTGCTGCACACGGGATTTGCCGCGGAAGATCTCGCTGACGACAACGGCGGCATAATGGTCGCCGTCTCCGGCGAGATCGTCAATCCGCACGGAGGCGTCGGGGATGGCGGCCTTGATCAAGGCCTCGATTTCAGCGGCGTGCATCGCCATGTCGGAGTAGTCTCCTAGAGCGTGATCGTGAGCAGCCGACAGGTCGGCGAACGTGAATCACGCGGTCAAACAAAAGGTTACCCGGTGGGTTCCATCAGGGCCGGGAAGAATCGTTCATTCGCGCGGCGCAGCGCGATCAGTGACATGGTGGCGCCATCCGGAAGTGTCAATTCCGCGCCGCCACTGCTGCCGATCCGCATCGCCGGCACGCCGGCAAAGGCGGCGGCCTGCAGCACGGCCGCGGCATCCTGCACCGCCAACACGTAGCGCCCCTGATCCTCGCCGAACCAGAACGCATGCGCCACTACGCCGGCGGGGCCAGGCAGCAGATGCGCGCCGCAATCGCCGCCCAGCGCCATCTCCGTCACCGCCACCAGCAGCCCGCCGTCGGACACGTCATGGCAGGCGCGGACATGGCCTTCGAGGATCTGCCCGCGCACGAAATCGCCGTTGAACCGCTCGGCCGCGAGATCGACCGGCGGCGGCGGCCCATCCTCGCGCCCGGCCACCTCGCGCAGCCACAGCGACTGGCCGAGCCAGCCCTTGGTGCCGCCGACCAGCACCAGATCGAGCCCCGGCGCGAGGCCAAGCCCGACCGCCTGGGCCGCATCCTCCAGCACGCCGAGCCCGCCGATCGCCGGCGTCGGCAGGATCGGCTTGCCCTCGGTCTCGTTGTAGAGGCTGACATTGCCCGACACGACCGGGAAATCGAGCGCCACGCAGGCCGCCGACATGCCGCGGATCGAGGCGGCAAATTGCCCCATAATCAAGGGCTTCTCGGGGTTTGCGAAGTTCATGTTGTCGGTGATCGCCAGCGGCCGCGCACCAGTCGCAGTGATATTGCGCCACGCCTCGGCCACCGCCTGGGCGCCACCGGCCTCGGGATCGGCGTGCACATAGCGCGGCGTGCAATCCGTGGTCAGCGCCAGCGCGAGCTTGCGCCCCTCGATCTTGACGATCGCGGCATCCGCCCCGCCCGGCCGCTTCACGGTTTGCCCGCCGACGGTGCTGTCATACTGGTCCCACACCCAGGCGCGCGAGGCGAGGTCGGGGCAGGCGATGAGCTTCTCCAACGCAGCGGCCAGACCAACGGGATCGGCCACCTCGCCGAGCGGCGCCCGCTTCGGCGTCTCCTCGGTCGGGCGATGATACAGCGGCGCCTGCTCGGCCAGCGGATCGAGCGGGATATCGGCCTCGATCTCGCCCTGGTGCTTCACCACGATCCGCCCGGAATCGGTCAGCACGCCGATGACGGCGAAATCGAGGTCCCATTTCTCGAAAATCGCCCGCGCCACGTCCTGCCGGTCGGGCCGCAGCACCATCAGCATGCGCTCCTGGGATTCCGAGAGCATCATCTCATAGGCCGTCATATGGGTTTCGCGCTGCGGCACATGGTCGAGATCGAGCTCGATGCCGACGCCGCCCTTGCCCGCCATCTCCACCGAGGAGGAGGTGAGGCCGGCCGCCCCCATGTCCTGGATCGCCACGATCGCGTCGGTCGCCATCAGTTCGAGGCACGCCTCGATCAGCAGCTTCTCGGTGAACGGGTCACCCACCTGCACGGTCGGCCGCTTTTCCTCGGAATCCTTGCCAAACTCGGCCGAGGCCATGGTGGCGCCATGGATGCCGTCACGCCCCGTCTTGGAGCCCACGTACACCACGGGGTTGCCGATGCCGGCCGCCGCCGAGAGGAAAATCTTGGTCTTGTCGGCAATCCCCACCGTCATCGCGTTGACCAGCGGATTGCCGTTATAGGAGGGGTGGAAGTTGATCTCACCACCAACCGTCGGCACCCCCACACAATTGCCGTAGCCGCCAATGCCGCGCACCACGCCATCGACGATCCGCTTCGTCCGCGGCAACGCCGGGTCCCCGAAGCGCAGCGCGTTGAGGTTTGCGATCGGCCGCGCGCCCATGGTGAACACGTCCCGCAGGATGCCGCCCACGCCGGTGGCGGCGCCCTGGTAGGGCTCGATGAAGCTCGGGTGGTTGTGGCTCTCCATCTTGAAGATCGCGGCCAGCCCCTCACCGATATCCACCACCCCCGCATTCTCGCCCGGCCCGTGGATCACCCAAGGCGCCTTGGTCGGCAGCGTCTTCAACCAGACGCGCGAGGATTTGTACGAGCAGTGCTCGGACCACATGACCGAGAAAATGCCGAGCTCGGTGAGCGAGGGGGTGCGGCCCATGATGTCGAGCACGCGGGCATATTCATCGGCGCTAAGCCCGAATTCGCGGGCGAGGGCCTGGTTGACGTCGCGTTTGTTAGGTTGGGGTGCCATGGCTCAGGCCGCCAGTGCGGCAACGAGGCCGTCAAACAAAGGTTTGCCGTCAGTGCCGCCCATCAGCGGGTCCACGAGGTCCTCGGGATGCGGCATCAGGCCGAGAATGCGCAGATTCTCCGAATAGATGCCGGCGATGTTGCGGGCGCTCCCGTTGCGGTTGGCCGCCGCCGTGGTCTCGCCAGAAGGCGTCACGTAGCGGAACGCCACCCGGTTTTCGCCCTCCAGCCGGTCGAGCGTCGCGTCATCGGCGAAGTAATTGCCGTCCCCATGCGCCATCGGCGAGCGGAACACCGCGCCGGTCTGATAGTGCCCGGTGAAGGCGGTATCGGCGCGCTCAACGCGCAAATGGCAGTCCATGGAGAGAAACCGCAGCCCGGCATTGCGCAGCAGAGCGCCCGGCAGCAGCCCGGCCTCGGTGAGGATCTGGAAGCCGTTGCACACGCCGAGAATATGCCCGCCCCGCGCGGCATGGGCGCGGATCGCCCCCATGACAGGCGATTGCGAGGCCATCGCGCCGCAGCGCAGGTAATCGCCATAGGAGAAGCCGCCGGGGATCACCACGAGATCGAGCCCCGAAAGGTCGGTCTCCTTGTGCCACACCATGCGCGGCTTGTGGCCGGAGCAGGTTTCCAGCGCGATCGCCATGTCGCGCTCGCGGTTGATGCCGGGGAAGACGACGATGGCGGCCTTCATGTCAGGCGATCTCCACCTTGAAGCTCTCGATCACGGTATTGGCGAGCAGCTTGCGCGCCATCTCCTCGGCGCTGGCCTTGGCCTTCGCGGGGTCGGTCTCGGCGAGTTCGAGTTCGATCACCTTACCCGCCCGCACTTCGCCGACGCCGGCAAAGCCCAGCCCGTGCAGCGCCTGGCCGATCGCCTTGCCCTGGGGGTCCAGCACGCCCGTCTTCAGCATCACCGTCACCACTGCCTTCATCACGCGAACTCCCTGCGCATCGTCTCACTCTGGCCTGCCCATACGCCTGGGCGGGCCGATTCGCCCCATGTCCGGCGGGTCATCCCGGCTTCCGTGCCAGCAGCAGCATGCCGCCGAGCCCCAGCATCACCGCGCCCGAGCCCTGGCGCATCCGGCGAATAGCGGTGGGGTGGCTGGCGAGTGCGCGGCGGGCGCGGTCGGCGAGGAACACCACCCCGACATCGGCCAGCGTGTTC
>CAIPLM010000203.1 GCA_903865895.1 uncultured Rhodospirillales bacterium | reverse complement strand
GCCTGCAGAATGCGGGTCTTGTCGGTGCCATGGGTCTCGAGGATCTCGTCGATCAGGTCGAGAACCTGCTTGGTCTGGCCCTTGACGTCCTGCGAGGTGTCCTTGGCGGTGCAGCCCTGGACGAACACAAAGCCATGATATTCAACGGCTTTGGACAGGATCTTGTTCGGTTCCGTGCGGATGATCTTGCTCATGTCGGCTCCCTTGCTCGGCGGTGATGGAGGGTTTGTAGGAGGCACGCCTTCGCGCGGCAAGACTCAGGTGGTGCCGAACGGGTCGTCCACCGAGAGGGCAGGGGTGGTGAACCAGTGCGCCCCGTCCTCGGCCATATAGATATGGTCCTCCAGCCGCACGCCGAATTCGCCGTAGATGCAGATGGTCGGCTCGTTGGAGAAGCACATGCCGGGCGCCAGTGGCGTCATGTCGCCCTGCACGATGTAGGGCTCCTCGTGCACGTCTAGCCCCAGGCCGTGGCCGGTGCGGTGCGGCAGGCCGGGGAGGCCGTAATCCGGCGCGAAGCCCGCTCCCTCGATCACGCGGCGCGCCGCCGCATCGAGCGACTCGCAGGGGGCGCCGAGCTGGGCGGCTTCGAACACCGCGAGCGTGGCCGCCTTCTCGACGTTCCACACCTCGCGCTGGCGGGCAGTGGGCTCGCCGAACACGTAGCTGCGCGTCACGTCGGACTGGTAGCCGTGCATGGTGGCGCCGATATCGACCAGCACCATGTCGCCGTCCTTCAGCGTCTGCGGATAGGGCACGCCATGCGGATAGGCGGTGGGCTCGCCGAACAGCACGATGGAGAAGGACATCGCGCCGTCGAACCCCAGCGCCGCATGGGCGCGCGCGACGAAATCCGCGGTCTCGGTGGTGGTGATGCCGGCGTGGAGGATGCGTGCGGTGGCCTTGTGCACCTCCAGCGTCTGCTCCATCGCGTGCTTGATCAGCGCGATCTCATTGGCCGATTTGCGCATCCGGCAGGCGGCGATCAGCGGGCCGGCGTTCTCGAAGCTGTAGGCATTGCCGGAGCGGCGCAGCCCGTCGAAGGTGAAGAATGGCGTCGCCGGGTCGATCGCGATGGTGCCGCTGCGATAGCCGAGCCCGGCAATGGTGTCGGTGATCAGCGCGGTGGGGGACTGGTGCTCGTGCCAGCAGCGCACTTCGCCATCCAGCACCAGCATCGTGCGCAGCTTGGCCTCCTCGAAGGCGGGTGAGATGTAGATCGGCGGCCCCTCGGCCGGGATCAGCACGCCGTGCAGCCGCTCGGAGCCGCGCAGGCGCAGGCCGGTGAAGTAGAAGGTGCTGGTGGAGGCATCGAGGTGCAGCGCCTGGATATTGGCGGCGCGCATGCCGGCCTGGAGCTGGGCGATACGGGCGCGCAGCTCGTCCGGCCCGATCGGCGGTGGGGCGGGGATGCGGGCGGCGGCGAGGCGGGCGAGTTCGGCTTCCATGGTGGAGCCGCCGACACCGATGGTCATGCGGTTTTATCCTTGGCGGTTGAGCGTTCGAGGAAACGGGTGAGCTGGGGCAGGCGGCGCATCGCCCATATGGTGCAGCCGGCGGCGAGGCAGCTGCCGATGACAACGGGAGCCTGCAACCCGGCGACCTCGGTGAGGGCGCCGTAGAGCAACGCCCCGATCGCCGGCGCCGCGCGGGTGATCATGCCCCACAGGCTCAGCACCCGGCCGAGGATGTGCGACGGCGTGCCGGATTGCAGCAGCGTTTGCGCGGAAATTCCGTGCATGGTGCCGGCGGCGCCGACGATCACGGCGCAGACCACGGCGAAGGCGAAGGAATGGGTCGCCACCATCAGCCCGGTGCTCCCGGCCATCGCGAGCCCGGCGAGGATGGCGTAGCGGGCCAGGCCCTGCAGCCGGCCGCGGGCGGCGATGTAGAGCCCGCCGACCATGGCCGAGAGCCCCATCGTGGTCGCCAGCGTCGCCAGCCCCTCCGGCCCCCGGTTCCACAGCCCGGCGACGTAGGGCGACAGCATCTCGGGCACGCTGCGCGTGAGGATGCCGACGGCGGCGGCGTAGAGGAACAGCGGCCCCATGCCGGGATGGCGGGCGACATAGCGAATGCCGTCCAGCGCCTCGCGCAGCACGGAGCGCCCGGTGGGCGGGTGGCCGCGCCTGGTCGCGGGGTCGAGCTTCAGCATCGGCATGGTCATCGAGGCGATGAGGTAGCCGATGCAGTTCACCACCATGCCCGGCACCACGCCGCCCCAGGCGACCAGAATGCCGCCGATCCCGGGCCCCACCGAGCGAGCGATGTTATAGGTGAGCGAATTCAGCGCCACCGCCCCCGGCAAGTCGGCCCGGCTGACCATGCCCGGCACCAGGCTTTGCCGCGCCGGCTGGGCGAAGGATTGCGAGATGCCGAGCAGCACCTGGAGGATCGCCATGTATTCGACGCGGATGGTGCCGGTGAGGACCAGCAGGATGAGCGTGGCGGCATGGGCGGCGGTGATAAGCTGTGTGGCGACGGTAAGCCGCAGCCGATCCATCCGGTCCGATACCGCGCCGGCGAAGGGCGAGATGAAGACGGAGGGGCCGAGATTGCAGAAGGCGAGGATGCCGACCCATAGCGCGGAGTGGGTCAGGGTCCAGGCCAGCCAGTCGGTCGCGATCTGCTGCACCCACAGCCCGGTCCAGGACAGGGCACTGCAGCCGTAGAAAATCCGCGTATTGCGCTGCGAGAGAACGCTGCGGATGGCCGCCAGGCTAGCCACGAGCCGGGACGGTCATTGCGGTGTGGCCGGCTGCGCGTTCACCCGGCGGAGGCAGGTATCGACCATTTGCGCGCGGGTGTAGCGGGCCTGGAGGTCGGCGGTGGGGTTGGCGACGGAGGTGGCGCCGAAGGGGGAATCGCGCTGGCTGGAGACGTAGAGGTCGGAGCGATACTGGTCGCCGGGGTTGGCGCGGGCGAAGGCCTCGTCGGCCCGCTGGCGGCAGGCGGCCTGCTGGGCTGCGGTCGACCGCGAGACGGGGGCTGGGGTGGCGCATCCGGCGAGCAGCAGCCCGGCGATCAGCAGAGGGGAGAGGCGGGGGGCGGTCATGCCGGGGCTCCGAGCAGGGTCTGGGTTGCGAGGCGGGTGCGCAGTCGCTCCGGATCGAATTGCGCGTCGGGGGTCAGGGTGGCTTGGGCGGCGGCGTTGAGCAAGACGGGCGCGATATCGGCGCCGTCGCGGCGGAGCGTGACGTAGGGCGCCGTCCAGCGCCGCGGCTCCCCGCCATCGACGGCGAGCAGGCTCACCAGCGCGAGCAGGCGCAGGCAGAGCGACATGCCATAGGCCGATGCCAGCGGCGCCACAAGATTGGCGGCCTCGGCCCAGCAGGCGGCATCCGGGTCGGTCAGCGCGAGGTCGGTCGTGCCGCCATCCTCACGCAGGAAGCGGAACAGGCGCAGCTTGCCCCAGCGCTCGGCGATGGCGGCGGCGCGGGCCCTTTGCCAGGCGGCGTCGAGATCACGTGGGCGCACCGGGGGCAACGCCTCGGGCGGCAGCGCGACCCGGTAGGTCAGCGTGCCGTCGGCGCTCTCGGCGACCGTGATGGTCGACCGGGCCTCGCTACGGGGCGAATGAGGGGCAGTCATCCCCGGCAGGATGGACCGGCCGGCCGGCTTGCGCCAGCCTTTTGGCCGCAAACCGGATGTGCCGCCATGGCGGCGCCGGGTCTACTCGGCCGCCAGGCGACCGCTGCCGCCGGTGGCGTCGAGGTGGCGCAACTCGGCATAGATGCTGGCCGTGCGGGAGCTGGGCTCCAGCAGCGCCCATTGCTCGGCGGTGTAGCGGCCCTGGGCGCGGGCGACCGCGATATCGAAGCGCGACAAGCCCGCGGAGGGCGGCGGTGCGGCTGGCTCGGGCGGCGGAGCGGCTTGCGCGGCTCGCCGATCGCGCGACGGGGCCGGCGGCTTGGGGTTGGTCGGCGGCACGGGGCGATAGGGAGGCATGGGGCCGTTCCTTGACGTCGGCTTGAAACTGCGTGATGGGGCACGATCGATCATCTGGCTGTGCGATCCATCTCGAATGGCCGGGAGATTGGGCTGATGGCGTGTGGGGGCGTGGTCGCGGTTAGGTGTCTGATTGCAGATACCGAAACGTATCCGGTTTCGTTCGTTCGCCTCAAGCGATTTTTGCAAGAATCTTAGCTGCCATTAGCGGCGCACAGGGCAAGAGATGGTGAAACAGCAGCGCATTGAGCGCCAGGCCGAGACACGACAGAAGTTGATTGCAGCGGCATCGCGGGTTTTCGCCGCCCATGGCTATGCCGGCGCCAGGGTGGAACTGATCGCCGAGGAAGCGGGATTTTCCAAGGGCGCGTTCTATTCCAACTTCATTTCCAAAGAAGAGGTGGCGCTCGCCGTGCTGGAGCGGCTGCTGGCCGATGACGGATGGGGGGTGTGGGCGATCCTCGAGAGCCATGACGGCAATACCGAGAGCCTGTTCCGCCGTCTCGCCGAGGATTTCGCCATCCGCCATAGCGACGAGCCGGTTCGGGCGCTGCGCATCGAGTTGCTGATGCACGCTTGGCGCGATGCCCGCTTCCGGGTGCGGGCAGCCGAGCTCTATCAGCAGCGCCGCCAGCGCTACGCCGAGCTGGTGGCCCAAGGCCTCGGGCTGATCGGGCGGGTGCCGGGGGCAAACGTGATGGCGATCGCCGATACGCTGCTGGCGGTCGATCACGGCCATTCCACCCTCACCCTCGCCGGGGCCGAGCCCACGCCGGTCAGTGAGGTCGTGCTCCTTCTGCTGCGCGGCCTGGCGGCGATGATGCCCCCGGTCAGCAATTCCCTGTGCGGGCATGACGGCCTGACCTGAGCCCTTGCCCGATCACGCCCGCCTCAGCGCATGCTGCGGCCCATGGTTGGCGAAGGGAGGGGCGCGATGCGGCGATGGCTTCTGGCGGGGCTGGCGATGCTGGCGGGATGCGGCGAGCCGCGATCGGTCTTCGTGGTGGTCGAGGCCAAGGACCCGGCCTTCACCGTCTTCACCCCGGCCCCGCCCAATATGAGCGAGACCCTGCTGCGCCGCATCGTCGCCGAGAGCGCCGAGCCCGGCAAGGCGCGGGTGATCCTTTGGGACGAGCTGCAATCCGTCGCCCAGGACGAGGCCGGAAGGGTGATCCAGCGGGCCGACTATCCCGCCACAAGCTACGGCGCCGCCATCGCCTGCCTGATGCGCAAGTCGCCCGGCCCCTGGGGCATCACCTGGAACGGCGGCATCGCGCTCACCCGCAATGACTACGACCACGCCCGGCGCACCTTCGAAAGCCGGCCGGCAGCGGGAGCGGATGCGCTCACCGCGCCCGCCTCCCACCTGACGCCGCTCGGCTGCCCCTGAGGCGGGTCAGTCCGCGGCTTGCGCCAGCGTCATCGCGAAGGCCCGCAGCCCCGGCACCCGGCGGGCGGGGAAGCAGATCGGCTCGTCGAGCCCCGCGAGCACGGCGTCGAGCATGCTCTCGATGCCGCGCACCCTCAGGGCCTCGGTTTCGATCACCTCGGCCTCGGCATTCAGTCCCGCGGCGCGGATGCGTTCGAGCACCGAGGTCAGTGCCTGGCTGGTGCGCATCAATGGGTCCCCCAATCCTGCAATGGCTTGATATCGCTCAACGCCGGCCGCCGCTCCCGGTCCGGCCGGCGAATGCCGCGCAGCACGGATTGCGGCGCCACGTCGCCGCCCCGCGGCGCGCGGGCGATGAGGATGGTCTCGGCGATCACCCGGCGGCGCTCCTGGCGCCGCTCGGCGGAACTCTGGTTCGGCATGCGCGGTCTCCCACTCGCGTCGCGACGATGGATGGCGACGCAATGAGCCTGCCCCGGCGTGCATCAAGGAATTGTCAAGAATTGACGATGGGGTGACGATAGCGCCGCCACAGGCGGGGGAGCCTCCATGCAGGACGAAAATTTCGATCCGATCGAAAGCATCCGCCAGCATTTGCGCTACGCCAGCCGCATCGTGCTGTTCACCGGCGCCGGCATCTCCACCGAATCCGGCATCCCCGATTTCCGCAGTCCCGGCGGCATCTGGTCGCGCATGAAGCCGATCGACTTCTCCGATTTCATGCGATCCGAGGAAAGCCGCCGCGAATCCTGGCGCCGCAAATTCGCGTCCGACCCGGTGATGCGCGCCGCCAAGCCGAATCGCGGCCACCTCGCCTGCACCTCCCTGCTCGCCAGCGGCCGGGCCACCAGCATCATCACCCAGAATATCGACGGGCTGCACCAGCGCGCCGGCGTGCCGGAAGCACAGGTGATCGAGGTGCACGGCAACGCCACCTACGCCCATTGCCTGTCCTGCGGCACCCGTTACGAGCTTGATGCCATCAAGGAAATTTTCGAGCGCGATGGTAATGCACCGCGCTGCCGCTGGTGCGACGGGCTGGTGAAAACCGCGACCATCTCCTTCGGCCAGGCCATGCCGGTGGAGGCGATGCGCCGCGCCGAGAAGGCGGCCCTGGGCTGCGACTGCATGATCGTGCTCGGCAGCTCCCTCGTCGTCTACCCCGCCGCCGGGCTGCCGGTGCTGGCCAAGCGCAACGGGGCGGCGCTCATCATCATCAACCGCGAGCCGACCGCGCTCGACGATATCGCCGATCTTGTGGTGAACGCCGGCATCGGCGACACCTTCGGCGCCGCCGTCGAAACGCTGTAGGCGCACCACAATGAGAGGAAACACGCGATGACCGAGACCACCAAGCGCCTGGAGCCGATTCTGCTGGAGGCGATGACGCCGGAGCAGCGCAAAGTCGCCGAGGCCATCATGTCCGGCCCGCGCAAGGGCCTGCGCGGCCCCTTCAACGTCTGGCTGCGCAGCCCGGAACTGGCGGACCGGTTGCAGAAGGTCGGCGAATATCTCCGTTTCAACTCCTCGCTGGAAACCCGCCTCAACGAGATGGCGATCCTGATGACCGCCGCGCATTGGCAGAGCCCCTTCGAGTGGTACGCCCACGCCCCGCTCGCCATCAAAGGCGGCCTCGCCCCCGAAACGGCGGCCGCCATCGCCCGCGGCGAACGCCCCACCACCATGCGGGACGACGAGGCGGTGATCTGGGCCTTCTGCCACGAATTGCGCGAAAAGCGCACCGTCAGCGACGCCACCTTCGCCGCCGCCATCGCCCTGTGGGGCGAGCGCGGCGTGGCCGACCTCATCGCGGTGAACGGCTATTATGACACCGTCTCGATGACGCTGAACGTCGGCGAGGTACTGCCCCCCGCCGATGCCGATGTGCCGATCCGCCCGCCGGTAAAGTAACCCAACAACACGAGGAAGCCCGCCATGATCCGCATCGCGACCGCTGGGTTCATGCACGAATCCAACACCTTCTCGCGCGTGCCGGCCAGCCTGGACAAGTTCCGCCGCACGGGCTTCCTCGACGGGCCGGCCATCCGCGCGGAATACGCCACTTCGCGAACCACCCTGGCCGGCTTCCTCGCCGCCGCGGAGGACAAGGAGGTGGAGGTGGTGCCCCTGTTCTACACCCGCCTCACGCCCATGGGGGCGATCACCGCCGAGGCGATCGAGACCATCATGGAGCATGCGCTGGCCGCCATCCGCGACGGCGGCCCGTGGGACGCGATCCTGCTGCCGCAGCACGGCGCGGCGGTCTCGGTGCCCTACCCGGATGCCGATGGCGAATTCATCCGTCGGGTGCGGGAGCTGGTGGGGCCAAGCGTGCCGATCGGGGTCGCGCTCGACATGCACGCTAACGTCTCGGCGCAAATGATCGCGAACGCCGATATCACCACCGTCTACCAGACCACGCCCCATATCGACGCCTACGAGCAGGCACTGCTCTGCGCCCGCCTGGTGGTGAGGATGGTTCGCGGCGAAATCCGCCCGACCACCGCGCTGGAAATGCCGCCGCTCAGCGTCAACATCCTCAACCACGGCACTTCCGACGAGCCGATGGCCGGGCTGCTGCGCGTCGCCGAGGCGCAGCGCCGGCGGCCGGGCGTGCTCAGCCTCAGCGTGGTCGAGGGCTATTCCTACGCCGACGTGGCGGAAACCGGCATGTCCTTCATCGCGGTGACGGATAATGACCCGGCGCTGGCGAAGGAAATCGCCGGCATCCTGGCAAGCGCCGCCTGGGCGCAGCGCGATGCGCTCAACACCGGCGGCACGCCGATCGATGCCGCCCTGCTGCGCGCGGCGGCGGCACCGCAGGGGCCGATGGTGCTGTTCGATGTCGGCGACAATGTCGGCGGCGGCAGCCCCGGCGATTCCACCTGGCTGCTCCACGCCGCCCGCCGGCTCGGCGTCTCCGGCTTGATGCAGGCGGTGGGGGACGGGGCGGCGGTGCGCGCCTGCCTGGCCGCCGGAATCGGCGGGCGGGTGAGCCTCGCGGTCGGCGGCAAGACCGATGCGCTGCACGGCACGCCCTTCCCGATCTCCGGCGTGGTCACCGCGCTTTCCGACGGCCGTTACGAGGAAACCGGCCCCACCCATGGCGGCGCGCGCTTCTTCGATGACGGGCCGAGCGCGGCGGTGCATACCGATGACGGGCATGACCTGGTGCTGATCACCCATCCCGGCGGCACCGCCAGCCTCCAGCAATTCCGCACCCTCGGTCTCGAACCCCTGGCCGCGAAAATCCTCATCGCCAAGGGCGTGCAATCCCCCCGCCCGGCGGTGGAGCCCATCGCCCGCGAGATGATCTGGGTCGCCACCCCCGGGGTGACGACCGCCGATCTCACGACCTTCGACTACCGGCACCGCCGCGTGCCTTTGTTCCCGTTTGAGCGGGACGTGGCCTATCCGGGATAGGCCAAGCCCTCAGTCACCGGACCGTATTACGCGGCACGTCGCGGAAGGGGCGATCGGAGTCGATGCTCGGCTCGCGCGGCATTTTCAGCACGCGTTCGGCGATGATGTTGCGTTGGATTTCATCGGTGCCGCCGGCGATGGAGGTGGCGGGGACGGAGACCAGGATTTCGGCGATGGTGCCGGTGTGCGGGCTGTCGGGGCCGGTGAGCAGGGCGTTGGCGCCGGAGATCGCGGTGTGCAGGCGCGCGGCGGCGCGGGCGATGTGGGAGGCGGCGAGCTTGCCGAGGGAGCCTTCGGGGCCTTGCGGCCGGCCTTGTTCCTGGGCGGCGCGGGCGCGGCGTGCGGTCCATTCGGCTGACTTCGCCATGGTGAGGAGCTTCGCGAGATCCTGGCGGATCACGGGGTCATCGATGGCGCCGGTTTCGATGGCGCGGGGCATCAGCAGGTCAACGCGGCCGGCGCGCTGGGGGTACCACTTATAGGGCTCCATGACGGTGGCGATTTCGGCGCGCTCTTCCTGATAGATGCGCTCCGGGCGGGGGGAGGCCTGGGCCCAGCTGCGCAGCCCGTCGGCGCCGCGGCGTTCGTGCATGAGGGTGGTGGTGGTGACCTCCCAGCCATCGCCGACATTGGCCACCAGCATTTCGGGCGGCACCAGCGCGTCGGTGATGAAGACCTGGTTGAAGGAGGCGTGCCCGTTCATCTGGCGCAGCGGCTGCACGGTGACGCCGGGCTGCTTCATGTCGAGAATGAAGTAGGAGAGGCCCTTGTGCTTGCGCTGGTCCCAGTCGGTGCGGGCCAGCAGCAGGCCCCAATCGGCCTTGTGGGCCGAGGTGGTCCAGACTTTCTGGCCGTTCACCACCCAGTGGTTGCCGCGCATCTCGGCGCGGGTGACGGCGCCGGCGACGTCTGAGCCGCTGCCGGGTTCGCTGAACAACTGGCACCAGGTGTCCTCGCCGGTCATGGAGCGGCGGAGGAACTTCTCCTTCTGCAGGTCGCTGCCATGGGCGAGGATGGTGGCGGAGGCGAGCACGCGGATGCCGGCCTTGGCGACGCCGACGGCGCCGATGCGGGCCATTTCCTCCTCGACGACGGGGACCAGGCCCACCGGAAGATCGAGCCCATACCAGCGTTTGGGCCAGGCCGGTGCGCCCCAGCCGGAATCGATGAGGATGTTGCGCCATTCGATCAGGCCGCGATTGGGGTCCCAGTTCGCTGCGAGCCAGGCGCGGCAGGCGGCGCGGACGGCGGATTCGGTGTGTTCCATGGTGTCCTCAGGCCGCCCAGTTGCGCATCATGATCTCGCGGTGGTGCTGCCCGTCGCCGAACAGCACTTCGGAGCTTTTGGCCCGCTTGAACCAGAGATGGGTGTCATTGTCCCAGGTGAAGCCGATGCCGCCATGGATCTGGATGGCGTGGATGGCGGTCTGCAGATAGGCGTCAGCCGCGCCGGCCTTGGCGAGCGAGGCGACGGCTTCGGCATCTTCGTCGCCCTCGTCGATCGCGGCGGCGGCGTAGTAGGCGGCGGATTTGGCGAGCTCGACCTCCAGCAGCATGTCGGCCTGCTTGTGCTTCATCGACTGGAAGGAGGCGATGGTGCGGCCGAACTGCATGCGCATCATGGCATAGGCCAGCGCATCCTCGCGCAGCCGCTCGGCGCCGCCGACCATCTCGTTGGCGAGTGCGGCGGCGGCTTCCATCATGGTGCGGCGATAGGGCGCGGCGGCTTCGCCTGCGGTGCCGAGCAGCCGGGCGGGGACGGCGGTGAAGGTGAGGCGGGCGAGGCGGCGCGTCGGGTCCATCACCGGCAGGTTCGTGCGGGTAAGGCCCGGCGCGGTGGCATCCGCGGCGAAGAGGGAGAGACCATCCTCGCCGGTGCTGCCGGGGGCGCGGGCCAGCACCAGGATGAGATCGGCGGCGGCGCCGTCGATCACGAAGCTCTTATGGCCGTCGAGGCGGAACCCGTCGCCGGATTGCGTGGCGGTGAGGCTGGTCGCCGCTGCCGCCCAGGTGCCGGCATCCTCGGCCGAGGCGAGCGTGGCGATGGTGTCGCCGGCGGCGATGGCGGGCAGCAGGGACGCGCGATCGGCCTCGCTGCCGCCATGCAGGATGGCGCGGGCGGCCAGCGCGGTGGCGAGAAACGGCGCGGGCACGAGGGCGCGGCCGAATTCCTCCAGCACGATGCAGAGTTCCGCGAAACCGAACCCGTAGCCGCCATGTTCCTCGGGGATGGCGATGGCGCTGAGGCCGAGCGCAATATCGAGCTGCCGCCAGCCCTCGCGCTCCCAGCCGGTTGCCGTCTCCATCAGGCGGCGCACCTCCTTGGTCGGCATGCGCTCGGCGAGCAGGCGGCGGAGATTGCCGCGGAACTCGTCCTGCTCGGCGGAAAAACTGAACTTCATGGACGCTGCCTTCTGGCTGCTTGATCTCCGCCGAAGTGTACACAAGTCGGCGATGCGGTCGAGGCGCGGCGATTGACAGCCACGCCATCACGCTCCATCGGGGAAGACGGTGGGGGGGGAGGAAATCGCGTGGCGGAAAAAGTCGATGTCCTGATCATCGGGGCCGGCGCCTCGGGGGCGGCGGTGGCGTGGAGCCTGGCCGAGACCAAGATGCACATCCTTTGCCTCGAACAGGGCGACTGGGTGAAACCGACTGATTTCCCCACCAACGGGAGGGACTGGGAGGCGCGGCGTTTCGATGATTTCGCCATCTCCCCCAACCGCCGCGGCCGGGTGACCGACTACCCGATCAACGACGATAACTCGGTGATGAAGGTCGCCAATTTCAACGGCGTCGGCGGTGGCACCATCATGTACACCGCGCATTTCCCGCGCATGCACCCCTCGGATTTCCGGGTGAAATCGCTGGATGGGGTGGCCGATGACTGGCCGCTTGAGTACGCTGATCTCGAGCCTTTCTTCGCCGAGAATGACCGGATGATGGGCGTCTCGGGGCTCGCGGGGGACCCGTCGTTTCCGCCGCATGGGGCGCCGCTGCCGCCGCTGCCGCTTGGGCGCACCGGCGGGTTCTATGCGCGGGCGATGAACAGACTGGGCTGGCACTGGTGGCCCTCCTTCGCCGCGGTGGCGAGTGCGCCGCATGGCGGGCGGGCGGGCTGCATCCATCTCGGCAACTGCACCCCCGGCTGCGCCCAGGGCGCCAAGGCGAGCACCGACATCACCTATTGGCCGGAGGCGATCCGCGCCGGGGTGAAGCTGAAGCCGCGCTGCCGGGTGCGCGAAATCACCACCGGCGCGGACGGCATGGCGACCGGCGCGATCTACTATGACGCGGCGGGCGTCGAGCATTTCCAGCCCGCCGAGATGGTGATCCTCGCCTGCAACGGCATCGGCACGCCGCGGCTGCTGCTGAACTCCGCCGCGCCCGGCCATCCCGACGGGCTGGCCAATTCATCGGGGCTGGTCGGCCGCAACCTCATGCTGCATCCCTGGCCCTTCGTGCGTGGGGTCGCGCCCGAGCCGGTGGACGAGCACGGCCCGATCGTCACTATTTTCTCGAAGCAGTTCTACGAGACCGACCCCAACCGCGATTTCGTGCGCGGCTACATGCTGCAATTCAGCCGCGCCCAGGGCGCCGCCGCCGACGCGCTGGCCGGCAGCGATCTCGGCCTGCTGCCCTGGGGCGCCGGCCACCACGACGCCTATCGCGACCTCGCGAGCCGCCGCCTCTCCATCGGCGTCGCATGCGAGGATTTGCCGGAGGAGCACAACCAGGTCACGCTCGACCCGGTGCTGAAAGACAGCGACGGCATCCCCGCCGCGCGCATCGACTACACGATGAGCGAGAACACCACGCGCATGATGGAACACGGCATCGCGCGGGCCACCGAACTGCTGGAGGCCGCCGGTGCCAGCCATATCGGCACCTCGCGCACCGTGCTCAACATGCCCGGCCACCTCCTCGGCACCGCCCGTATGGGCAAAGACCCCGCCCGCTCCGTGGTGAATGAATGGGGCCGCAGCCATGACGTGAAGAACCTCTTCATCGTCGACGGCAGTATCTGGGTAACCGGGGGCGGGGTGAACCCGACTTCGACCATCCAAGCGCTGGCGCTCTACGTGGCGGACCAGATCAAGCGGCGGCTGGGAACATTGTTCGACTGAGGGAGGGCTTCTTTTTGGAAAAGAAGCACAAATTTTCTATCCGTATGCGGTGCGCGGATAGGGGGCCTTCCGATTGAAGCAAAAAATAGGGCGGAGCGGCGTGATACCGTCCGCCCTACGATTGGCTTCAGGCCCGTTTTGCGGGCAGGCGCGGCGGGTTAGAATTTCAGCTCATAGCCGGCCATCGCGGTAGCTGCCGGCTGGGTGCTGTAGGCGTTGCCGCGAACGGTTACGCTCGAGATCAAGCGCTGGTTGCCGTCGAGCGCGACTGCAAGGCCCGCCATGCCGACCGGGTGCAGGCGCGCGCCATTGCCGGCGCTCGCCATGGAGAAGCTGTCCAGCCCGGCGATCCCGCTGCTGCCGGAGAACCGGGCGGAGGGGCGCATGACGTCGTATTCGGCGGCTACGGAGGCCATGTAGGACACCGTATCTGTCAGCTGGTCTGTCACCCGCAGGCCAAGGCTCGCGGTCGTCAAGCGCTGGATGTAGGCGTTGTACGTGACCGGCAGGGTCACGAGGCTGTTGCTGTCCTCGGTGTAACCCCCGCGTGCCGCCTCGGTGCGACGGATGCCGACATATGGCGTGACGATCATCGTCGGGTCGACCTTCATCGCCCAGCCCAACCGTAGCGCAACCGCCGAGCCCGTGACATTGCTGGCGCCCTGGCCAGGTTCGGTCTCGGCGAAGATGGCCTCGCGGGCGATGTTCGCCTTGGCATAGCTATAGGCAAACGAGAGCTTGGCCTGCAGCCCGGTGCCGTCAGCCTCGCTGCTGAAACCCATGAATGCGCCCATCACCGGCGTGCGGCTGCTGGTGTGCAGCCCTGTCGCGTTGCCGCTGTCAAACTGATAGTCGACGAACATGCCGACGCGCAGATTGGGCGAGATCCGGTAGGCGCCAGTGTAGACGCCTGCGGCAGCGGCCGCCTTATCGAGGCTGGAAGCACGTGCCTGGAAGGACATGCAGCCGCCGTTCGCATTGAATGTCGTGCAATCATAGTCCATCGCATTGATGAGCGACGCGGTGGCGTTCGCCAGTACCCGCTGCACGACGGAGCGGTTGATCGCCAGTTCAACGAAGGTGCCGAGCGCGTCCACGGAAGGCGCAGGTGCCGCCAGGCCGCAATTCGCCGGGCCGTCACACCAGAAATCCATCGGCAATGCGAAACTGGCCGCATCCGACGAAGCCCAGTGGGACACCACGAGCGTATACAATTGTCCGCCGGTCAGGGTGGTTTGGAGCGCTGAGCAAAGGCCGGCGGAGCCAGCGCAGCCGGTCAGCACGATTCCCGCGGGGATCGTAATCAAGTGATCGTCATTGCCCACGATGGCGCCGCTGCCCGGGGCGGCGGGGTTGAAGCGGCCGGAATAGAGGATCATCACCGTATCCATTGGCGCCGCGCTCTGGCCGAAGCTGTAGACGCCGGTGGCCGAGGGCCTAATGGTCGGCGCGAGATAGGCAAATGTATTGGTGCCAACCGACAGGCTGCCGGGGCTGGAGAGTTCCCAATTCCCCACAGTGGGGGTATTCAGCGACATTTGACCGATCGTGCCCGAGGAAACGGTAATCGTCGTTTGGTACTGGGCGTTGGCGGTGCCGCCGAAGATCATGCTGCCAAGTAGTATCAGGCACCAGGTAAAGATCTGGAATGCGGCCTTTCGTTTGGCCGCCAATTGGCTAATACCAATGCTCACTGATCAGAACCCATGCGCCCAATCGCGCAGTCCGATGGACATGATGCGCCACGGTTGGGCTTCGAGTTTGTTCCATGCATCGCAGCAG
>CAIPLM010000202.1 GCA_903865895.1 uncultured Rhodospirillales bacterium | reverse complement strand
CTGACCGAACACACCGACGGCAGCACCCGCATTCTGCGCCTCTCGGGCGATCTCTGCGGCGAGGGCGTCGCGGGGCTGCGCACCCTTCTGGCCGCCGCCGTGGCCCAGCCGACCCATGACATCACCGCCGATCTCAGCGACGTCACCCGTATCGACGGGTCCGGCATCGGCGCGCTCGCCTTCCTGCATCGCCGCCTCGCCGCCGCCGGCCGCAAGCTTGGCGTCGCCGGCGCCATCGGCCAGCCGCGCGACTGCCTGCAGGACCTCGGCTTGGCGCGACTGCTCGCCGCCTGACGATGCGCTACCTCCTCCTCGCCGTCCTTCTCGCCGGGTGCAGCGATAGCTGGCCGCAGGCTGGCCGGGGCGGCATGGCGGAGGCGCAATGGCCGGGCCCGCTCGCCGAACCCGGCGCGCCCGAGGGCCTGACCGCGCGCATGCGCTGCATGATGTCCCGGCTCGATGAAACCCAGGCCGCGACGCGGCGATCGGGCACCCATACCGGCAATATCGCCATGCTCGAACTCGCCGCCAACCGGGCACGGCGCGAATATACCGGCCATTTATACCGTGACGCCGCCCGCTCGCTCGATCGCCTGGGCATCGGCATCGACCAGGTGCGCGCCGAATTGGGCCTCTCAACCCGGGAGGACTGCACCTGATGGCGCGCCTGCTGCTGCCACGGCTGTTCCTCTCGCTGCTCATCCTGTTCGGCGCCCTGCCGCCGCGCCCCGCGCTGGCGCAGGGCGAAAACCGCCTCGGCGTCGGCGACGTCGTCACCATCACCCTGCCGGGGGAGGAGGCCTTCGCCAACCCGTTCAAGATCGACCGCGAAGGGCGGATTGACCTGCCTGAGGTTGGCCCGGTGGACGTGGCCGGACTCACCGTGCCGCAAGCCAGCGCCCGCGTGCGCGCGGCGCTCGCCGGCAGTTTCCGGGACCTCGCGCGCTTCAACCTGGTGATCAAGGAGCGCCGCCTGCCGCTCACCGTGCTCGGCTTCGTCAAGACGCCGGGCCAGATCGAGCTACCGGCCGGCAGCACGGTGCAGATCGCCATCAACGCCGCTGGCGGGCTGACCCAGGGCGCCCAGCTCGACCATATGCAGCTGCGCCGCGCCCAGCCCAACGGGCAAATTCAGGTCATCACCTTCGACTACAAGCGCTATCTCGATTCCGGCGACAGCAAGTTGCTGCCCTCGCTGCGCCCGCTCGACGAGATCTTCGTCCCGGCTTCGCCGCTGATCGGCAATGTGCAGATCGAGTTCGATGCCCGCTCCCTCCAGGCGACCGGCGATGCCGGCAGCGATGGCGGCGCGGTGCGGGTGTTCGGCGAGGTGCAGACCTCCGGCAGCTACGCCTTCAAGCCCGGCATGACCGTGATGGACGCCATCCTGCGCGCCGGCGGCGTGACCCGCTATGCCGCGGTGGACCGGGTCCGCGTGCTGCCCTCGACGGGCGAGGCGATCCTGTTCGACCTCAAAAAATACCTCGACAGCGGTAACCAGAAACTGAACATCCCGCTCGCCGCTGGATCCACCATCTTCGTACCGCATGAGGTTGAGGCGGTGAAGAGTGGCGGGAACGTGGTCTATATCATGGGCGAGGTGGCCCGGCCGGGCGCCTTCGAGGCGGCGCCGGGTACCGGGTTCTTCGATATTCTCGCCAATGCCGGCGGGCCGACCCGCTTTGCGGACCAGCGGCAGATCCGGATCATCCGCGCTAATGGCGTCGTGGATGCCTTTGACCTTTCGACCTATTCCGAGGCGACCGGGCAATCCCGCGGCAAGCCACCGATGGTCAGCCCCGGCGATGCCATTTTCGTGCCCGAGAAGACCAATGGCAGCGAGCAGGCATCCTGGCTGCGCACCCCCACCAGCCGGGCGATCCGCGTGCTCGGCGCCGTGCGCACCCCGGGGCGCTACGAATGGTCCGACGAGATGTCGCTCGTCGATATCGTCGCCCAGTCCGGCGGGCCGACCGAGCGCGGCGATCTCACCAAGGTGCAGATCGTCCAGGGTGACGGCGGCAATGCGGTGGTGTTCGATCTCAAGACCTTCCTCGACCGCGGCGGCCGGCTCAACGCCCTGCCCAAGCTGCGCGGCGGCTACACCGTCAGCATTCCGCAGATCCCGGCCAGCCCCGCCGACGTTCGCATGCAATGGACGCAGTTGTCGGTCGATCGCTCGATCCACATCCTCGGCGCCATCGGCAAGCCCGGCCGCTATGCCTTCGAGCCCGGGCTGTCCTTCCTCGACGTGCTGTCCGCCGCCGACGGCCCCTCCAACGCGGCGGATTTGTTCAACATCCGCGTCACCCATCGCGGCGAGCCGCGTGACCGGGTGACCAAGGTGAACCTCGCGCAGTTCTTCGAGACCGGCGATGAATCGCTGCTGCCGCGGGTGCGGCCGGGCGACGTGATCTTCGTGCCCGACCGCAACCGCAACTGGCTCGAACAGACGTCGGCCAACACCGTCCGCCTGCTCGGCGCGGTGGGAAAGCCGGGCCGCTACCAGTTCTCCGACGGCATGACCCTGCTCGATCTGCTGGCCGAGGCCGGCGGGCCCAACAAGGACGCCTATCAGCAGAAGATCATCGTGGTGAACCTCTCCTGCTGCGCCAGCGAGGCGCGGGTGTTTGACCTGACGAATTTCGCCAAGACCGGCGATTTCAGCCTCCTGCCGGTGGT
>CAIPLM010000201.1 GCA_903865895.1 uncultured Rhodospirillales bacterium | reverse complement strand
TCCCTTGAGGAGGCGTTGCTATGAGTTCGGCCCAATTGGCCATTATCGCCTGCGGCATTGTCGCGGTGATTTATGGCCTGATCACCACACGGCAGGTGCTGGCGGCGGATGCCGGTTCTGCCCGTATGCAGGAGATTTCCGCTGCGATTCAGGAGGGTGCGCGCGCCTATCTGAACCGTCAGTACACCACCATCGGTGGCGTCGGCCTGGTCATTCTGATCCTGCTCGGCTGGTTCCTCGGCAAGAACGTGGCGATCGGCTTCGCGATCGGCGCGATTCTCTCGGGCGCGGCCGGCTATGTCGGCATGAACGTCTCGGTGCGCGCCAACGTGCGCACGGCGCAGGCCTCGTCCAAGGGCCTGGCCGCTGGGCTTGACGTCGCCTTCAAGGCGGGCGCGATCACTGGCGTGCTGGTGGTGGGCCTCGGCCTGCTCGGCGTGGCCGTGTACTACTTCCTGCTGCGCTCCGGCCTGGCGCCGAACGCGGACATGCGCCCGGTGATGGAGGCCATGGTGGCCCTCTCCTTCGGCGCCTCGCTGATCTCCATCTTCGCCCGTCTCGGCGGCGGCATCTTCACCAAGGGTGCGGATGTCGGCGCGGATCTCGTGGGCAAGGTCGAGGCGAATATCCCTGAGGACGACCCCCGCAACCCCGCCGTGATCGCCGACAACGTGGGCGATAACGTGGGTGACTGCGCCGGCATGGCCGCCGACCTGTTCGAGACCTATGCGGTCACGATCGTCGCCACCATGCTGCTCGGCAACATCTTCTTCACCGCCGGCGCGGACGCGGACAGCATGATGCTGCTGCCGCTCTCGATCGCCGCGGTGGGCGTGCTGACCTCGGTGGTCGGCTCCTACTTCGTGAAGCTCGGCTCGTCCAACAACATCATGGGCGCGCTCTACAAGGGCCTGATGGTCACCGGCGTGCTGTCGATCGTAGCGATCGCGATCGTGATCAACATGTCGATCGGCTTCGGCGGCGCCTTCAAGATGAGCACCGGCGCCACCGTCACCGGCATGGGCCTGTTCGAGTGCGCCCTGGTCGGCCTCGGCGTGACCGGCCTGCTGGTGTGGATCACCGAATACTACACCTCGACCGAGTATCGCCCGGTGCGGTCCATCGCGCAGTCCTCCACCACCGGCCACGGCACCAACGTGATCCAGGGCCTGGCGATTTCGATGGAGGCGACGGCGCTGCCGGTGATCGTGATCTCCGTCGGCATCGTGATGTCCTTCCTGGTGGCCGGCCTCTACGGCATCGCCATCGCGGCCACCACCATGCTGTCGCTCGCCGGCATGATCGTGGCGCTCGACGCCTATGGCCCGGTGACCGACAACGCCGGCGGCATCGCCGAAATGTCGGGCCTGCCGCCCGACGTGCGCAAGGTGACCGACGCGCTGGACGCGGTGGGCAACACCACCAAGGCCGTCACCAAGGGCTACGCCATCGGCTCCGCGGGCCTCGCCTCGCTGGTGCTGTTCGCCGCCTACACCGAGGACCTCAAGCACTACTTCCCGAAGGTGGTCGTCGACTTCACCTTGCAGAACCCCTACGTGGTGATCGGCCTGTTCATCGGCGGCCTGCTCCCGTACCTGTTCGGTGCGATGGGCATGACGGCGGTGGGCCGCGCGGCCGGCTCCGTGGTGGTTGAAGTGCGCCGCCAGTTCAAGGAAATCCCGGGCATCATGGAAGGCACCGCCAAGCCGGAATACGGCAAGGCCGTGGACATGCTGACCAAGGCCGCGATCAAGGAGATGCTCCTCCCCTCGCTGCTCCCGGTGGGCGCCCCCGTGGTGCTCTACTTCGTGATCTCGTGGGTGGGCGGCCAGGGTGCTGCGTTCTCCGCACTCGGCGCCATGCTGCTCGGCACCATCGTGACCGGCCTGTTCGTCGCCATCTCGATGACCTCGGGCGGCGGCGCGTGGGACAACGCGAAGAAGTACATCGAGGAAGGCAACCACGGCGGCAAGGGCTCGGACGCGCACAAGGCGGCCGTGACCGGCGACACCGTGGGTGACCCCTACAAGGACACCGCGGGCCCCGCGGTGAACCCGATGATCAAGATCGCCAACATCGTGGCGCTGCTGCTGCTGGCGATCCTGGCGCATATCGCGCACTGATCGGCGCGCGATCGCCGGAGGCCGCAGGCCGAAGGCGTGAATCGCTCGCGATAAGCGGCGCGCACGGCTGAAGGAACGAGCCCCGGGGGGAGACCTCCGGGGCTTTTTTCTATGGCCATTTTGCACGCTCGAAGGCCAATGCATTGATTTTATTGACGTTGTCCAGTCCAACCTCTAATCTAGCACCAGACTGGATAACGCGATGTTTTTCAATGAGTTAACCAATGAGGCGCGGCAGCGGCTGATTGACGTGCAGCAGCGGGGGGATGCCCTGCGTGCCGTTCGCGATGAGTTGCGGCAGCGTTTTGCGGGGACGATGGCATGGAAGACCAGCCGCGAACGCGACTATCTGTACCGCCGCACCGGGCATGTCGAGAAGTCCCTCGGCCCCCTCTCGCCGGAGACCGAGACCGCTTATGCCGCCTTCACCTCGGGCAAGCGGGCGGCCGAGGAGCGCGAGGCCGGCTTGCGCCTGGCGCTGGAGGGCATGGCGGCGGTCAACCGGGCCATGGGCCTGGGGCGCATCCCGACGGCGAATGCCCGCATTCTGCGCCGGCTGGATGCGGCGGGGGTACTGGGCAAGCAGGTCTGCGTGGTCGGCACCAATGCGCTGTTCGCCTACGAGGCGCATGCCGGCATCCGCTTTGGCAGTGACCTGCTGGCGACCAACGATATCGACATCGCGCTGGACGCGCGGCGCAGCCTCGCCTTGGCGGCGGCAACGATGCCGAACGGCTTCATCGGTCTGCTTCGCCTGATCGATCGCTCCTTCGCGCCGATCACGTCGAATGGGTTTCGCGCGGTCAATGCCGCGGGGCTGATGGTGGACCTGATTACCGCCGAACCGAAGAACCGCATGGCCGCCTCGCCGGGCCGCCGCCGGCGCCTCGGCGGCGCCGCCGAGGATATGGAGGCGGTGGAGGTGCCGCGCCTCGAACTGATCGTCGATGCCCCCCGCTTCGCCACCACGGCCATCGCCGCGGACGGCCTGCCGGTATGGATTGCCGCCGCTGATCCGCGCTGGTGGGCGGCGCATAAGCTCTGGCTGGCTGCCGAGCCGACGCGGGATCCCGCCAAGCGCCAGCGCGACCGCGACCAGGGACTTGCGGTCGCCACCATGCTGGCGCGCAACTGGACGACGCCGGACCTCTCGGATAACGCGCTCTCCACCATCCCCGTCGCGGTTCGCCGGGTCCTGCGCGACGCCATCGGCGCAGCTGGGGATGCCGAGCCGCCGATTTGGTAACTCCGATCACATCATGCTGCATTGCAGCAAAAACCATGGACCGCGCCGCCGCCCTCCGCTATGCCCCCGCGCACGCATTCAGCCGAGGGCCGATTTCATGGACGTCAGCAAAATTTCCACCGGGCGCAACCCGCCGCACGACATCAACGTGGTGATCGAGATCCCGCAGGGCTCCTCGGTGAAATACGAGATCGACAAGGCGAGCGGCGCGATTTTCGTCGATCGCTTCCTGTTCACCCCCACCGCCTACCCCGCCGCCTACGGCTTCATCCCCGGCACCCTGGCCGAGGATGGCGATCCCGCGGACGCCCTGGTGCTGGTGCCCGCCCAGGTGGTGCCCGGCGCCGTGGTGCGGGCGCGGCCGATCGGCATTTTGTTCATGGACGACGAGGCGGGGCGGGACATCAAGCTGATCTGCGTGCCGCACGACAAGATCCATCCGCAGCACGCCCTGATCAACGACATCGCGGACCTGCCGGACATCACGCGCCGCGCCATCGCGCATTTCTTCGAGAATTATAAGGACCTCGAGGAAGGCAAATGGGTGAAGGTGACGGGCTGGGGCGGCCGCGAGGAGGCCGAGGCCGAGATCATCCGCTCCATCGCCATGGCGGCCGGCTGAACCGCCTCAGGGCAGCACCAGCCACACCGCCCACCCCGCCGCCACCCAGGCGGCGAGGCCGAGGGTGATGCCGACGGCGAGGCCGCGCAGCGGGTGCGCGGCGCGCGGATGCGGCACGTCCTCGGTGTCGCGCAGCGCGGCTTCGAGCATGGTGGGCATGGCGGTGCTCCGGCGGCGGTGGGGCCTGGCTGCACGCTAGGGCTGCGGCGGCGTGCCCGGCAAAGCAGAAATGCGTTAATCCGCAACGATAACGCGCTTTACCGGCGCTCTTGCCCATCCCGGCGCCCCGCCCCTAGTGTGGCGGCAAATCCCGGGGAGGCTCCGCGCCATGAATGACGTCACGTTCGGCTACAAAGACCTGTTCACCAGCAATCTGCCCGCCGCCGGGCCGCGCTTCGGCGGCTTCCCGCCCTTCTATTTCATCGGCGGCAACAACGACCCGACGCAGATCCCCTCCGAGAAGCTCGCCGCCTCCGCCGCCGACGTGATCCGCCGCGACGGGCATCTGCTCGCCATCTACAATATGGGCCTCGGCCCGCAGGGCTACCCGCCGCTGCGCGCATTCGTCGCCGACAAGCTCTCCCGCCACCGCGGCATCAAGGCGACCGCCGATGACGTGCTGATCACCTCCGGCTCCGGCCAGGGGATCGATCTCGTCAGCGCCCTGCTGGTGAACCCCGGCGATACCGTGCTGATCGAGGAGTTCTGCTACCAGGGCGCCATCAACCGCTTCCGCAAGCTCGGCGCCAAGGTGCTGCCGGTGCGGCTGGATGACGAGGGCATCCGCGTCGATTCGCTGGCCGAGACGCTGGCCAGCCTGAAGGCCGAGGGCGTCACCCCCAAATTCCTCTACACCATCCCCACCATCCAGAACCCCACCGGCTCCATCCTGCCGCTCGATCGCCGCATCGCCATCCTCGCGCTCGCCAAGGAATACGGCGTGCCGATCTTCGAGGACGAATGCTATGCCGACCTGCTCTGGGCCGGCGGCGCGCCCGCCGCCTTCTACGGCATCGCGCCGGAGCAGGTGATCCATATCGGCTCCTTCTCCAAATCCCTCGCCCCCGCGCTTCGCGTGGGCTACGCGGTGGCCGACTGGTCCGTGCTGTCCCGCATGATCGCCGGCAAGTCCGACGGCGGCACCGGCGCGCTCGACCAGATGGTGATCGCCGAATACTTCTCGAAGCATTTCGACGATCATATCGCAAGCCTTTCCAAGGTGTTGGAAGACAAGCTCGACCACATGGTGGAGGCGGTGGAGCGCGAGTTCGGCACTTCAGTGCAGATCTTCCGCCCGCAGGGAGGCATCTTCCTGTGGCTGAAACTGCCCGACGCGGTGGACGTCACCACCCTGGTAAAACCCGCCGCCGATGCCGGCCTGGTGTTCAACGCCGGCCCGGACTGGGCCTGCAACGGCGGCGAGGCCAAGCCCTATCTGCGCCTCTGCTTCGCCATGCCCGACAAGGCAACCATCGATGCGGGGGTGAAGACGCTCGCCCGGGTCTGCCACGAGCAGACCGGGATTCCGGCGTTTGGGGATAATGTGAAGCGGTGATCGAGCCCGCGAATTCAACCGTCGATATCTCCGCCTCCGAGGAGCGAGAGGCGGAGATCATCGCCGGTATCAGGAAAGGGCTGGCGGACATGCAGGCCGGACGACTTGTGTCGCATGAGGATGCAATGCGGGCGATCGACACAACGATCGTGGAAGCAATGTACGGACGAGAGAGTGAGAAATATTAAATAGAAAAACATGACTATAGACTGAAAAATTTCAGGCATTTAAAAATAAAAATTTTCTTATTATTCGCATGGCAAAAATATCACCCAATTTTCTGCAAATCAATAAACATTAACGGCGTCTCCAGTGTGGCGTTTTCTTTTGTATTTAACATAACAAATCCGCATTTTTTATAGAAATCAATTGCAGGTCTGTTCGCATCAACTACCATAAGTCTACAGCCAATGCGCGGCATGATTTCCCTTTTCGCTGTCGCTACTGCGAAAGCAACCAGTTGTTTGCCGAGACTCCTACGGTGAAGCCGATTATCAACTGCCAGTCGACCAATCTTGATTGCTGGATACGAATTTCGAGGCGGTGGTGGATCCGAAAGAGGATCCTCGATTTTGATTTCGCTGGCCAATATCGATAGGTAGGCGACAACCTTGCGAGGCGCCGGCTCGTTCTGATCGACAAATACAAATGTCTTTGCGTAATTGTTTTCGTGGAAGGCCCGGCTGCTCCGCTGCAGGAATGCAGACAGAGCGCCGTCGGCCGTGTCGAGCTTTAACTTGTTTACGCGGTCAGTAGGGTCAATCGGCCGAAGGAGATAGGATGGCTCGGGCATGCGTCGTCGCCTTTTTCTTCACAGGCGAATCCGACGCCCGCTGCGCAAAACGTTGCAGCAGCGAGTCACCAAGCGTCAATAGGTCCTTCGCGGCCTGAGAAGCGCGCCCATTTCGAATCTGACGGGCAAAGGCAGTCGCGTCCTCGCCGGAGAGGACCACTCCTCCCATCTTATCGGATGTAATCATGAACGCTCTCCTTGGGGGGGCTTATCGGGGCTGTAGACGCGAGCAAACATCAGCTAAGAACGGCGATATGTGCACGAATTCGGTTGATGGTAAGAGGTGTGTCGGCGCGACATGTATCGCTGTCAAGTGAAAATTTTCGAAAGAGTCGCACCGCAACCCGCAGTTTTGCTGGGTTCGTGCGCCGGCTTGTAGGCTCCAGTTTGGTATGTCGCTGTGATTCATACCCAATTCCCTTGCTTGACAACGTTGGTAGGGTACGAACTTCAAGGGTGCACCGGACACCGCGCCCGCTTCCTGGCCTCCACCGCATACTGCCCGGGCCGCCGATCGGCCTGCTGGGCCGGCGCCACGATGGTGCTGTGATAGGCCGGCCAGTCCAGCGTCTCGATCTCATGCAGCCGCACCGCGCCTTGCGTCGCCTCGGCCAGCGCCATGCGCGGCAGCGGCTGCACCTGGAGCAGGGGCGTGTCGGGCGTGAAGTGGACGGGCACGCCGGTGCGGGTCAGGCGCAGATTGGCGAAGAGCGGGCCGCACCAGCGGTCGGTCTCGACGATCCCCTCGTACAGGCTGAAGCCGCCGGGCAGCGGAAAATTGGCGGGGCCGCGCACGTGCAGGCTCCACTCCGGCGCCGTGCGGGCGATCATGCCGGTCCAGACCTGCACATGCCCGGGCTCGGGCAAGGCGGTGAGGAAGGGCGGCGAATAGCCGCGCGTCGCCTCGGGGGCGGCATTGTCGAAATGCGCCGCCATGTCCGGCAGCTGGGCGGCCTCCAGGCGCACCCAGTCCTCCAGCAACGGGCAGGTCCAATACACGTCCTCGCCATCCCACAGGAGAGAAAAGTCCATCGGCGCGAAAACATACCAACCGAAGCTGTTCGCCTGGGTGATCGCCTCGCACCAGCGGAAGGCGCGGGTGGGGATGGTGCCGCCGGCGGCGCGGTCGGCGCGCTCGGGCATGCGGGCCTGGGCGAACAGGCGGTGGAAGGCGAGGATGGGCTGCGACATCACGTGCTCCGTCATTACGGCAGGACACGCCGGGCCAGGGAGGAATCTGGCCCGGCGCTTTCGGCTGGATTGGCCGAAATCAGCCCTTGCGCGGCATGATGCCGACGCCGGCGCCGAAGTGGACGCGGCCCTGGTCGGCCAGGCTGGCGGGCAGGGAGGCGGTCTTGACGATGGTCTTCATGGCGATCTCTCCTTGATGACAAGAAAAACCCCGCGCGCCCCCGCTGCCCCCTGAAGGGGCGGCGGAGACGGCGGGGCAGGGAAGACGATGGGCGCAATTCGCCCGTCGACAGGCACACTCTGCCGCCACAACTCGTCCTAGTCAAGGAAAAAAAGCTAAATTTCGAAGAAATTTTACAATCGCTTCCCCCGCATCCCCGCCAGCGCTAGGCTCGCCCCTCTATGCCACTGGAGTGACACGCATGACCCCCCCGCCGCTCGCCAATTCGCTCGCCGCCCGTGACATCGCCAGCGTTCTGCACCCCAACACCGACCTCAAGACCCACCAGGAAACCGGCCCCGTCGTCATCGTTCGTGGCGAAGGCGTGCGCGTGTGGGATGACGCCGGCAAGCCCTATATCGAGGCCGTCGCCGGCCTGTGGTGCGCCTCGCTCGGCTTCTCCAATGAGCGCCTGGTGCAGGCTGCGGCCAACCAGATGCGCCAGCTGCCGTACTATCATGGCTTCACCTCGAAGTCGCACGGCCCGATGATCGACCTCGCCGAGATGCTGCTCGCCCGCGCGCCGGTGCCGATGAGCAAGGTGTTCTTCGCCAATTCCGGCTCCGAGGCCAACGACACCGCCATCAAGATGGTGTGGTATTTCAACAACGCCGTCGGCCGGCCGCAGAAGAAGAAGATCATCGGCCGCATCAAAGGCTACCACGGCATCACCATCGGCTCGGCCTCGCTCACCGGGCTTGCCACCAACCACCGCAGCTTCGATGTGCCGCTGCCCGGCTTCCTCCACACGATGACGCCGCATTTCTACCATGGCGGCCTGCCCGGCGAGACCGAGGAGCAGTTCGCCACCCGCTGCGCCGATGAGCTCGAAAAGCTCATCCTCGCCGAAGACCCCGACACCATCGCCGCCATGTGGGCCGAGCCCATCATGGGCGCCGGCGGCGTCATCCTCCCGCCCGTCGGCTATTTCGAGAAAATCCAGGCCGTTCTCAAGAAATACGACATCTTCCTGGTCGCCGACGAAGTGATCACCGGCTTCTGGCGCACCGGCAACTACTGGGGCTGCGGCACGCTCAACGTGAAGCCGGATATCCTCACCTGCGCCAAGGCGATTTCGTCCTCCTACCTCCCGGTCTCGGCCGTGATGGTGAGCGAGCGCATCTTCCAGGCGCTGGCCGATGAGAGCAACGCCATCGGCACCTTCGGCCACGGCTACACCTACTCCGGCCACCCCGTGCCGGCCGCCGTCGCCGTCGAAACCCTCAAAATCTACGACGAACTCAAAATCGGCGATAACGTCCGCCACGTCGGCGGCATCATGCAGTCCGAACTGCGCCGCCGCTTCTCCGAACACCCCCTCGTCGGCGAAGTCCGCGGCGTCGGCCTCATCGCCGCCATGGAACTCGTGGAAAACAAAGCCACCCACGCCAATTTCGACCCCAAACTCAAAATCGGCGCCCGCCTCGCCAAAATCTGCGAAACCAACGGCGTCATCTCCCGCGGCCTCCCCGGCGACGCCCTGGCCTTCTCGCCGCCGCTCATCATCACCGAAGCCGAAATCCGCGAAATGCTCGATATCATCGAGAAATCGCTGGCCGAGCTGACGGCGCAGCTGCGGGCGGAGCATTTGACCGTCGTGCGGTAAGCTGAGAGGCCGGCTCACCCCGAGCCGGTAAGACAAGGGGGGCATGGCGATCGCCCCCCTTCCGCCCTCGCTTCAACCCCCAATGGCTCCAAGCCCCCGCACATCGCGCATCGCCGTGCACCTCGGGCATGCCGCGGCGCAACATTGTGCTATAGTGATGTCTGCCGCCAAATCCCCGGAGTCGCCCATGCCCGCCCCGAAGCCCGTGATGCTCGTGATCCTCGACGGCTGGGGATGGCGCGAGGAGACCGCGGATAATGCGGTGCGGCTCGCCAATACTCCGAATTTCGACCGGCTCTGGGCCGCATCCCCGCATGGGCTGCTGCACACCTCCGGCCTCGATGTTGGGCTGCCCGGCGGGCAGATGGGCAATTCCGAGGTCGGCCACATGAACATCGGCGCCGGGCGGGTGGTGATGCAGGACCTGCCGATGATCGGCCGCGCGGTGGAGGATGGCAGCCTGGCCGGCAATGCGGTGCTGGGCAAGTTCATCGCCAAGCTGAAGGCGAGCGGCGGCACCTGCCATCTGCTCGGCCTGGTCTCGCCGGGCGGGGTGCATTCCCACCAGGACCACGCCGTGGCGCTGGCCCGCATCGTCACCGCCGCCGGGGTGCCTGTCGTGGTGCATGCCTTCACCGATGGGCGGGACACGCCGCCGCAATCGGCCGGCGAGGATTTGCGCCGCCTGCGTGCCGCCCTGCCGGACAGCGTGCCGATCGCCACCGTCAGCGGCCGCTACTACGCGATGGACCGCGACAAGCGCTGGGAGCGGGTGGCCAAGGCCTATTTCGCCATGGCCGAGGCGCAAGGCCCGAGCTTCGCCGACGCCGCCTCGGTGATCGATGCCGCCTATGGCAACAAGATCACCGATGAATTCGTGGTGCCCGCGGTGGTCGCCGGTTATCGCGGGATGAAGGACGGCGACGGGCTGCTGTGTTTCAATTTCCGCGCCGACCGGGTGCGGGAGATTTTCGCCCCGCTGATCGACGCGGCGTTCGACGGTTTCGCCCGCCCGCGCCGCATCGATTTCGCGGCGATGGCGGGGATGACGCATTACTCCGATCATCTCGCCGCGCGCCTCGGCGTGCTGTTCCCGCCGCAGACGATGGAGCACCTGCTCGGCCAGGTGGTCGCCGCCGCCGGGCTCAAGCAGCTGCGCATGGCCGAGACGGAGAAGTATCCGCACGTCACCTACTTCCTCAACGGCGGCATCGAGGTGCCGAACCAAGGCGAGGAGCGCATCATGGTGCAGTCCCCGAAGGTGGCGACCTATGATCTGCAGCCCGAGATGTCCGCCCCGGAACTAGCGGACAAGGCGGTGACGGCGATCAACACCGGCACGTTCGACCTCATCATCCTCAACTTCGCCAACCCAGACATGGTCGGCCATACCGGCAGCCTGACGGCGGCGATCAAGGCGGTGGAGACCGTGGATGCCGGGCTCGGCCGCATCGCCGAGGCGGTGGCGGCCCAGGGCGGCGCCCTGCTGGTCACCGCCGATCACGGCAATTGCGAGATGATGCGCGATCCCGTCACCGGCGGGCCGCACACCTCCCACACGCTGAACCCGGTGCCGGTGCTGCTCGCCGGCAGCGATGCCACCGCGCTGCATGAGGGGCGGCTGGCTGATATCGCGCCGACGCTGCTGCATCTGCTCGGGCTGGCCAAGCCCGCCGAGATGACCGGGCGCAGCCTCACCACGCCGGCCTGAGCATGCGCCGCGCCGCGCTCTGCCTGATCGCGCTCCTCCTCACGGCCGCCGGCCCGCCGACGCCGCAGCAGATCCAGGAAGCCGAGCGGGCACGGGCGGCGGAGATCGAGGCGCAGAAGGCGGCCAATGCGCGGGCAGCGGCGGCGGCAGCGCAGGAGCAGTCGCTCGGCCGCGCCCGGGTGACCGCGGCCGCGAAACTGCGCGAACTCGAGAAGTCCACCGCCGAAATCGCCGCGCGCATCGAGGCCCTGGCCGTGCGACGGGGCGAGGCCGAGGCGCGGCTGGCGGCGCGGGCGGCCGACATGGCGCCCTTCCTGCCGCTGATCGAGCGGCTCGGCCTCTACCCCTCCGAGACCCTGCTCGCCGTGCCACTGCCACCCGAGCAGACCGTCCGCGGGCTGATTGTGCTGGGCGCGCTCACCCGCCAGCTGGAGGCCGAGGCCGCCCTTGTGCGCGCCGAGCAGGCCGAGGTGGAAGCGCTGCAACGCCAGATCGACGGCGAAATGCCCGCACTCGCCACCGCCCAGTCTGCCCAATCCCAGGCGGCCCTGGCGCTCGACGCGCAGATCGCCGAAGCGCGGGATGCACGCCGGAACGCCGAGGGCGCCGCCGCCGAGGCCGAGCGCCGGGCCGCCGCCGAGGGCGCCAAGGCGGCCAATCTACGCGCCGCGCTGACGCGGATCGAGGAGGAACGCCGCGCCGCCGAACTGCGCGCCAAGGCCGAGGCGGAGGCTGCCCTCAAGCAAAAGCGCGAGGCCGAGGCCGAAGCCGCTCGCCTGCGCTCCGAGGCGCTGGCCAAGGCCGCCGGCCCAGGGCTCGGCGCGCCAAAGGGCACGCTCGTCGCCCCGGTGGCCGGCACGCTGACCCGCGGCTTCGGTGAGTCGACCGAGGCGGGCCCGGCCACCGGCCTGTCCTACCAGCCGGTGCCGGGCGCCCGCGTGGTCTCGCCCTGCGGCGGGCGGGTGGTGTATGGCGGGCCGTTCCGCAGTTTCGGGCTGCTGCTGATCGTTGATTGCGGCGGCGGATTCCATTTCGTGTTATCAGGTTTTGAACACTTGGATGCCCAGGTGGGCCAGGCGGTGCAGCCCGGCGAGCCGGTGGGTGTGATGGCGGGATGGGACCCGCGCGCATCCAGCGGCCGGCCGTCGCTGTATGTAGAGTTGCGGCGGGATGGTCAGCCGATCAATCCAGCCCCATATATGCGTGCGAAAGGCTGAGGCCTGGTTTAGGCTGACGCGGCGTGATGAGAGGTAGATCAAGCATGAAGCTTCGTACTGGGCTGATGTTCGGAGCGGCCTTCGCGGCCGGTGTGGCCGCTGGGCCTGTTGCCGGCATGATGGAGCGGCAATTCGGCATCAACGTCTTCCCTGCCGCCTTCGCGCAGGATGCCGGGCGCAGCAGCGACAGCTACCGCCTGCTCTCCTTGTTCGGTGACGTGTTCGAGCGCATCCGCGCCGACTATGTGCAACCGCCCAATGAACGCGAGATGATCGAGAACGCCATCAACGGCATGCTCTCGGGCCTCGACCCGCATTCCAGCTACATGAACGCCAAGCAGTTCCGCGAAATGCAGGTGCAGACGCGTGGCGAATATGGCGGCATCGGCACCGAGGTGACGCAGGATAACGGCTACATCCGCGTCATCTCGCCGATCGACGACACCCCCGCCATGCGCGCGGGCGTCAAGGCCGGCGACCTCATCACCGCGATCGACGGCACCACGGTGCTTGGCCTCAGCCTGAATGAGGCCGTCGACAAGATCCGCGGCCCGGCCAACAGCAAAATCATCCTCACCATCAAGCGCAGCGGCGTGGATACGCCGATCGAGCTGACCTTGCAGCGCGAGGTGCTGAAGATCCAGGTCGTGAAGTCCCGCCTCGAGGGTGACATCGCCTATGTCCGCGTCGTCTCCTTCAGCGAGCAGACCGATGCCGGGCTGCGCAAGGCCATCGCCACCCTGAAGCAGCAATCCGGCGACAAGCTCAAGGGCGTGGTGCTCGATCTGCGCAACAACCCCGGCGGCCTGCTCGACCAGGCGATCGCGGTGTCCGACGATTTCATCAACCAGGGCGAAATCGTCTCCACCCGCGCCCGCCACACCGAGGACAGCCAGCGCTGGAACGCCAAGGACGGCGACATCACCGGCGGGCTGCCGGTGGTGGTGCTGATCAATGGCGGCTCCGCCTCGGCCAGCGAAATCGTCGCCGGCGCGCTGCAGGATCATCGCCGCGCCATCATCATGGGCGCCCGCAGCTTCGGCAAAGGCAGCGTGCAGACCGTGATGCCGCTGCCCGGCAGTGGCGGCATGCGCCTCACCACGGCGCGCTACTACACGCCCTCCGGCCGCTCCATCCAGGGCCTCGGCATCACCCCCGATATCGAGGTGCAGTTCTCCCGCACCGAACCCCCGCATTTCGGGCCGGAGCGCGAGGCCGACCTCAAGGGCGTGCTGAGCAATGTCGGCGGCACCACGCCCTCGGCCGCGCCACGCACCGACCTGCCGGCGATCGCCAAGGACATCGCCAAGCTGCCGCCGGAAAATTGGCCGGCCTTCGATCTCGCCAAGCCCGAGACCGACTACCCGCTGCAACAGGCACTCGCGGTGGTGCGGGCGATGCCGATGGGCAAGCGGGCCTCGCGCTGAGGCTCGCGGGCGCGGGGCGATGGCCGCGCGCGATGGCGCATCCAAGCGCCCGGTGTTGCGGGCGCTCGGCCTGTTCTGGGGCGGCGTGCTCGCAGTCGCTCTCGCGCTGGGGGTGACGCTGCAAATTCTTGGCCCGCCGCAGAAGCCGGCCAAGCCCGCCGAACCGGCCGCCCACCCGGCACCTCCCCCCGCGCCAGCGCCGCATGTCGAACCAGCCCGCGTCGAGCCGACCCGCATCGAGCCGCCACGCCCAGGCGCGCCCGTCGCCGCGGCCGATCCCGCGCTGCTGGAACCCGCCCCCTCATACGAAGGCCGCTTCCTGCCCCGCATCGGCGCGGACCACCGCATGCCCATGCGCGCCTATGCCGCCGGGCAGGACCCCGGCGAAACCCGGCCGCGCATCGCCGTGCTGATGGCCGATTTCGGCCCCAACGAGCGCGACAGTGAGGAAGCCCTGCGCGCCCTCCCCCCCGCTGTCTCCTTCGCCGTGCCGCCCAACAGCCGCGCCGGCGAGCGGCTGATGGCCGCCGCCCGCGCCCGCGGGCATGAGCTGCTGGCGGTGATCCCGATGGAGCCGAGCGACTTCCCCGCCGCCAATCCCGGCGAAAAGGCCCTGCTCACCGGCGCCTCCCCCGGCCAGAACGCCCTCAACCTCGAATGGGCGCTGTCCCGCTTCACCGGCTATGCCGGCGTCACCGCCGTGCTCAACCGCATGCATGGCGAGCGCTACGCCAATATGAGCGAGCTCTACGCCGCCGTGCTGGAGGAAGTCGCCCACCGCGGCCTCTTCTATATCGACCCCCGCCCCCGCGGCGCCGCCCCCCGCAAGGCCGGCATGCCGCCCTACCGCGCGATTGACCTGGTGATCGACGCCGTGCCGGTGCGCGCCGAGCTGGACCAGCAACTCGCCCAGCTCGAACGCATCGCCCGCTCCGACGGCGCCGCCTTCGGCCTGCTCGAAGGCCCGGCGCCGCTGCTGGTCGACCGCGTCTCCGCCTGGGCAACCGGCCTCGCCGCCCGCGGCTACGCGCTGGTGCCGGTCAGCGCCCTCACCCTTCCCTGACCAGAGGCCCCCATGCGCGCCATTGACCCGGCCACCCTGCCCTATCGCCCCAATGTCGGCGCCGTGCTGTTCAACCGCGACGGCCGCGTGCTGGTCGCCCGCCGTGCCGACATGCCGAATGCCGAGGGCGCGCCCGGCGGCTGGCAACTGCCGCAGGGCGGCATCGATGCCGATGAGGACCCGCGCGGCGCCGTGCTCCGCGAACTCGCCGAGGAAATCGGCACCGATCGCGCCGAGATCATCGGCGAACACCCGGACTGGGTGACCTATGACCTGCCGCCCGACCTGATCGGCGTTGCCCTCGGCGGCAAATTCCGCGGCCAGCGGCAGCGCTGGTTCGCGCTGCGCTTCACCGGCGAGGACCACCACATCCGCCTCGACGCCGACCCCCACCCCGAGTTCGACGCCTGGCGCTGGGCCGATTTCGCCGAACTGCCCGTGCTCGCCCCGCCGTTCAAGCGCGACATCTACATCATCCTCGCCGCCAGTTTCATCCGCTTCGCCGCCCCCTGACGCGGGGTGCGGCGCCACCCGGATACGATTGTAAAAGAACAAATTTCCAAGGCTTGAGCCGCAGGCATGCGGCATCCCCCGCGCATCGCCCTCAGGCCATGCCGGTTCGCTCATGTCGACGTGTGATTTGGCACAAAGGTGGTCCACGCATGCGCGCGGCAATCCGCACGCCGCGCTGTCGCACGCGCCGAGGCTCGTGCCGGCGCGGCAGCAACCGCCCGTTGCGCCACGGCGCCGGCACCGCGATCCACTCCACCCAGGGCTCGTAAAACAATTCGGCCTCGGCCTCCGCGCGCAGCACCGCCGAGATCACATCGCCATCCCCGAGATCAAAGCCCCCGGCGGCGCGCGCAAGCGCCCGCCGCCGTGCCACCCCCAGAAGGGCAGCCAGCAGCGCGAACAGCAGGTCGCCAAGCATGGTGGCGATGCTGTCGGCGGCGTCCGGACGAGGGGCGGGCAGTCGGGTCATACGGCTTCGGTCACTCCTGATTAAGTGACGCCGTGTTTACCTTATATGTCCATCGCACGCAAGCGAAATTTCCTACGATTTACAGAAAAATATCTCCTACCGCCTAGCCCGGCAGCGGCGCCCGTGGATCGAGCAGCCCCTCATGGCGCAGCTCGGCCCAGAGATCGGCCGGGATCGGCGCGCGGAACAGCTCCAGATTGGCGGTAATCTCGGCCCGGCTCACGGCTCCGGGGATGGTCGCGCTCACCGCGGGATGCGAGAGCGGGAATTGCAGCGCGGCGGCGGCCATCTTCACGCCATGGCGGTTGCACACCGCCTCGATCCGGTTCACCCGCTCGATCACCGATTGCGGCGGGTCCTGGTAATCAAACTTCGCGCCCGGAATTGCCCCGGTGGCGAGAACGCCGGAGTTGAACGGCCCGCCGATCACCACGCCGACATTGCGGGCCTCGCACAACGGCATGAAATCATCGAGCGCCGCCTGCTCCAGCAGCGTGTAGCGCCCGGCCAGCAGCACGCAGTCGAGATCCACCGCCCGCACAAACCGCGCCGAAATCGCCGCCTCGTTCAGCCCCACCCCGATGGCGCCGATCACCCCGGCCGAACGCAGCTCATTGAGCGCACGGAACCCATCGGTGGTCGCCTGGTGGAAGCGCTGCTCCAGCACCCCAAGGTCCCGCGTGGTCCAGAAATCGACGTCATGGATGAACACCACATCAATCCGGTTCATCCCCAACCGCAACCACGACTGCTCCAGCGAGCGCATCACCCCGTCATACGAGTAGTCAAACGTCGGCTTGAATTTCAGCGCCCCCGGCCGCTCCACCACTGCGTCCTGCCCCGGCTTCAGCGGCGTCATCCACCGCCCGATCTTGGTGGAAACCACCAGATCCTCCCGCTTCATGTCCCGCAGCGCGGCACCCAAGCGCAACTCGCTGCGGCCAAACCCATAAAACGGCGAGGTGTCGAAAAACCGCAGCCCGGCATCATAAGCAGCCGAAATCGTCGCGATCGCCTCGGGCTCCGGGATCGTCCCGCGCGCCCCACCCAAGGGCGCGGTGCCGAAGCCGAGCGCGGTGACACTGAGAGCAGACTTACCGAGCTTGCGACGGGCAGTGGGGTCCATGGCGTGATGCCTCATGCTGGAGGAAGGAAGAAAGGCCAGGGCTCTGCCCTGGACCCGCAAAGGGGCCGAGCCCCTTTGATCCCATTTTGCGTAAGAGGTTCGGGAGTGGAGAGGGG
>CAIPLM010000200.1 GCA_903865895.1 uncultured Rhodospirillales bacterium | reverse complement strand
GGGTGGTTGTTGCACAGGCCGCCGCCATCGGTGTTGAAGGGCAGCTTGCCAACGCCGGAGATCAAATTGCCGTCGGAGACGAACTTGCCGACCTGGCCGCGCTCGCAGTAGCGCATGTCTTCGATCTGCTGGAGAACCGTGATGGTGAAGCTGTCATAGATCGAGGCGTACTTGATGTCGGACGGGCGGACGCCGGCTTCGGCGAAGGCCACCGGGCCGGACCAGGCGCCGCCGGAGAAGGTCAGGTCAACGTCGCCGCCGAACTGGCCCTTGGGGGCCTCGCCGGCGCCCTTCACCTTGACGAGCGGGCGCTTCAGGCTGCGCGCGATCTCGGGGGAGGTGACGATCAGCGCGCCGCCGCCATCGGAGATGACGCAGCAATCGAGGCGATGCAGCGGGTCCGACACCATCGGCGAGTTGATCACGTCTTCCACGGTGACGACGTTGCGCAGCATGGCGTGCTCGTTCCACTGGGCGTGGTGCGAGGCGGCCACCTTGATCCAGGCGAGCTGCTCGGAGGTGGTGCCGTACTGATACATGTGGCGCTTGGCCACCATGCCGTAGACATTGGCGGTGGTGGGGCCGAAATGGCTCTCCCACGGGGCGTCCGGCACCTGCGGGTTGCCGGGCCGCATCGCGGTGCCGGTCTGGACGCCCTCGGAGCGCGGACGGCCGGAGAGGGTGATCAGCACCACGCTGGCCTTGCCCATGGCAATCGCCTGGGCGGCATGCGCGACATGCGCGATGTAGGACGAACCGCCGACATCGGTGCTGTCGAAGTAGCGCACCTTGAGGTTCATGTAGTCGAGCATGTTGATCGGCCCCATGCCCGGCGCGTCGCCGGCGCAGATGTAGCCGTCGATGTCGTCCTTGGTCAGCCCCGCATCGGCCAGCGCGCCACGGGCGCACTCGGCGTGGAGCTGTGCGACCGACTTGTCGGGCGCCTTGCGTGTCGGATGCTCATAGGCGCCGACGATATATGCCCTGCCGTTGATACTCATCGTTTCCCCTTCCTGCTGGGTCTTCTCAGACCTCGACGACGATGTAAGCCTGCTCCACCGAAACTGTAAACGTCTCGGCGACATAGGGGCCTTTCGCGAGGCGCTCACCGGGCTCGATGGTGACGGGATAGAGCCGCACCTTGGTGTCTTCCGGGTCACACCAGGACTGGCCGGTGCGGACATCGTACTCCCAGCCGTGCCAGGGGCATTTCAGCATCTCGCCGGCGCGGGACCAGGTGAACTCGCCGGGGGTGGTGGAGGTGACGAGGCCGGTGAGCGAGCCCCGGCACAGCGCGCCGCCCTGGTGGGGGCAGCGGTTGAGCAGGGCGAAGAACTCGCCGCCGAGGTTGAACACCCCGATGTCCCGCCCGTTCAGCGTGACCAGCTTGCGGCCGCCCGGCGGGATTTCGCCGACAGCGGCAACAATATGCCGGCTCATGCGAACCCGTACACCGCCCGCGCATTGCCGGCGTAGATCATGCGGCGCTCGGCCTCGCTCATGCGGCAGCGGAAAGCGAAATCCGGGTTGTCCATGTCCCAGTGCGGATAGTCGGTCGCGAACAACACGCGGTCCCAGCCCAGCCAGTCGATGATCTGGCGGAGATCCTCGGGGTTTTCCGGCTCGTCGGCGGGCTGGGACGTGTACCACATGTTGCGGCGCAGATAATGCGACGGCGGCTCGGCGAGGTGGGGCACCTCGTCTCGCATGCGCTTCCAATGGGCGTCGAGCCGCCAGGCGAGCGAGGGCACCCAGGCGAAACCGCTCTCCACCATCACCACTTTGAGGTCCGGCAGGCGGGCGAACACGCCTTCGCACACCATCGAGACGGCAAGCGCCTGCTGGGAGAGGGCGACGATGTGCTGCTCCTCCACGTAGTAGGACGGCCAGCCCGAGGCGGCCGGGGCATGGCCGTTGAAGCCCGAGGTATGCAGGCCGACCGGCAGCCCGTGGCGCACCGCCGCCTCGTAGATCGGCCAGTAGCGACGGCGGCCGAGCGGCTCGATGGTGTGGGTGATCATCGAGATCTGCGCGAAGTCGGAGTTCCCCGCCCAGTGCTCGATCTCGGCGACGGCGGCGGCGGCGTCCTCGCCGGGGACGACGATGGCGGCTTTCAGGCGCTGGTCCTTCTGGGTCCAGTGCTCGTGCTGCCAAATGTTGATGGCGCGGCACAAGGCGGCGCCGAGTTCCTGGTTGCGCTCATCCATGCCGGAGGGGGCGAGCAAATGCAGCAGGCCGTATTCGATGTTGTAGCGGTCGAGCAGTTGCTCCTGGAGGAAGGCGAGGTCGGAGCCCGGCGGGCCGCCATTGGGGGGCCAGGAATCGGTGCGCGAGAGGGCGGGCGCCGTTTTCGGGTAGGGCGAGCTTGAGACGAAGGGCGTCGGCTTGCGGTGGCCGTAGCGGTCGAGATGGTCGCGCCAGCGCTGGGCGAGATAGGGGTAGAGGGCGCGCGGGCTTGCGAGTGCGTGGTGCACGTCGCAGTCGATCACCTTGAGCTTGGTGGCGGCGGCGCGATCACGCGCCTCGCGATCATGTGGCTGGGCGGGTCCGTCATCGGGCGTCATGCCAGCGTCTCCCTCAAACGTGGATAGGTCGCGAGCGGGTTGTCGACGGCGACGCGCTGCCGCAGGGCGGCGGGGAAGCCGGCGGGGTAGGCGTCAGTGCCGTCGAACTGCCAGTGCGGGTAGTCCGTCGAGAATAGCAGCACGTCATCCGAGCCGATCTGGTCGATGGCCCGCGCGAGGTCCGCCGGGTCGGGCGGGGCGTCGGCGGGCTGCAGGGTGAAGCGGACGTGCTCGCGGATGAGATCGGCGGGCGGGCGATCGACCCAGGGCACCTCGGCGCGCACGCCGCGCCAGGTTTTGTTGGCGCGCCACATGAAGTTGGGCACCCAGGTGAAGCCGGACTCGATCAGCACCACGCGAAGGTCCGGGAATTTCGCGAAGACGCCCTCGTGGATGAGGTTGAGGAGCTGCGCCTGGAAGGCCTGGGCGTGGGCGACGTAGTCCTCGAGGTAGTAGGAGGGCCAGCCATTGCCGGTGGTGGCGTGGCGCGCGGTGGAGCCGGCATGCACGCCGATCGGCATGCGGTGGCGCGTCGCGGCCGCGTAGATCGGCCAGTACTCCTGCCGCCCCAGCGGCGCCTCGCCCATCGCCAGCAGCAGCACCTGCACGAAGCGCGGATCGGCGGCGCGGCGTTCGATCTCAGCCGCGGCGGCCGCCGGGTCCTGCGGGGCGATCACCACGGAGGCGCGCAGGCGGGGGTCCCGGTCGAGCCATTCGGCGACCATCCAGTCATTCATCGCGGTGGCGAGCGCGGTGGCGAAGTGGCGGTTATAGACGGCCTGGACGCCATAGAGCGGATTGCAGATCGCCGCGCGGAGGCCGAAGCCATCCAGCGCGTCGTGGCGCAGGCGCTCGAAATCGGCGCCGGGCTTGCCGTGCTGCGGCCGCCAGTCGGCACGACCATTGGCGGGGATTTTCGGCGGGAAACTCGCGAGATCGAGCCCATCGATGCCGCGCACGGTGATCTGCTCGCGCCAGTACGGATCGAGATAGGGCATCAGCGCCGCCGTGCCGGGCAGCGCCGGATGCAGATCACAATCGATGCCGCCTGGGGCGACCCCCTGCATGGACGAACCCCTCCCGCGCCATTGGTGGCGCAAGGCTAGCGAAGCTGCCGCCGCCCGTCCATCGCCGGGGGGGAGGGCGCGGGGTGAGGCGTTGCGCGGCTCGCCTTCCGGGCGCGCGCCCCCGATGAGGGGAGAGGGCGAAGTGCGGTCTTGGGAGGAAAAATTTTCGCTCAACTGGAAAAAAGAGCTTGATTTTCGGAAGCAGGGATGAGAACATAAAGCGAACTTAACCCTTGCAGGAGCCCTCCATGCCGCCCCGTCCCTCCCACCTCCAGTCCGTGCTGCGCGTGCTGCGGCATATGCTGGGGGTGGTGTGGGGTGCGCTTTGCGTGCGGGCGGCGGTTTTGCGGGCGCGCCGCGATATGCTGCCGGAGGGGCATCGGCACCGGGCCGGGCTGGAGAAGGAACTGCGCCGGATCACCTGGGCGCAAGCGTTGCTGGCCGACCCCGCTCTCGCTGAGGATGCCGGTTTTCGCGGGCTGGCGGCCGAGCGGGCGCGCGTTCATGCCGATGCCGGGCGGCGGGCGATGGTGCGGCGGCGGATTCATCCGACGCCGCTGGTGCGGCTGGCCGGCGCCGTACCGGCGGTCGCGCCGCGTCTGGAGGAAGCGCGATGTACCGGCTTCATCGCCGTCGCCTCAGCGCTGCCGGGAGCCCTCCCGCGCGGCGGCGCTGGCGCATGTACGGGGTCGGGCAGCGGCATCGGGGGCGGCGGTGTGGCGCCCGGTTTTGACAGGCTCGGCCGGCGCGTCGATGCTACGCGCATGGATGGGCGGAGTGCGGCGATGGGGCTGGCGGGGCTGGTGGGCAAGGCGGCGGTGGTGACCGGGGCGGCCGGCGGGATCGGCCGGGCGACGGCGCTGCGGCTGGCGGCCGAGGGCGCCCGCGTGCTGGCCGCCGACATCAAGGAAGAGGGATTGGCCGAGACCGCCGCCATGGCGTCCGGCGAACTCCATACCCTCATCTGCAACGTCGCCGCCGATGACGGGCCCGCGGCGCTGATGCGCGCCGCCCAGGCGACGCTTGGCGGGCTCTCGCTGCTGTTCAACAACGCCGGCATCGGCGGCTCCCATGCCGCGACCGACACCGATGATGCCGAGCTTGACCGCTTCCTCGACGTCAACCTGCGCGCCGTTTTCCGGGTTTCGCGCGAGGGCGTGAAGGCGATGGGCAAGGGTGGCGCCATCGTCAACGTCGCCTCGATCTATGGGATGATCGGCTTTCCCGGCAGTTCCGCCTATGCCGCCGCCAAGGCGGGCGTGATCGGCCTCACCCGCCAGATGGCGGCCGATTGCGGCCCGCGCGGCATTCGCGTGAACGCCGTCTCACCCGGGCTGATCGAGACCGATATGACGCGCCGGCGCATCCAGACTAGCGCCTGGTTCACCGACCAGATGACCGCGATGACCCCGCTCGGCCGCAACGGCCAGCCGGAGGATATCGCCGCCGCGGTGGTGTTCCTGCTGTCCGACGACGCCAGCTTCATCAGCGGCCAGGTGCTGACCATCGATGGCGGCTGGCTTGCCACCCGCTACCGGGAGGCGCCACCCGCCTGACCCGCCTTTCCACGCCACCAGAACAGGAGACCCGCATGGCTGACCTCTTCGTCTGCCTCACCTTCGACCACGACAACACCTCATCGATGATCTCGCGCGAGAACACGACGCCGACCGCGATTTCCCGCGGCGATTTCGGCATCGCGGCGACGCAGCGCATCCTCAAGCTGCTGAACGACGAGCGCATTCCCACCACCTGGTTCATCCCCGGCCACACCATCGACAGCTACCCTTCCTGCGTCGCCGCGGTGCATGCCTCGGGCCATGAGATCGGCAACCATGGCTGGACCCATCGCGTGCCCTCCACCCTCGGCCCGGAGGGCGAGGAAGAGGAGCTGGTGCGCGGCAACGAATCGATCATCCGCCTCACTGGGCGCGCGCCGCGCGGCTACCGTTCGCCGGCGTGGGACTTGAGCCCGGTCTCGATCGACCTGCTGCTGAAGCACGGCTTCACCTATGACAGCTCGATGATGGGGCATGATTACCTGCCCTATCAGGCGCGTAACGGGGACAAGACGCCGCTGCTGGAGCCGATGACCTTCGGGCCGGACACGCCGCTGGTGGAAATGCCGATCTCCTGGTCGCTCGATGACCATCCGCATTTCGAATACATGCGCTCGCCGGCGGGCATCACGCCCGGCAACATGAACGCGCGGATGGTGATCGAGAATTTCATCAACGAATTCCGCTACATGAAGAAGCACTACAAGTGGGGCGTGCTGACCTACACGTTCCATCCGCACGTGATCGGCCGCGGCCACCGGATGCTCATGCTGGAGCATATGATCACCACGCTGCGCGCCGAGGGCGCCACGTTCATCACCATGGAGGCGGGGGTGGAGGAGTACCGCCGCAAATTCCCCAACGGCCTCAGCCTGCGCCCGCAATAAGGGCAGCTGACGATGCAGGGGGCGGCCGGGTGGTTCGCAAACGCCGAGCCGGCCGTCGCCCGGCCCGGCCCGCCCGCCTGCACCATCGTGATCGACACGGAGGAGGATTTCCCCTGGGCCGATCCGGTGGAGGGCACGCCGGACAATACCGAGCATCTCAGGCATTTGCCGGAGTTGCAGGCGGTGTTCGGCGCCTTCGGGGCGATCCCCGCCTACATGGTGACGTGGCGGGTGCTGGAGGATGCGGACGCGGTGGCGCTGCTGCGGCGCGAGCACGCGGCCGGGCGGTGTGTGCTTGGCCTGCATCTGCACACCTGGGTGACGCCGCCGCTGCTGGGCGTGCGGGACCACCGGCTCTCATTTGCCGGCAACCTCGCGCCCGAGATCGAGGCGGCCAAGCTGCGGGCGCTGGCGGCGCAGTTCGAGGCGGCATTCGGCTTTCCTGCCCGCACCTACCGGGCCGGGCGCTACGGGCTGGGCCCGGCGAGCCCGGCGCTGCTGGAGGATCTGGGCATCACCGTTGATACCTCGGTTGCGCCGCGATCGGATTTCTCGGCCGAGGGCGGGCCGGATTATGGCGGGTTCGACTATGCGCCCTTCTGGTTCGGCAAGTCTCGGCGGGTGCTGGAACTGCCGCTCGGCCGTGCCATCGTCGGCCATGCCGGGGCGCGGGCGGCGGCGCTCTACCATGGCGTGCGATCCGGCGCCTGGCCGCGCCTCGCCGTCAGCTTGGTTTCCCGTCTGCGGCTGGCCGAGCGGATGACGCTCTCGCCCGAGGGGCATGATGCGCCGACCATGATCCGCCTGGTCCGCGGCCTCGCTGCACGCGGACAAGCCGTCTACCCGGTGAGCTTTCACAGCTCCTCGATCTGGCCGGGCCGCAACCCCTATGTGACCAATGCCGCGGAGCAGCGGCAGTTCTATGACCGGCTCTCGGGCGTGCTGGCCCATCTGCGCGATGCCGCCGGCGCCCAATTTGTGGCGCTCGACGACATACCCGGCCAGTTCGTGCCGCCCGCGGAGCAGAATTAACCGTCAATACCGCCGCGTGACGCGACATTGATTTAGTGTCTGCCGCAGGCTCGGGCAGGCTCCGGCCATGCACCATGCCGGACCTCCGATGGGCGGACCGTTACCGGACAGGCTCTCAGGCCTGTGGCGGACAGGATGAGCGCATCCAATTTTCCGGCCGCCGGGCTTGTGGGGTTGCAGTCCCGGGCGGGCGCAGCGTCCGGCGCCATGGCCCGGCCCGGGCGGGTGCTGCTGATCACCAATCAATTCCCGCCCAATCATGGGGGCTCGGCCTCCGTCTACGCGGCCCTCGCGCAGCATGGCGGGGGACGTGTGGTGGTTCTCACCCCCTCGCTCGACTATCGCGACGGCAATGAGATCGCCGGTTGGCAGGCGCATGACCGCACGGTGCGCGGCGCAGTTCGCCGCGTCCGACTGCTGCGCACCTTGCTCACCCCCGCAGCACAGGGCCTCGCGGCAAGGATCCGCGGCTGGGCGAGCGACCTCGTGCTGCGTCTTGTGGTGCTCGCACGGGTGATCGTGCTGCTGCACCGCGAGCGCATCGACGCGGTATGCATCGGCGAGGTGCTGGCGAGCGGCTGGATGGTACCGGTGCTGCGGCTGTTCACCCGGGTGCCGGTCGCGGTCTACATCCACGGCGAGGAGATCCTCACCCAGGACGACTACGACCCTGGCCATCGCCGCGCCGCCCGCACCATGGCGGCGGCCGACCGGGTGTTCGTCGTCAGCCGCTTCTCGCGCGCCGCGGCGCTGCGCCTGCTCCCCGGGTGCAATGCCGCGAAGCTGGCGCTGATCACCAATGGGGTGGACACCGCGCGCTTCCATCCCGGCGCGCCTGACCGGGCGCTGCTGGCGCGCTACGGCTTGGAGGACGGCTTCGTCTTCATCACCGTGAGCCGGCTGCTGGAGAAGAAGGGGGTGGATACCGCCATCCTCGCCTTGGCCGCCCTGTTGCCGCAGCATCCGGATTGCCGGCTGCTGGTGGTGGGCACCGGGCCGATGGAGACCGAGTTGCGGGCGCTGGCGCACCGGATGGGGCTGACCGGCCGCGTGGTGTTCGCCGGGCACGTGGCCGACGAGGAACTCGCCGCCCATTACCGCCTCGGCGAGGCCTTCGTGCTGGCCAACCGCACCCTGCCCAACGGGGATACCGAGGGGTTCGGCCTGGTGCTGCTGGAAGCCAGCGCCTGTGGCCTGCCGGTGATCGGCGGGAGGGACGGCGGCACCGGTTCGGCTGTGATCGACGGCGCGACCGGGTTGCTGGTGGATGCCCATAAGGTGGAGGCGGTGGCCGCAGCGATGGCACGGCTGCGCCTCAACGATGCCGAGCGCCGCCGCATGGGCCGCGCCGGCGCCGCCTTCGCCGCGCAATCGGGTTGGCAGGAAAAGGCGCGGGACTTCCTCGCCCTGTGCCTGGACGCCGGTTAGGGTGCCCGGAAGGTCGCCGCGAAGGTGCGCTCATCGGTTCTCGGCACGATCGTGAGCCCCTGACGTGCCGCCCAGGTGGTGGCCTGGAAGTGCAGCGGGATGATCGCCTGGGTGCTGACGGCGAGGTTGGCGGCCTGGCGCAACAGGTCCCGCCGTGCGGTGTCATCCACCGTTTGCAGGGCGCGGCCGAGGTAATCATCCACCTGGCGGTTGCAGTAGAAGCTCCAGTTATAGAGCCCGCCGCCGCTCTTGGGGTCGGCGCAGGCGATGATGGCGCGCAGGATGGCGCTGGATTCGCCGGTCTGCGAGCCGAAGCCGATCAACCCGAAGGAGAACTCGCCCTTGGCGCCACGCCCGGCATAGGAGGCCATTGGCGCCGTTTCCACCTTGGTGGCGATGCCGATGCGGCTGAGCATCTGGCCGACCGCCTGGACGATCTGCGCATCATTCACCAGCCGGTCATTCGGGCCGTGGATGGTGATGGCGAAACCATCGGGGTAGCCCGCTTCGGCCAGCAGCTTCTTGGCCGCCTCGGGATCAAACGCCGGCACTTTCAGCGTCGGGTCGTAGCCGAACAGGGATTCCGGCACGAGATTGCCGGTGGGGTAACCGAGCCCGGCCATCACCCGCTCGGTGATCGCCTCACGGTTGATGGCGAGCGACATGGCTTGCCGCACCCGCTGATCGGCCAGCGGGTTCTTGGGGAGCTTGGAGCCATCCTTCGCGGTCACCTGCGGCGTCTCGGCGCGGCCGCCATCGACGTAGAAATAGACCAGACGGGCCGAGACCTTCTGCCCGAAAACCAGCTTGGGATTGGCCTTCACCGTGGAGAGATCGGCCGCCGGCACGCCCTCGAGACCATCGACATCGCCGGCCAGCAGCCCGGCGAGGCGGGCGGCGTTGTTGGGGATGAAGCGCATCGTCACCTTGTCCCAGCCGGGCTTGTCACCCCAGGGCGCGGGGTTGGCGGCGAGCTCCACCCGGTCATCCCGCAGGAAGGAGGTGAAGCGGTAGGGGCCGGTGCCGACCATGCCGGTGCCCTTGGCGAAATCCTCGGTCGCGACGCCCTCGGCGGCCTTGCGGCTCAAGATGTAGATGGTGCTGAGGTCGGACAACAGCAGCGGGTAGGGACCGGCGGTGGTGATGCGGATGGTGCTGGCGTCGACGGCCTGCTTGGTGGCGATCGCCTTGGTGAAGATGGCGAATCCGGCCGGGGAGTTCACCAGCTTACCCGGGCGATCCAGCGAATAGATCACGTCATCGGCGGTGAGGGGCGTGCCGTCATGGAAGCGCACTCCGTCGCGCAGCTTGAACTCCCAGGTGGTGGGGTCGATCACCTTCCAGCTTGCCGCGAGCGCGGGTTGCAGTCGGCTATCGGCGTCCATGCGCACCAGCGTGTCGAACATGTTGGCGGAGACGTTGAGATTGGCACCGAGATTGTGGAAATGCGGGTCCATCGCGCTTGGTGAGGAGGAGAGCGCCATCCGCAGGTCGGCCGCTTGCGCTTGCAGCGCGAGGGTCGCCGCAAGGGCCAGGAATGCCGAAATGCCGAATTTGCCGCCCATGATCCGCCCCCGTTTTGCTCTGCGGATCATTGTCCCGCGGATGGCCGCGAGTCAAAGCGCTGGGGTGTCGCGTTGCAGGGCGAACCAGCGGGCCATCAGGTCGCGGCCGCCGGGATAGGTCTCATCCAGCAGCTCCGCCGCGGTGACACGTTCGGCACGGAAATGGCGGAAATCGCCGCGGAGTTGGCACCAGGCGCCGAGCACGGTGGCGTCCACATAATAGGCAAGCGCGATAGGCCAGATGGTGCGCGTGCTCGATCTGCCCTCGGCGTCCCGATAGGTGATGCGCAGCTTTCGCTTCTCGCGGATGGCGCGGCGCAGCTCGGCAAAGTCCAGCCCCTCAGGGGTGGCCGTGCTGCCCTCGGAGATGAAAATGGCTGGGGCGGCGACGCCGTCGCGCAGCGAGGCCGGCAGAACGGCGGCGACTTTCGCCAACACGCTGTCCGCCGCCGCCTGCATCGCCGGATCGCGCAGGCGGCGCACCAGGCGCATGCCGACCGCGATCGCGTCGGTTTCCTCCAGGGTGAACATGAGGGGCGGCAAGGTGAAGCCAGGGCGCAGCACATAGCCGATCCCTGCCGCCCCCTCGATCGGCACGCGGCGGGCCTGGAGGGTGGCGATGTCGCGGTAGATGGTGCGCGCCGTCACCTCCAGCGCGGCGGCGATGGTGGCGGCGGTCAGCGGGGCGGCGGCCGTGCGCAGCATCAGCAGAATGTCGAACAACCGGTCGGCGCGGCGCATTTTCGCCTCCTGCGTTGACTGCTGACATAACGCTGTCAGGAAGGAGGCGCTAGGCTGCGGCAGACATCGCCCGGATCATCGAATGCCGCCCGAACGCCACCCCATCGCCGGCCCGCTGCTCATCCTCGGCTCGGCGCTGGCCTTCAGCACGGCGGGACTGTTCACCCGGCTGCTGCATACCGATGTCTGGACCATGTTGTTCTGGCGCGGTCTGTTCGGCGGGCTGTTCATCGCCGGGTTCATCGCCTGGCGGGAGCGCGGCGCGACGGCGACGGCCTTCCGCGCCATCGGCCGGCCGGGGCTGCTGGCCGGCGCCTGCTCGACCCTCGCCACCATCTGCTTCATCAACGCGCTGCGCCTGACGACGGTAGCGGATGTCACCATCATCTACGCCACCGCGCCCTTCATCGCCGCCGCCATCGCCTGGCTGTGGCTGCGCCAGCGCGAGGGGTGGCTGACGCTGCTGGCGAGCCTGCTGGCGCTCATCGGCGTGGTGATCATGGTCGATGCCGCGGTCTCGGCCGGGCATCTCGCGGGTAATCTCCTGGCCCTGGTGATGACCGGGCTGATGGCGCTGATGATGGTGCTGGTGCGGCGGCATCGCGGCATCTCGATGCTGCCGGCCTCCTGCCTCTCGGCGCTGGCCTGCGCGGCGCTGGTGTGGCCGGTGGCCCAGCCGATGGCGGTCACTCCGGCGGAACTCCTGTTGCTGGCGCTGTTCGGCATCACCCAGTTCGGGCTCGGCCTGCTGCTGCTGACCCTCGGCAGCCGCCTGCTGTCGGCGACGCGGGCCTCCCTGATCGCCAATCTAGAATTGCCGGTGGCGCCGTTCTGGGTGTGGCTGGCGTTTGGCGAGTTTCCCGCACTGCCGACGCTGATCGGCGGCGCGATCGTGCTGCTGGCCGTCGCGCTGGAGATGGCGGCGGCCCCGCGGGAGTGAGGTCAGCCGCCCTCGGGCGCCACCAGCGCCCATTGGTTAGCGTTGACCCTGCGCCAGGCGAGCGCGGTATTGGGCACATCGGTGCGCAACCAGACGCGTGGGCTCTCCCGCACCCAGCCCGCGGGCGGCTGCGCTGGGGGTTCGGCGGGGTTCACCGCCGGCAGCCCGCCATCCGCCAAAGCGGCAAATGGCACGAGGCAAACAGCGGCGAACAGCGCCAAGCGTGGCAGGATGGGCATCCCGGCAGGTCCTCGTTGCAGCATGATGGGACGACCCTGCCATGCCCTGGCGTTGCCGCGTCAATCCATCGCGATGCAAAAATTGCCGCAAAATCATTCATCTGAGCGCCGACCCTGGAGATAGCGCGCGCGCCCCACTCCGCGACCCCACCGGCACGATGATTGACCCGAACCGCCCCGCCATGCTCCATCGCCCTCCACAGCAGCTCCCCGGGGAACATCCATGAGTCTCGTCCGCCAAGACATCGAGGTCCTTGAAGACAGCCCGATCGTCGAGGTCTGGCGCATGGGCTATGGTGACCCCTCGGTGATCGCCATGTTCGCCGGCGAGCCGGACGTGCCGACGCCCGACTTCATCTGCGACGCCGCCGCCGACGCCATGAAGGCCGGCAAAACCTTCTACACCCCCAACCGCGGCATCGCCCCGATGCGCGACGCCATCGCGGCCTACCTGAAGTCGATCTACAGCGTCGATATCCCCGAGCACCGCATCGCGCTCACCCCGTCCGGCATGTCCGCTGTCATGCTGATCGCCCAGGCCACCGTGAAGCCCGGCGACAACGTCGTCGCCATCACCCCCTCCTGGCCCAACATCATGCGCGCCATGCAGATCTGCGGCGCCGAGGCCCGCGAAGTGGCGATGACGCCGGGAAATGCCGGCTGGTCGCTCGACATGGATAAGGTGTTCGCGGCGTGCGACGCGAACACCAAAGTCATCTACCTCGCCTCCCCCGGTAACCCGACGGGCTGGATGATCACGCCGGAGGAAGCCGAGCGCCTGCTCGCCTTCGCCCGCGAAAAGGGCATCGCCATCCTGTCGGACGAGGTCTACCACCGCCTGGTCTATGACCGGCCGATCGCCTTCTCCTTCCTCAACATCGCCAAGCCGAATGACCCGGTCTTTGTGGTCAACTCCTTCTCCAAGGCCTGGGCGATGACCGGCTGGCGGCTCGGCTGGATCGTCTATCCCGAAGGGCTCAAGGACTCCTTCGAGAAGCTGATCCAGTTCAACACCTCGGGCGCGCCGGAATTCCTCCAGTACGGCGCGATTGCCGCGCTCAGCCAGGGCGAGGAATTCACCAAATCCTTCACCGCCCGCTGCGCCCAGGGGCGCACTTTGGTGAATGACCGCCTCGCCCGCATGCCGCGCGTGCACAACATCCCCAACGAGGGCAGCTTCTACGCCATGTTCAGCGTCGATGGCGTGGAAGACACCCTCACCTTCTGCAAGCGCGCCGTCGTCGAGGCCAAGATCGGCATGGCCCCCGGCATCTCCTTCGGCAAAGGCTCGGAGCGCTACATCCGCCTGTGCTACGCCAAGAGCCAGGAAATGCTCACCGAGGCGATGAACCGGCTGGAAGCCTTCGTCGCCACCTACCAGGAGTAAGCCCATGTCACCCGATCCGCGCACTCTCGCTGCCTTGAGGACGCTGATCGGGTTTGACACCGTCAGCCGCAATTCCAACCTCCAATGCATCGATTGGGCCCGCGCCCACATGGAGGCCCACGGCGCCACCACGCGGATGGACTGGAACGGGGACCGCACCAAGGCCAACATGCTCGCCACCTTCGGCGAAGGCCCCGGCGGCATCGTCCTCTCCGGCCACGTCGATGTCGTCCCCGTCGACGGCCAGGCCTGGACGTCGGACCCCTTCACCGCCACCGAGCGCGATGGCCGCATCTACGGCCGCGGCGCCTGCGACATGAAGGGCTACGACGCCGTCATCCTCGGCCACGTCCCCGACTACCTCGCCAAACCCCTCCGCGAGCCCATCCACATCGCCCTCACCTATGACGAGGAGGTGGGCTGCCTCGGCATCCCCCACCTCATCACCGCCATGGCGAACTGGGGCGTCCACCCCTCCGGCGCCATCATCGGCGAGCCGACCTCGATGCGCCTCGTCTCCGCCCATAAAGGCGGCCGCGTCTACCAGGCCCGCGTCACCGGCCGCGCCGCCCACTCCTCCCTCACCCACACCGCCGTCAACGCCATCGAATACGCCGCCCTCCTCATCGCCCGCATCCAGGCCATCGGCGCCCGCGAGCGCGACCACGGCGCCCGCGCCGACGGGTTCGATGTCCCCTTCACCACCATCTCCACCAACCTCATCTCCGGCGGCAATGGCCCCAACATCGTCCCCGCCTTGGCCGAATTCCTCTTCGACTACCGCTACATCCCGGGCTTTGACCCCGACAGCATCATCAACGAACTCCAAGCCCTCGCCGACGACCTCACCCCCCAGATGCGCGCGATCGACCCGCAAGCCGGCATCACCTTCACCCGCGTCAACGCCATCCCCGCCCTCTCCCCCTGCCCCGAAGCCGCCGTCTACCGCCTCGCCCAATCCCTCCTGCCCGACACATCCGTCGAGAAAGTCGCCTACGGCACCGAGGCCAGCTTCTTCGAGGCCTATGGCGTCCCCAGCATCGTCTGCGGCCCGGGCAGCATCGTCCAGGCCCACAAGGCCGACGAATACGTTCCCCTCGACCAACTCGCCTTGTGTGATGCCTTCATCACCGGCGTCGTGGAGCACCTCCAGTCATGAGCCACACCCAGGCGGCCGGCAGCATCGAAACCCGCGCCTCCTGGGTCACCGCCGCGGCCGTTTTCGCCGTCCTCTCCGTCACCTACGGCGCCCCGCTGGCCATGGTTGTCGGCATGAAATCCGTCGCCGAAGACCTCAACGTCGCCCGCGGCGCCGCCGCCTTCGCCTCCTCCCTCGCCTGGCTCGGCACCGGCATCGGCGGCATCCCCATGGGCTGGCTCGCCGAACGCATCGGCGTCCGCAAAGTCACCGTCATGGGCGCCATCTCCGTCGCCCTCGGCATGTGGATCTCCACCTGGGGCGGCATCTGGGCGCTCTATATCGGCCACGGCCTCTTCATCGGCCTGCTCGGCAACGGCGCCTTCAACGCCCCCCTGATGACCTACACCACCCGCTGGTTCGACCGAAGGCGCGGCACCGCCCTCGCCCTCATCATGTCCGGCCAATACCTCGCCGGCGTCCTCTGGCCCACCATCTTCGAACGCGCCATCGCCGCCTGGGGCTGGCACGGCGCCATGTGGCTCTTCGCCACCGCCGAACTCGCCCTCGCCCTGCCCATCGCCATCTTCTTCTTCTCCCGCCCCCCCGAGGCCGTCGCCGCCGGTGGCGCCCATGGCGGCCCCCTCCCCGGCACCCGCGCCCTCAACCTGAACCCCAACATCCTGCATGGCCTCGTCACCCTCGCGATCTTCCTCTGCTGCGTGCCAATGGCCCTCCCCTCCGCCCACCTCGTCGCCTTCTGCACCGATCTCGGCATCACCCGCGCCCACGGCGCCGCCATGCTCTCCGTCCTCACCGGCAGCGCCTTCCTCAGCCGCCAATTCTGGGGCTGGGCGTCCGACCGCATCGGCGGCCTGCGCGCCATCCTGCTCGGCTCCACCTCCCAAGCCATCGCCCTCGCCCTCTTCCTCGCCACCCAGGACGAAACCGGCCTCTTCCTCGTCGCCACCGCCTTCGGCCTCGGCTTCTCCGGCATCGTCCCCGCCTATGTCCTGGTCATCCGCGAACTCTTCCCCGCCAACGAAGCCGGCTGGCGCGTCCCCGTCACCGCCTTCGGCGGCCTCCTCGGCATGGCCGGCGGCGCCTGGCTCGGCGGACTCCTCTACGACGCCTTCGGCACCTACGTCGTCGCCTTCGAAACCGGCGTCCTCGTCAACATCGCCAACGTCGCGCTGATCTTCTTCCTGGTGGTGCGCCAGCACGGTCGACGCGGCACGCGCGTGGCTGTCGCGGCATAAGGGAAGCAAGCGGTCGCTTTTTTGCAAAAAAGCTCCGCAAAAAACTGTTTCCGATTGGCAGTGCGAACTGCACCGGACGGTGCCGGGTGGGTTGCGCCTACAGGAAGTTCGATGCCGAGAGTGCTGTGAAACCCTGGAACGTGATGTGCGTTCCGTCCGATAGCGTCAGCACCTCCGCGCCACCGCCGACCACCGCGCCGGCCAGCGCCGCCGCCGCCTCGCCCGGCCCGAAGCCTGGGAACGAGATGTAGTCCAGCGCGGGATTGAACCCCTGCACCTCAACCGCGTTCGCATTCCCCATCGGGAACGCGAACAACGCCACACCCGTACCACCAATTAACGTCGTTACCCCTGTGCCGACCTGGATCGAGGTGCTGAAATCCCCGGCGCGGATGATGTTCGGGCCGCTGCCGCCGTAGAAATGGTTCACGGCCGTCGACCCAAAGCCGGTGATGGTCTCCGCACCCGCTCCGCCGAGAATGGCTGCCCCGGCCGCGCCGGGGATCGTGCTGGCCGAGAGCACGTCACCATCTCCGCCACCCAGGATGACCGATAGACCGCTCCCAGCAGTCATGGCGTTGTTGCCGGCGGGGCCGCCGAGGAACACGCCGCCGCCACCCGCCCCGTTGATGGTCACGCTGCCGCCGAACGCCGCGACGGTGGCGGACCCGCTGCCACCCGTGAACTCCATGTCGGCATAGTTCAACGCCAGCAGGCTGCCGGAACCGCCCTGCACGGTCGCCGAGCCGGACGTCGAGCCGAGAATGGTGCTGCTGCCGCTGCCGCCGCGATAAGTGAGCGACCCGATGCCGGCGAACAGCATGCTGTTGCCCGCCGTGGCGTTGACGCTGGCTGCCCCTGCGCCGCCGATAATCGTATCAGTCCCAGTGGAGTTGACCACGTCCTGCCCGCTCCCGAGCCATATCTGGCTTCCACCAACGGCATTGACAGTCGAACTGCCAGTCCCGCTGACCAGTGTGGCATGGCCAGTGCCGCCATTGAACACGGTGCGGCCAGGTCCGAAAAATGCCACCGGATTATTCGCCCCGGCATTGATGGTGGCTGACCCGATAGCCCCCGCGGCAATCAGATCATCGCCTGTGGAGTTGATGACCTGATTGCCAGTCCCGGTGAGGATCAGGTTGGTACCGCCGCCCGCGTTCACAGTGTCGTCCGCACTGAGAACGACCACGGTGTCGTTGCCGGCACCTGTTTGGATGAACTGCGCTCCCCCGCCGGGATAGACACTGACCAAATTGGCGCCGCTTGCAGCAAATACCGAACCTGCGCCACTTCCAGCGTTAAAGGCCAGACCGCCATCGCCGCAGATGATGGTCTGGTCTTTCGACGTGCCGCCGGAAACGGTCGACCGATAAGGCGAGTTCGTTGCAAATACACTGCATCCGCTCGGCAACGTGAAAGTAGATCCACTACTCGTTAGGATTGCGCCAGTTTGACCACTGGCAAGAGATGGTGTTGTCCCTACTCCGTTCCAGACACGCGTGTAGCCCGACTGAACGTCCGCGCTTATCTCCGCTGTCGCAGCGTTCGGGTTGACGCTCTCTGCGACGCTCCCGAATTGGACTGCGAACTGAGACCCAGCGCCATCATTAATGATGCTAGGAAATATTGGATGGACCGATATCTGCCCAGGGGTCGACACAATTTGTCGTTGTTGCAAATCACCCTCCCCATCATCAAGTCCAATGAAATTATAATAAACTGGATAGTTTCCGTCAGGATAATTTCTGGATTGCGGATCAAAATTGAATCCGAAATTAAGGCTACTGTATTGTAAAATATAAATATCTGGAATATCGATTGACCATCTTTCGCTCGCAAGCCCAGAAGTCAACTCTATTCCGGAAGACGTTGTGATCGCTGTAGTTGGTTGACTGCCATATATATTATTCATTGAATATAAATGAAAACTGTTATTGTTATTTGTTTTTATGTCTGCAGTGTATTGACAATAAATTCCCCTAATATCATCTTGCGCAATCCGGCCATATTCCCATGTAAAAAATATATCTCCATAAATATGAGAGTAAGTAATTATTTCGATTCCAGAATAACGTGAGTTGTAGCTTACGGTCAATCCCGGCACATCTATTGTTGCCTCATATTTTCCATAAAACAAATCTTCCATACGGCTATCTCGCGAAGGCTTAACTATCGTAATTCCTTGCGATGATTCTGAACGCCCGCCCTCGGTGTCAGAAGCGGACGCCTTCAACACATCATTTGTTGTAGATGTGCTCCCGACGTACTGGACGTTAGCAAGTAGATCGTTCACGGCGTCCAATGAGCCAGTTAACGTTAGATGACTGGTTCCAATACCCGACACCAAGGCCGAACTGGACGGGGCGGAATAAAGAATACCACTTACGACAGATAACTCCGCAGACACGGTGCTTTGACTGCTCGCCACCGAGTCAAACAGCAGAAGACCAGGTACCTTGGTCAACTGGCCCTCTATCGCAGATACCGGTGCAATCGGAGAAAACTGTGGTGGTGTGTTTAGAATAACATTTGAGCCACCGGCAACGTCGGAGAACACCCATGGGTTCTCTCCATCATACCCGGTTCCTGGGTCAAGTTGCACTACAATTGGTCCATCCCTGCCTCCAAACACCGAGAGGAGCCCGCTCGCGTCAAGGGTCACGTCCGTCAAGATGGTGGGAATTCGGGTGTCGTTTGCGGTAGCCATGAATCACGCGGCGATGGTGGCAATCTGGGTTGGCGCGGCGTCGATGGTCGGCGCCATGAGTTCAGCCATCGGCTCGGTCTGCATGTAG
>CAIPLM010000199.1 GCA_903865895.1 uncultured Rhodospirillales bacterium | reverse complement strand
TGCGTGACATAGCATGACGTAGCATGACGTAGGATGGGTGAGCGCAGCGAGACCCATCGTTATAGCCAGCCGTTCCTCCCGACGCACGATCCAGACCACTCCAGGACTCCTGGCGCTCGTTCTACATAGCGATGGGTCTCGCTGCGCTCACCCATCCTACGTCATGCTACGTCATGCTATGTCACGCATCGCGTGCTTGCCTGCGCCTCACTCGAGCGCCGTCACGCCCCGCGCTCGCCGGCCTCCATTGCTTCGGCACCGGTGCCGGCCCAATCGGCTGGGTAGACGCCCTGGGCCACGGCGCGGTGAAACGTCGAATAGGGCCAGTCCGCAACGGCGTGCACCAGGCCGTGCTTCACCGGGTTGAAATGCACGTAGTCGACATGCCGTGCGTAGTCGTCGTCGTCGCGGATTGCGTGCTCCCAGAACCGGCGTTGCCATATTCCCCGCTCATGCTTGCTGGCCCGGCTTGGCGATCGCGCTTCCGCCAGCGGCATCAACCGGGAGAACCCGCCCTTGATGGCCCGCCAGCGCCCGGAAAAATCGGTGTCGCCCTCCGGCAGAGTCCAGACGCAATGCAGGTGCTCCGGCAGCACGACCCAGGCGTCGATCTGGAACGGGCGCGCCGCCCGGCACGCACGCACAGCATCGCGGAGGTCCCCGATCCGCCGCACCAGCAGATCGCTGGCGCGGTCGGCAAGGTTGACCGTGAAGAAGTAGCAGCCGCCGCCCACGCACATTCGCCGGTACTGGGTCACGCCCGCTTGGCTCCCCTCGCCTTCGCCGGCTGGCAGGATAGCATGTGAGGTGCGGCACGGGAGGGAGCATCGCTGTGTTGATGGGTCTCGCTGCGCTCACCCATCCTACGAGTTCAATTTCCTTTTGTTCGATTTTTGTTCTTGACATTTTTCCGCAGATGGGTAGAATGCTGGGCATTGATCACCCATGCGATGGAGCCCGAAACGATGCCGTCCGCCCCCGCCCTCCTGCACCGCCTGCTGCGCTGCCTCGTGCTGCGCATGGCGTTGATGCTGGGCGGTGTTTTGGAGGTACGGGCGGCGGCGATGCGGGCGCGGTCGCGGGTGATGCCGGAGGGGAAGCCGCGTGCCCGGCTCGAACGGGAGCTCGCGCGCATCGCGGGCATCCGCGCCGCTTTGGCCGCACCTTCATTCTGGCGGGACCCGCGCAGCGCCGGCAAGGCGGCGGAGGTGGCGCGTTGCGCCAATGATGCGGGGCGGCGGGCGATGCCGCGACGGATCGGCGGTTTCGCGCCCGGGCGTGGCCTGCGGCTGGCGGGGCGCGGCACTTGGCGCGCGGCGCCGGTTGCGCCGATGCCGCCATGGACGCGCGGGCGATGTATGCCCGCCCTCGGATGCGCCATTTGGACCGCCCGGGCAGCTGGCCCGCAGGCGGCGCTGGCGCATGGCCGATGAGACACGCGCCAGCGCCCGCGGAGCGCGGGCGGGCTCAGCCGCCGAGTTTGGCGACTTTGCCGAGCGCCGTTTCATAGACGCCGATCATCGCCGAGACGTCCGACGGGCCGAGGCCCATGCCGCGGGCCATGCGCAGGAGGTTGAGCGTGGCGGCGCCCATCGGGCTCGGCACGCCGACCTCGTCGGCGAGTTGCTGGGCGAGGCGGAGGTCCTTGTGGGCGAGATCGAGGGCGAAGGCGGCCTGGCGGTGGCCGGAGAGGGCGCGGGCGCACAATCCGGCGAAGGCGGAGGAGGCGCCGGAGCTGCCTTTCACCACCTCGGCGAGCTTGTCGAGATCGATGCCGGCGGCGAGGCCCATCATGATGCCTTCGGAGGCGGTCGCCATGTTGGCGAAGGCCAGCATGTTGTTGATCAGCTTGGCCGTCGAGCCCATGCCGATGGCGCCGACATGCACCACGGCGCCGCTGAAGGAGGCGAGCAGCGGGCGCTGGGCCTCGAACACGCTGTCCTCGCCGCCGACCATGATGGTGATGGAGCCATCGACGGCGCGGGGAACGCCGCCGGAGACCGGGGCTTCGAGCATCGTCACGCCACGCGCCGCCAGGGCCGCGTTGAGCTTCTGGGCGGTGGAGGGGGCGTTGGTGGAGAGGTCAATGAATGTGGTGCCCGCCCGCATGTTGGCGGCGACGCCGGCTTCGCCGAGCACGACGGCTTCGACAATCGCCGGCATGGGCAGGGAGGTGATCACCACGTCGCATTCCGCGGCGACGTCTGCCACCGAAGCGCCGGCACGGGCGCCTTCGCAGGCGGCCATGGCGGCGGGATTGAGATCGAACACCACAACGTCATGGTTGGTGTTCTTGATGATGTTGCGGCACATGGGGCCGCCCATGTTGCCGACGCCGATGAAGCCGATTTTCATGGTGGTTCGCTCCTGACTTGTGTGGGGCTGGGCTCAGCCGGGAAAGCTGCGATTATCCATCGGCCGCAGCCGAATGCCCTTGCGGAGATGGCGGAACGGGAGGACCGAGCTGTCGGCCACCACCGGTCCGGGAGCCGCGGCGACGATCACCGCCGACGCGATGGGCTGGTAGTCGGCGCGGAAATGCACGGAGGATTTCACCGCGAGAATCCGGCAGTCCGACGGCTCGATGCCGACATGGCGGAACACCGAGCGGTCATGCGGTTGCATTTTGCGGGAGCAGACGATGACGCGGATGCCGGGCGCGACCTCGACCAGGGCGGTCGGGCCGAGATCGGCCGGGTTGCCCTCGGCCATCGGGCCGGTGCGGATGAATTTGCCGTTGGTGAGTTTCAGGACGGTGGCGGTGAGTTGCAGGGGGGAATCGTCGGATTTGCCGCCGAGCATGAGGGGCACACGGGCGCCGATGCCGGCGCGGTGGCAGGCGTCCGCACTTTCGGCGTCATTGATCAGGGCCATCGCCACGCCCTCGGCGCCCTGGCGGATGAATTCGGCGAGCAGGCCGGTGGTGTCGCCATGGCCGCCGCCGCCGGGATTGTCCTGGGTGTCGGCGATCACCACCGGTTTGGTGGCAGTCTTGGCGAGTTCCATCGCCTCGCGCACCGCGGCCTCGGCGGGGATGACGTTGAGCAGGAAGCTCGCCTCGCGAGCGTTGATGTAGGAGAGGAAGGCGTCGGCGGTGACGTCCGCCTGTTCCTGGGAGTCGGCGTAGACGGCGAAGGCCGGGCCGCAATCGGCGAAATCGGCGTAGGGGAAGCCGAAGCAGAAGCCGATTTCGGCGGCCTGGCTGCGCTCGGCGAGTGCGGCCCGTTCGTCCATGACGGGCAGCATGGGGGGGACCATGGTGCATTGGGTGGTGAGCGGCAGGAAGAAGTCGATCTGCCGGAAGGCCCGCGCCCATGCTGTGCCGCGGGCGATGCGTGCGAAGAGCAGCTCCATCGCCTGGGCGCCGGCGGCCCGCATGTCGATATGGGGGTAGGTGCGGAAGGGCACCAGCACGTCGACCAAATCCACCATCGCCTGGGTGAGATTGCAGTGGGGATCAAGGCTGATGGTGAGCGGCACGTTGCCGGCGATGGCGCGGACCCGGCGCAGGAGCTCGCCCTCCATGTCCGGGAAGCTGACCGCCACGCCGGCGCCGTGGAGATCGAGGTAGATGCCGTCGAGCGGGCCGGCATCGAGGGCGGCGGAGAGTTCCGCGCAGATCAGGGCGGCGATGCGCTCGAAGGCTTCGTCCTCCACCGGGCCGGCGGGGCTGGCGAAGGCCCAGGCGAGCGGCACCAGCTTGGCGCCACGGGCCTCGCCGACTTCGACGGCGCCGGCGATGGGCACCGAGGTGCCACGCACGCCGTCGAACAGCGCCTGGCCGCGCACCAGCGGCGGGAAGCCGCCGGAGCGGAGGAAATCCGAATAGCGCGTCGGGCGCGGCGCGAAGGAATGGCTCTCGTGCATGAAGCCGCCGACGGCGATGCGCAGGGACATGGGGGGACTCCGGATTTCAGGCCGCCACCATGGGGCATGGCGCGCAGGTTTTGAAGCGGCGGCGGAACTGCGCTATCCCGTGGCCTCGGCATGGCAAGCAGGGACACGGCATGAAAACGCAGGCACGCGCGGTCATCATCGGGGGGGGCGTCGTCGGCTGCTCCGTGCTGTATCACCTGGCCAAGGCCGGTTGGACCGATCTCGTGCTGCTCGACAAGAACGAGCTGACCTCGGGCTCCACCTGGCATGCGGCCGGGGGCGTGACGACGCTGAACTCCGACGCCAACGTCTCGCGCCTGCAGAAATACACCTTCGATCTCTACCGCGAGTTGGAGGCCACCACCGGGCTCTCCTGCGGTATCCACCACAATGGCGGCATCTACCTCGCTTCCTCCGATGGGCAGATGGATTTCCTCAAGCTGATCCACTCCCGCGCCCGCTATCTCGGCATGCAGACCGAGCTGATTTCGGTCGCCGAGGCCAAGAAGCGCAACGTGCTGATCGCCGAGGAGTTCTTCCAGGCGGCGCTGTGGCGCGAGGATGGCGGGCATGTCGATCCCTGGATGGTGACGCAAGCCTATGCCACCGCTTCGCGCTCGATGGGCGCCGAGATCAACCGCTTCACCCGCGTCACCGCGCTGACCCAGCGGCCGGATTCGACCTGGGATGTGGTGACCGACAAGGGCACCATCCACGCCGAGCACGTGGTCAACGCCGGCGGGCTGTGGGCGCGCGAGGTGGGGCGGCTCGTCGGGCTGGAACTCCCGGTGCTGGCGATGGAGCATCACTACATCGTCACCGAACCGGTGCCGGAGCTCGCGGGCCAGGAGCGCGAGATCATCAACACCACCGATTTCACCGGCGAGATCTATCTGCGCCAGGAGGGCCAGGGCGTGCTGCTCGGCACCTACGAGCAGAACAGCCGCATCTGGTCGCCCGATACCACGCCGGAGGATTTCCACAGCCAGTTGCTGCCGGATCATCTCGACCGCATCGCCCCGGAGCTGGAGCGCGGTTTTCGGCACTTCCCCGCGGTGGGGCGCGTGGGGATCAAGAAGGTGGTGAACGGGCCGTTTACCTTCGCGCCGGATGGCAACCCGCTGGTTGGCCCGGTCTCCGGCCTGCCGAATTTCTGGCTGGCTTGCGCGGTCATGGCCGGGTTCAGCCAGGGTGGCGGCATCGGCCTGGTGCTGTCGCGCTGGATGACCGAGAACGACCCCGGGCAGGACGTGCTGGCGATGGATAATGCCCGCTTCGGCCTGTTCGCGACGCGGAAATACACCCATATCAAGGTGGAGGAGAACTACCGCCGCCGCTTCCGCCTCGCCTACCCCAACGAGGAAATGCCGGCTGCGCGGCCATTTCGCCGCACCGCCGTCTACGACAAGCTGAAGGCGGCCGGCGCGGTGTTCGGCGCCAATTTCGGGCTGGAGAACGCGTTGTGGTTCGCGCCCCCGGGGGTGGAGCCGGTGGAGACGCCGACCTATCGGCGCTCCGAGGCGTTCGAGCACGTGAAGGCCGAGTGCCTCGCGGTGCGTACGGCCGTCGGGCTCTACGAGACCTCCAATTATGGCAAATACGAAGTCACCGGCCCGGGCAGCCGCGCCTGGCTTGATCGCGTATTCGCCTGCAAGATCCCCAAGCCCGGCCGCATGGCGATCGCGCCGATGCTCAATCCGCGCGGGCGGATTATGGGTGATCTCTCCATCGCCTGTTTGAGCGAGGAGCGCTACCTCATCGTCGGCTCCGGCTTCGCCGAGGCGTTCCATATGCGCTGGCTGAAGGCGCAGAATCCGCCGGCGACCGTGCAGGTGCGCTCGGTGTGCTCCACGTTGGCTGGGTTCGCGATCTCCGGGCCGAATTCCCGCGCCCTGCTGGAGCGGCTGGCCGATGGCGATGTCTCCAACGCCGGGTTCAAGTTCTTCGCGGTGCGCGAAATGGCGGTCGGCCTCTCGCCCGCCATCGTGCAGCGTTGCGGCTTCACCGGCGAGCTTGGCTACGAGATCTGGGTAACCCCCGACTATCTCAGCCAGCTCTACGAGGACCTGCTCGCCGCCGGCGAGGGGCTCGGCCTCAAGCATTATGGCGGGCGGGCGATCTCCTCGCTCCGGCTCGAGAAGAACTACGGCTCCTTCAACAAGGATTTCCGGCCCGACTACACTCCCGCCGAAACCGGGCTCGATATGTTCATCGATTTCACCAAGCCCGATTTCATCGGCCGCGATGCGGTGCTGGCCGAACGCGCCACCGGGCCGAAGCGCAAATTTTGCGCCTTCGTGGTCGATGCCCCACATGCCGACGTCGTCGGCTACGAGGTGATCCTGAAAGACGGCAAGCCAGTCGGTCATGTCACCTCCGGCGGCTGGGGCCACGCGGTCGGCAAGTCGATCGCCATGGGATATGTCCCCGCCGAACTCGCGGCCGATGGCGGGGAATTCCTCATCGACGTTCTCGGCACCGAGTGCCGCGCCACCATCACCGCCCGCCCGTTGCATGACCCCAACGGCGGACGCCTGCGCGCGTGACCATCGAGAGCCCCTGCATCAAGACCTGCGTGCTCGACCGCGTGACCGGCCTATGCATCGGCTGCGGCCGCAGCGGGGCGGAGATCGCCGCCTGGTCCCGCCTCACCCCGGACGCCCGCCGCGCCATCATGGCCGGCCTGGCAGAGCGTCTGCGGACCATGACGTCGCGGCATGTCCGCACCTAACCCCCAGGAGACCCACATGACCCGCCCCGACCCCACCCCCCATTTCGTCGCCGCCAGCCTGGCCGACACCACCGCCACCCGCCTCGCCGCCCTCGACGCCGCAACGAAAGCCACCATCGGCCACAAGCTCTTCACCGTCCTCGTCCTCAACTGGGACCGCGGCGAGAACCAGCGCTACTACTCCAACATGCCCGACGCCTATCTCGTCGGCGGCAGCAAGCCGATCACCGCCCAGCTGCAAGCCCGCCTCATGGAGGGCGAATGCCGCTTCCTCAACGACTACGAGGAGATCAAGGCGGTGTTCTTCGACCACGAGCTCATCCGCTCGCTCGGCTGCGAAAGCTGCGTCAACGTGCCGATCCGCTGGGGCGGCACCACCATCGGCATGATGAACCTGCTGCATGACGCCCATTGGTACACCAAGGCCGATATCCCCACGCTTCAGGCCTTCGCCGCTTTGGCAGTGCCCGCCGTGAAGGACATCATCGCCGCGTGGTAGACACGGCTTCTCCGCCCCCCTCCCGCGTTCGCGGGAGGGGCTGGGGGAGGGTGGAGCCGTCAGCCGGGCCGGTCCCCGCGCAGGCGGCCTGAGGCCACCGCCCGGTCCGCCGGCATCACTCCAGTGCACGAATAATCGCCGCCCAGCGATCGAGCACCGGCAGAATCTCATCCTCCTTCGCCGAATCCAGCGCCACCACCGCCCGCGCCACGCCGAGGTCCCGCAGCTTGCGGGCCTCGTCGAGGTCCTCCCGCACGCCGAACATCGAGACCGGGCATTCCGCCGCATCACGCCCGGTCTCCGCCGCCATCGTGCGCAGGCTCTCGATCGCCCGCGCCATCCCCTCCACGCTCGCCCGCCCCGTCACCGGGATCCACCCATTCCCATACCGCAACGCCCGCCGCGGCCCTTGCGGGAACGCGCCCCCCACGATGATCGGCGGATGCGGCTTCTGCACCGGCTTCGGCCAGGCCATCATCGGATCGAAATTCACGAACTCCCCGTGATACTCCGCCTTCGAGCGCGTCCAGATCTCCTTCATCGCCTCGATCCGCTCGCGCGTCACCTTGGCGCGGTCCTCTAGCCGCGTACCATGGTTGTTCATCTCGTCCTCGTTCCAACCGACGCCAACGCCGAACAGGAACCGCCCGCCCGAAACCTGATCAATCGAGGCCACCAGCTTGGCCGTCTGGATCGGATCGCGCTGGTTCACCAGGCACACCCCGGTGCCCACCTTCAGCGTGCTCGTCACCACCGCCGCCGCCGTCAGCGAAACGAAGGGGTCCATGCAGTCATAATACCGCTTCGGCAAATCCCCCCCGGCCGGGAACGGCGTCTTGCGCGAAACCGGAATATGCGAGTGCTCCGGCGCCCACACGCTCTCGAACCCCCGCTCCTCCAGCGCCCGCGCCAGCGCGGCCGGGCTCATCGAATAATCCGTGAAAAACATCGAGGCGCCGATCAGCATCGTTTCTCTCCCTGGGTCTTATCCCCCCGACATTGCCAGCGCCCGCCCGCCGCGCCAAGCTCAACCCAAGCGGGAGGATACGTATGACGGTCTCGATCGGCCTCGGCCTGATGGATTTCCCTTTTGAGGACGCAGCCGCGTTCTGGCGCTGGGTCGATATGTGCGAGGCCGGCGGCGTCGACAGCCTGTGGCAGACCGACCGCATCATCAGCCGCACCCCAATCCTCGAAAGCATGACCACCATGGCCGCGCTGGCCGGCCGCACCAGGCGCATCAAGTTCGGCATGAACGTGGTCTCCATCGCCTTCCGGGACCCCGTGCTGCTCGCCAAGCAATGCGCCACGATCGATTTCCTCTCCGGCGGCCGCCTCCTGCCCGCCTTCGGCATCGGCAGCCCGCTCTCCCCGGAATGGAAGGCGCTCGGGCTCGATACCGCCACCCGCGGCCGCCGCACCGATGAAGGCCTCCTCGTCATGCGCCGCCTCTGGCGCGAGGAGAGCGTTGATTTCGCAGGAAAATTTACCACGCTCCGCGGCGCCTCCATCCTCCCCCGCCCGGTCCAGCCAGACCTGCCGATCTGGATCGGCGGCTCCTCCGAAGCCGCCATCCAGCGCACCGCCCGCCTCGGCACCGGCTGGATCGCCGGCTCCGAACCCCCGGAAGAGGCCGGCCGCATCGTCGCCGCCATCAAGGCCGCCTGCGCCATCGAGGGCCGCCGCATCGATGATGACCACTACGGCGCCGGCATGGCCTTTCACTTCGGCCACCCCGATGACCCCGCGTTGCGCCCGGCGATGGACGCCTTCCGCAAGCGCACGGGGCGAGACCCCGCAAACGCCTTCGCCATCGGTGACGCCGACGCCATCCTCGCCCGCGTCGCCGAATTCGTCGCCGCCGGCGTCGAGAAATTCATCCTCCGCCCCATGCTCCCCGGCGCCGACCACATCCTCACCCAAACCGCCCGCCTCATCGCCGAGGTCCTGCCCCGCGTCGGCCCGGCCTTCAACGGCAAGCCCGGCACGATGCCGCAGCCCTGAGCACACGCCTCCCCCGCCGGAAGCCACCCCTCCGCCGCGCCCTCCCAAACCCCAACAAAAGCCCTCTCCCCCCCGGGGAGAGGGTTGGGTGAGGGGGCCGCCGCGATACCACACGGCAAGCCGAGCCCCCCCACCCAGCCCATACATCGGCCATCCCCCTCCGGCACCTCGGCCACTTCTGCCCCGCCGCGCAGCCGCCGCACCCGCGTCGGCCATATCACGCAGCGCACATAGGCCCGCCGCCCGGCATCCCGCACGATGCGCGCCACCTCCATTGCCTTTCCCACCGTCCGCGCATCCGCCCAGAACGCCGGGTCCGCCAAGATCGCCGCATTGCGCTCCGCCTGCGCCAGTTCCCGCGCCAAACGCCGGCGATGCCGATGCCCCGCCCCCATCGAAGCCAACCGCCCCCGCAACCCCGCCATCCGCCGCGACACGGCGCAGTCCACCATCAGGACCAGGCGCAGCACGAGGCGGCGCAAAATCTCCTGAAAGGTAAACGGGACGGGCGACATCGAAAGGCTCCTTGGCATATGAAGGGACTGAACATAAATAGAACTTTGGAACCCGTCAACCGTAAATTCTCATTTCAGCGGAAATTTTTCATCCAACCCGACCGACGCCCCCTGCCACCCCTCCCCGCACCCGCAACATGGAAGACACCACCGCCAACGTCGTCCGGATCGCCTCCAGCCGCGCCCCATTGCGGCACTGCGGCGCGCAGGCGCGCGAGAGCCAAATCACATTGGCATCCTCCTCCGCCCGCGCCGCCGGCGGCGCATTGTCGAAATCGCCGCGATTGCCGGTGTCGAGATAGGATTCGCACAGCGCGCCCTCGGCAAGGACGACGTCGTGCTGGGGGAGTTCGAGGTGGAAATAGGTGATGTCGGCGACCGGGACGCGATCGATCGTGCTGCCGTTGACCAGCAAGGCGGCGGGCACCAGCACGCCGTCGAGATAGAGGGCGTGGTCGGGGCTGACGAAAAGGTCCCGCGCCGGCACGCCAGGGGTAATGGCGGAAGCGGCGATGCGTATCGGATAGATCGCCGAGGGATTGCGCAGCCCGGCGGCGCTGAGGGTGCGGTGGCCGATCCATTGGACGGGCACGTCGCCGCCGAAGGCGGAGCGCACGCGGTCGCCAGGGCGGAGGTGTTCGACAGGGGTGTCGCCGTGGGGGGTGGCGATGTTGGTGCCAGCAGCGAAGCAGGCGATGGCGGTGATGTTGGTGCCCGGCACGGCGTTGCCATCGGGGGCGAGGGTGAAAGTGGTTCCGGGCTGCACGTTGAGCAGATGCAGGCTGGCGACTGCGGTGGTGCCGTCCTTGATTGTGAGCGAGCCGTCGGCTGGAGTGCCTGACCAGAAGGCATTCAGGTTGAAACTATAGGGCAGGCCGGTGATGTCGATATTGCTGTTGTTAATGATGCCGTCGATGGTCGCTTGTGGGGAGATTGATGATGCAAAGATATTATGTCCGGTGCCGGTGATATGAACCCCGGCGGCGATGCTTCCAGCGATAACAGAGCGAACGTCGAACTGCCCCCCGCCGGCAAGCGTCCCGCCAACTGTAATGCTGTCGGCAGAAAACGTGCCTCCGTTTGAGAAATTACCGGCCGTGACCATTTCTTGTGGCCCGGCCGGAAGGACGATAGCCCCTTCATTGTCGAAATTGGGTGTGTTGATCCACAAGGCACCGCCGAATTTCGATGCGGCAACGGTCATCGTACCGTAGTTCACGAGCGCTCCCTGGCCCTCGATTATAACGTAGTGGCCACCCATGGGAATCGTGCTCGTCGTCGAGCCGAGCGTCAATGTGGCGCCAGCCGAAATATCAATCGTGCCATTGTCCTCCAAGATTACGGAGTTATTGAGAGTCATGGAATTGAGTATCGAAATAGTTCCGGAATCTCCCACATCGAGAGTACCCGAACCAACTCCGTTGGAGCCAAGAAGGGTTAGACCGTGCGAAACGTCAACGTTCGCCCCCCAGGTGCTGAGAAGTCCGACTACCGTGATGGAATCATAGGTTCCAGCCAACGGACCGAAGATGGCGTTGCTTGTCGTTACCGTTGCGCCTTGCAACACTGAGCCCGAGGCCATAGTAAATGCAACGCCCGACGGCTGCGCAAGCGAGAGCGTGCCGGTCATGCTGAGCGTGCCGAAAAGATCGACCGATCCGGATTGGACCGACAAGTTGTGAACCGACAATGCGCCATTGATCTCGACATGGGAACCGGAGGCATTGATCGTAAGGTCATGAGCGGACTGAGTGCCTGAGACACTCACCGCATAGTTCAGCGGCGCATCGATGGTCACGTCATCCACGGATGTCGGGATGATATCGCTACCTGATAAGACTAACCAGGAGGAGGAGTCGCCCCAGTTGCCGCCGAGTGTATTCCATTTCAGTGTGCCCACGTCGGTCTCCCAAAGAAAAATGCAGACGCAATCGCCGTAGGACTGGCTTACGTTGGCGTGGAACGCTCCAACACCTCCAGCCGCTGCGCCAGTTCCTGCACCGCCTTCCACAACACCGCGACCTGCTGGTCGTAGCGGATGCCCTCGACTCCGTCCTTAGTCATCGTGTAGCCGCCATAATCGATGCCGGCTGCCAGGAACGCATTCTTCACGTCGCTTGCCAGAAAGCCGAAATGGGTCCGTTCATCGGGCTTCGCAACCGGTTGCTGAATGACGCTTTGCTGAGGAACCATGCGCGGCGTACGATGCGTCAGTTGTCGGGATACCGCTGCGACGGCTTCGCGAACCAGATTCCCGTTCTCGTCATATTCGGCGGGTTGCTCGGTGCCATGAACCATGGCCGGACTGCCATCGTCATTGAGGACGGGCACCTCGTCGAAGACCGGCCGCCGTTCGACCGATTCACCGATCGTTCGGATCGGCACGCCATCGCGCATCTCGATGCGCGGTTCCGATATCGGCACCTCCTCGAATTCCTGAACCATGACCGTTGACGCAACTTCGATGAGATCAATCGTTCCCGGCAACCACGTATAGCTGCGGGGCGTCAGGGCCTTTACCAGCGGCAACATCGGCGGAAGATCGGAGATGTTGCCCTTGAGCGCTGCCGAGGAGGGCGCGTGGACAGTTCCGTACATGTCCGTGATGTAACCGGTGAGAAAATAAGCACTCGAACTGCCAAGGCTTTGCGCATTGCTGGTGGCAGGGAGTATCGTGTTGCCGACCTGGATTGTCCCGGCATTTGACGAACCAAGCGCCAGAATTCCCGTCGTAGAGGATGTGCCGGGGTTGCTGAAGGCGAGCACTTGAACGTCTGTGGCCTGCCACGGGTCATAGGCGTTAACTCTCGCAACGCTGACGGGCGTCTTGTAGGCCCAGGTCACCGTTCCGTCGACGATTGCCGTTCCGGTGTTGGTTGGGCCCCCGGACGCTGCGGAGGTGCCGGCGGCGGTAACGACGTAGATGTTGGCATTGTTCGCTCGGCGGTCTCCTGCCAAATAAGAGGTCGATGCCGCCCAGGCCGTCGCCGTCGCGTAGGTTCCAATGCGAAGGGATGAACCGCCTGCCTTGACGGCGAGTCCTTGAAGGTCGATTCCCCAGTACTTGCTTCCCCCGATATAGTGGCCAAAAGAGGCGTTGGTGTAGTCGGTGATGCTCGACGCGTTGACCGACCCGGCCTGGAAGGAGATACCTGTTTGAAACAGGTTTGATGTCGCAGCGATCGTATCAACACCATTGACGGTCATTGCGGCAGTAACACTATTCAATCCACCGGCAGAGATGTTCAGTCCGACGACAGTGCCCGCTACCGTTGATGATCCAAATGCGAGGCTGCTCTGATTGTTGATGTCCAGCTCGTAGCCGGTGGCCGCCCAGGTCCCGGGTATTGTGGTACCAGTGGTCAAGGTCCCGACGGTAGAGTCAATGAACAACAAACTGTTCAGGCTCCAGGCCGGGCCGCTTCCGGATGTGTGCGTCCCCGGCGCGCCGAGTTCGGCGACCTGCGTTTCCGCATAAAGCGCAACCTTGTTGGCGGAGTTCAACGTGGCGGTCGAGCCAACATTGCTCTTAAGAACATAGGCTCCGAGATACTCGGTACCGTCGATTGTCCCAGCCCCCACTTTCCCGACCTTTGTCGTGGTGCCGTGGATGAATTCCGTCACAAATCCGGTTTGGTTCTGGAGATCGACAAACTTCTGAACAGCTATCGACGGGTTGCCATTGATCGCAAGCGCCGGGAAGGCCGAGGACGTGCCGGAGGCCGTCACATTGGTCGTCGTCAACCCGTTCAGGAACGAGGCCGGCGTCGCCGAGGAGAACGTCACCGCCCCGGACAGAGCCGATGTTCCGGACACCGAGAGTGATCCGAGCGTGGCGCCGTTCGAGACACTGAGAGTCCCTATCGTGCCGGTGCCGGTTATCGTGCCTGAAGCAGCGGTGAAGCCGCCTGCGAAGCTGGCCCGGGCACCGGTGGTCAAAACTCCTGGGCTGTTAATGGATACATTACCGGAAAATGTCGAATTTCCGCTAGCGATGAGCAATCCGGCTCCAACTGCGCCGCTCGCAGCGATATTTGTTACGCTCAATGTTCCGTAAATAGTGCTATCGCCGCTGTGAGTTGAGCTGCCGACTTGCAGGGCCGGGGTTGCGTCCAGCGTGTTTTCTACCCAAACCTGCTCGTAGAAAGGAGTTATCGCCATGTGAGTGCCCCCGATGCAGCGCAACGGATCGTGTTATTGGCGATTATGCGGGGGGGGGGGAGGCCATCCGATGCATTCCTTCTGCCTGCGCCTGATCGGCGCAGCCGTTCCTTGCCACTAGGATCGACGCGAGTGCGAAAAGAGTCAAATGAATCGCTGCGCGGCGAGCTGCATCGCTCGCCTGCGCCCCCATCGGCAAATTCAGGGTGGCGTTTCCCCCCGCGGCACCCGGCCTCAATCGCCGCCGCCGAACCCCTCCCCCGCCGCTTCCGGCTTCAAGCGGATCAGTCACGAGTCCAGCACCGCGGCCTGCCGATGCTTCACCGCCTCGCGGTACACGGGGTCCCGTATCATCTCCACGAAGGCCGCCACCGAGGGATATTCGGCGATGAAGCACTCATGCCAGGCCTCCTCCCCCGGCCCGATCAGCATGTGCTCAAACCCGCCACGCCACACAATCCGGCCACCGAGGCGGGCGAAGACGGGGGCGCTCTCCCGCCCATAGGCGGCATAGGCCTCCGCACCAGTTGCCACCCGCCCATCGGGGTAGGCGGCCTGATCGCGGAAGCGCACGAGGTTCAGCATATGGATGGGGCCCGGCCGGTCCTTGGCGCGGAAGACGGCGAAGCTTTCCTTGGTGGGGTCGATATGGCCGGTCATGCGGGGGTCTCCGGGCGGGCTGGGGGGCGCCGGTACAGGCGCGTCGGGTTGGCGTGATAGGTGGTTTCGGCGAAGCAGCGGTAGCCGAAGCCCTCCGCCATGCGGCTGGAGCGGGTGTTGGCGGGCTGGATCATGCAGACGGTGGGGGTGGTGAAGCGGGCGTCGCCCCAGGCGAGGATCGCGGTGACGGCTTCGCGGGCAAGCCCCCTGCCCCAGGCCGAGGGCGCCAACGCCCAGCCGATTTCGGGTTGGTCGCCGAAGGGGGGATCGAGGGCGCGGCGGTGGTCGGCGAAGCCGGCTTCGCCGAGGAATTCGCCGGTGGCGCGGTCGGTGATGGCCCAGTAGCCATAGCCGAGGAGGGACCAGTGGCCGGCGTAGCGGAGGAGGCGGGCCCAGACTTCCTCTGGGGTGAAGGGGCGGCCGCCGATGAAGCGGGTGACCTCGGGGTTTGCCCATAAGGCGGCGGCGGGGGCGTGGTCCTCGGGGCGGTGGGGGCGGAGGAGGAGGAGGGGGGTGG
>CAIPLM010000198.1 GCA_903865895.1 uncultured Rhodospirillales bacterium | reverse complement strand
GTCTGATGCCGCCCGGCGCCCTTGATGGTGGTGCGGCTGGGCACCACCAGGCTCGCGCCCAGGCTGGCGAAATTCCAGTCGCCCGCGCATAGCTCAATCGTGGAGCCCGGCATATTGGCCGCAAGCCCCAGCGCCAGCACCATCGCATTGGTCGCGTCCTGCCCCTCCGGCCGCCCGCCCAGCAAATCGGCCACCCGGATCACATCGCCCAGACTGTCCGCCAGCGTGCGCGGCACGGCACCCGCCCGCGCCGGCGTGACATGCCCGGCCGAAACATCGATCCCCGGCAAGGCCGCCGCCAACGACAACACGCCCGCACCATCCGCCGACAAGCCGCTGCCAGTCTTCACGCCCCCCAGCACATTCGCCGAAGCCACCGGCAGCGCCGCACTGCCACTCGCATGTGCCTGCACGAACGCCGTCGTCGCCAGCGCCGTCGAATTATCCGACAGCGCCGGCGTTGGCGCCGTCGGCACCCCGGTCAGCGCCGGACTGTCCACCGTCGCGAACACCGCCGGGTCCACCCCCAGCACCCCATCCGTCACCACCAGCCCCGGCCCAACCCCGATCGGCTCCGGCGAGCCCGCCGTCGGACCCAACCGGCCCAGCACCGAACTGCCCGGCAGAACAATCGTGCTCTGCAACCCCGCCCGCAACCGCCCCGCGGTCGCCGAAACTGTGGCGCCATTCTGCTCCAACAAGACCAAATCCTGGTCCCCAACCACGGGAACCTGAGGCAACTGCAACAATGTCGGCATGCGTATTCCTCACTCGATTGAGTTTCGTTTCGATTTCGTGGTGGGACGGGAAGGAAGAGTCACCACAGAGGCGGTAAGACAGTGAGGCGCCGGGGCATGATCCCGCCCGCGCCACTCACTGTCTTACTGCCTCTGTGGTGATGCTTGCCTTCGGCTCGGTCCTGCGGGCGTGTGGGAGGAATGGAAGGAAGGGTCACCACAGAGGCGGTAAGGCAGTGAGGCGCCGGGGCACGATCCCACCCGCGCGACTCACTGTCTTACTGCCTCTGTGGTGATGCTTGTCTTCGGCTCGGTCCGGCTGATGTCGGCCGCCCACGCGCTTACCCCACCGCCGCCCAGCCGCTCGCGCCGGTGCCGCTGCGTTTGATCCACAGGGTGGCGCCGGCGCCGCCGTCGAGGTTGCGCCAGTCGGAGCCGGGGTTAGCGGTGATGATGCCTTCCGGGGAGCCGCGGCCGATTTGGCTGGTGCAGCCGGCGGGTTCGCTGGGGGTTACGAGCTGGATCGGGCTGCCGAGGGTGGCGGCCATGGGGCCGGAGGTGGCGGACCAGGCGCCGTTGAGGGCGGTCCAGATGAGGTCTCCTCCGGCGGGCACGGCGACGTCACCGCCGGCCCAGCCGCCTTGGGCGGGTTGGCTGCCGGCGGCGGCGAAGCGCACGGGCACGTCGCAGCGCACGGCAAGGCGGCGTTCGGCCGGCAGGGGGGCGGCGACGTAGGCGAGGGCGGTGGCGCCGGTGCCGTCACCGGTGATGGTGACGGGGATGGTGCCGCCGGCCGCGCCGAGGCCGCTGCCGCCGGCGGTCACCATGGCGCCGATGATCTGCCCGTTGGCGATATAGGCCGTGGCCGCCGCCCCGCCGCCGAGGGCGAGCGTGGCGTGGGTGTAGCCCGAGCCGCCAGCGGTGATGCGCACGAAGCCGATCCGCCCGGCCCATTGGCTCTGGCGGGCGGAGATCATCGCCTGAATGGCGGTGGAGGCCGAGGGGATTGAGATGGCGTCAGCGATGTCGGGAAACACCAGCTTCTGCAGCCCGCCAGCCATCGAGGGCGGGCAGACGAAGCGGGCGGCGAAATTCCAGCGATTGCCATCGATGGAAACGCTGTCGGTATCCGCCCACAGGCAGTTACCGAGGGTGCCGCCGAGGAAGTGATTGCGCGCCACCAGCACGGTCTGCGGCCCATCGCGCAGCCACACGCCGGCCGCGCCGCCGCTCAGGCTGAGCCAATTGCCCTCGATCAGCGTCTGGCTGCTGGCCAGGCCGAAATTCACCCCGGAGCCGTCGGTCTCCACATTGGCGACGCACACGGCCGCGACCGTCGCCCCCTGCACCGAATTGCCGATCACCCGCACCGCAGTGCCGCCGCCGCAATTGATGCCGTAGAGCCCGCCCGTCAGCACATTGCCGCGCACATCGAGATTGACCGAGCCGCCGCAATCGATCGCGTAGGTGGAGCTGCCGGTGACGGTATTCCCCGCCACCACCGAGGCCCCGGCATTGGCGAGAATCCCCGCGCCGCCGGTCACCCCCGCGCCGTTATTGGACAGCACATTGCCCTGAATTGCGATCGCCGAGCCCGCGGCCGCGATGCCGTAGATCGTGTTGTCATGGCAGATATTGCCGCTGACGAGCACGCCGATCGCGTCCGGATTGGCGTTGCCCCACACCGGCGGCTGCGCGTTGGTGGCGTTGAAATTCCCCACCGCGATGCCGCGCTGATTGGCCCAGGCGCGATTGCCAATGATCTGCGCGAGGCGAATTTTCTTCGCGAAACTCGCATCATTGAAATCCGCCACGATGCCATAGGCCGCATTGTCATGCGCCCGGCATTCCGCGATCAGCACCCCATCGAGCGCCTCCACCCACAGCCCATGGGCGGCGTTGTTGCAGAAGGTGCAGTCCCGCACGACGTGTTCGCTGAGCGACGGATCGCTCGACAGAAACACCAGGCCGCAGCCCAACGTCGCGCCATAGGAATTCTTGAAGGTGCAGCGCTGGAAATCCGAATGCAGGCAGCTCGCAGCCACCTGCACGCCCCAGCTCTCCACCGCAACCGCCGGACCATTGGCATCGAAGATAATCCCATCGGCGCGAAACCCGTCGCCCTGAATGGCGATCCAGGCGCCATTGCCGGCCTGCACGCCGCGCTTGATCACGCTCACGCCCGGCACCCCCAGCAGCGCCACATTGGCCGCCGCGATGGTGAACTGGCCGTTCACCACATAGGTCTTCGCCCCCAGCCGCACCGGCCGCCCCGCCGCGATCGCCGCGGCAAACGCCGCCGTGTCGTCGCTCATCCCGTCACCCCGGGCGCCAAACGCCTCAACCGCCACCGCATCCGCCGCGATATCCGCCAGCGCCCGCGCCGCGCTGGCGCCGCGCGCCAGCACCGTCAGCGCCGAGGCATCCACCGTCCCTGCATTGCCGATGCCGCCCATGAAACGGGCATAGCTCACCTGGGCATTCACGCCACCCTGCGACACCGGCACCAGATCGCCCGCCGACATCACCGCCCCGCCCGGCAACGCCGCCACATTCAACGGCGACGTCACCGCCGCCAGCACACCGCCCTGCAGCACCAGGTTATTGCCGATGGACACCGCCTCCGGCCCGCCCGCCGTCCCGCTCACCCGCCCCAGCAACTCCCCCGGCGCCAGCCCGATCTGCGGCTGCAACCCCGCCGTCAACTGGCCCAGCGTCGCCTTGCGCGCCACCATGCCCTGCTGCACCGGGAGAAAATCCCCCGCCGTCAAAGCGCTCGCCACCGGCAGCTTGTCGATCGTCGTCATCGCCCTAGCTCCCCAACAAAATCGGATTGCCGCTCTCGTCGCTCACCACCTGGCCATCGCCCGTGGTCAACGCCGACGTCGCCTGCGCCTGAACATTCAACGCCACCACCGGCAACAACACCGACCGGCTCACCGTGCGCCCCGAAACCGTCGTGACATCGATCTGAACCGTATAAACAGTCCCGGCGACACCCCCCGACAGCCACAACACCGCCACCGCCCCGTCCACCGCCGTGCTATCCACCGCCAACCCGCCCGCCGGCGTCACCACCGCGGCAACCGACGCAATCGCGTCCGACGCATTCCCGACAAGGGCCGCCGACACATCGAACTGATAATCCAACACATCCGCCGGATCCTTCGCCGGCCACGCCAATACCGCAGGCACCGGAACCGATACCCCCCTGGGCACCGGCACAAACCCGCCAATCGAAACCACCCGAGCACTGCTCGGCCGCCATATGTGCGACGTCCCCGACATCCCAAGCCTCCTGATATCCGAATTGATCCCCGATCGAGCCGGGGCGGCGCGCGCCGAAGGGAAGGCGGGGGGCGTTGCCCCCTCGACCCCCACCAGGGGCCGAGCCCCTGGACCTCATGCATTGAAGGAAAGGTGAGAAGAAAGAGAGGGGGCCAACTCCGCGGTCGCAACCACCGAGTAGGCCCCCTCTCTCTCTTCTCACCCTCTTAAACGGATGCGGGTCTGGGGGCTCCAGCCCCCAGCGGGGTCCAGGGGCAGCGCCCCTGGCCTTCCTTCGC
>CAIPLM010000197.1 GCA_903865895.1 uncultured Rhodospirillales bacterium | reverse complement strand
CCCCCGCCCGCCACCTTCACCGCCCTGGTGGCCGCCTTGCAGGCCGAAGGCGCCATCGCCGCCCGCGGTCCCTGGCTGCGCCTGCCCGATCATGCCCCGCGGCTGAGTGCGGCCGATGCGGCGCTGTGGGAGGCCATGGCGGAGGATCTTGGCGGTGAAGCCCGCTTCCGCCCACCCCGCGTGCGCGATCTCGCAGGCCGCCACGCCGCCGAGGAGCGGCAGGTGCGGGCGCTGCTCAAGACCATGGCGCGGCAGGGAGATCTGGTGGAGGTGGCGCAGGACCATTTCTTCCTGCGCCCCGTCGTCAGCGAGATGGCCGGCATCGCGGCAAATCTCGATGCCGGCGAGGGCTTTAACGCGGCGGCGTTTCGCGACATGCTGGGCAGCGGTGACTTCAACGCGGGACGCAAAGTGGCAATCCAGGCGCTGGAGTATTTCGACCGCCACGGCCTGACCATCCGCCGCGGCGACCTTCGGCGGGTTGACCTACGCAAGTTGACGGCCTTCCAGGCCTAGCGCTGGAGGGGAAGCGCCCCCGGTGGGGCGGCCGGACTTCAAATCCGGTAGGGGCCGTCAGACGGTCCCAGGTGGGTTCAACTCCCATTCCCCTCCGCCGTCTGGGGTGCAGACGGTAAGTAGGGAAGGGGCGCTGCCCCTGTGTAGACCGGAGACCTGGGTGACACTTTTGGGCTGACGGGTGCGCAGCGCCCTGACGCCGTGGAAGTATCAATCCCTGATAGATAATCGCATTGTATTTGTTTGCGTTGCTCTGACGCGCAAGGTCAGCGGGTCGGCACTCTGCCGCCGGTTCTGTGTGAGCCGGCAGGCCGGGCAGGATTGCCGCCGCCTTGATCACGAGGGCAGTTGCGCTGCCCTCACGCCACGGTCGAGCCGGCCGCACAGCGACCGCACCGAACGCGCTGTTGCAGATGGACGTCAAGGGCGACGTCGCGACCGACAGCGGGCACTGCCATCCGCGGACGGTGATCGACGATCACTGCCGCTACGCGCTCGGCCTGCCCACCTGCGGCGATGCGGCGGCGGGCGATGGCACTGGCACCCACGGCGCGCCAAACGTCGAGCTGCTGCGATCCAGCCGCTTCGCCGCCCTGGCCGGCGACCATCCCGCTTGGAGGCCTGGCGGCGCACCTACAACGAGGAACGCCCGCACGCGGCGCGCAACCTCGATACCCCCGCCAGCGGATACCCGGCCAAGCCCGGTCAGCCCGCGGGCATGAGCCGTCGTCAGGTGACCGGGGCGGGGTTGAAGAGGGCGAGGGCGTTGGTGATGCCCCAGCGGTCGGACCAGGGTTTGGTGTGGCCGGAGGCGGTATCGAGGATGAGGCGGAAGAGGTTCCAGCCGGTTTCCTCGATGGTGGCGGCGCCGGTGGCGATGCCGCCGGCGTCGAAGTCGATGAGGTCATGCCAGCGGCGGGCGAGGACGGAGTTGGTGGCGACTTTGATGACGGGGGCGGCGGCGAGGCCGTAGGGGGTGCCGCGGCCGGTGGTGAAGACTTGCAGGCCGATGCCGGAGGCGAGTTGCAGGGTGCCGCAGATGAAGTCGCTGGCGGGGGTGGCGGCGAAGATCATGCCTTTGCGGGTGGGGCGTTCGCCGGGCGCGAGGACTTCGACGATGGGCGCGGTGCCGGATTTGACGATCGAGCCGAGGGCTTTTTCGACGATGTTGGAGAGGCCGCCGGCTTTGTTGCCGGGGGTGGTGTTGGCGGAGCGGTCGGCGCCACCGCGGGCGAGATAGGCGTCGTACCAGGCCATTTCGCGCACCAGGGCGTCGGCGACGGTGCCGTCGGCGGCGCGGGCGGTCAGCAGGTGGATGGCGTCGCGGACCTCGGTGACTTCGGAGAACATGACGGTGGCCCCGGCGCGCACCAGCAGGTCGGCAGCGAAGCCGAGGGCGGGGTTGGCGGTCATGCCGGAAAAGGCGTCGGAGCCGCCGCATTGCAGGCCGATCACCAGGTCACTCGCCGGGCAGGTTTCGCGGGTGCGGCGATTGAGGATGTCGAGCCGGGCTTCGCACATGGCGTAAATGGCGTCCACCATGGGGCCGAAGCCTTCGAAGGCGGCATCCTGGAGGCGCATCACGTCGGTGGGTGGGGCGCCGGGGCCGAGCAGGCGCTCGGGGATGAGTTTTTCGCAGCCGAGGCCGACCACCATGGCCTGGCCGCCGAAATTGGGGTTGCGGGCGAGGTTTTGCAGGGTGCGGATGGGCACAATGGCGTCGGGCGCGTCGATCGCCACGCCGCAGCCATAGGTATGGGTGAGGGCGACGACGCCATCGACGTTGGGGTAGCGCGGCAGCAATTCGCGGCGCACGCGTTCGAGCGCGAATTCGACGGTGCCGGCGACACATTGCACGGAGGTGCTGACGGCGAGCACGTTGCGGGTGCCGACGGAGCCATCGGGGTTGCGGAACCCCTGGAAGGTATAGCCATCGAGCGGCGGCAAGGGCGCGGGCGGATTGCCGCGCGGCAGGGCGTCGAGGGCCGGCGCCTCGGGCATGGCGAGTTTCGCCTCCGACACCCAGGCGCCGCGCGGCAGGTCCTGCTTGGCGGTGCCGATCACCGCGCCGTAGCGCCGCACGGCGGTGCCGGCCGGGATGTCGGTGAGTGCGACCTTGTGGCCTTGCGGCACGCGGTCGAGCAGGGTGAGGCCGCAGGGAAACACCGTGCCGGCGGGTAGGCCGAAATCACTGGCGACCACGGCGACGTTGTCGGCAGGGTTGAGCTTGATGTAGCGCGGCGCGGCGGGGGCGATGGGATCGGGCATGGCGGGGCTCCGGTGGTCCTCCCCGATTTATCCGGCCGCGAAGCTCTGCACCAGAGAGCCGGCAATCAGCCGCCAGCCATCGACCATGACGAAGAAGATCAGCTTGAACGGCAGCGACACCGCGTTGGGCGGCAGCATCATCATGCCCAGGCTCATCAGGATGCTGGCGACCACCAGATCGATGATGAGGAAGGGCAGGTAGATCATGAAACCGATTTCGAAGCCGCGCCGCAATTCGCTGACCAGGAAGCCCGGCACCAGGGCGCGCCACGGCACATCCTCGGGCTTGGTGATATCCGCGCGGCCAGCTTGGGCGAGATCGGCGAAGAGTTGCAGGTCATCCGGCCGTGCATTGGCGAGCATGAAGCCGCGGAAGGGAGCGGCGGCGCGTTGCAGCCCCTCCATCTCGCCGATCCGCCCCTCCGTCATCGGCAGGAGCGCTCCGGTCCAGGCCTGGTCGAGCACGGGTTCCATGACGTGGAAGGTGAGGAACAGGGCGAGGCCGATCAGCACGATGTTGGGCGGCACACCTTGCAAAGAGAGCGCGCTGCGCAGGATGGAGAGGGCGATGATGATGCGGGTGAAGGCGGTCATCATCACCAGCAGGCTGGGCGCCAGCGACAGGCCGGTAACCAGCGCGGTGAGTTGCACCAGCCGCGAGGTGGCCCCCGCGCCGCCATTGGCGCCGAGATCGATACTGATCGCCTGCGCGAAAGCGGGGGTGGCGAGCAGGGTGAGCAGCAGCGTGCTCCCCAGCAGCGCGACGCTCCGTTTCATGGGGCGTGCTCCCATTGGTCCAGCACGAGATCGGCGCCGCCGCCGGCGAGGAGGAGGATGTTCCGGCCTCCCCGGCGGATTTGATAGAGGGTGCGCCGCCCGTCGAGCCGGGTGCGGGCGACGATCGCGAACTCCGCCGCCGGGGCGCTGAAGCGGCCGCCGAAGCCGCGCAGCAGGCGGGCAGCCAGTGCGGCGAGGCCGAGGACCAAGGCGAGGGGGGGGATGGCTGCGAGCATTTTGCGTCGCCTTTTTGGATATGGCGTCAGGCGGGGTGGGCGGCGAGATCCTGCTCCAGCAGCCCGATCTCGGCGGCGAGGTCCTCCAGCCGCGCGCGCAGCCGGCGCCCCTCGGGCAGCGGCAGGTCCAGCGTTTTGGCGCAGTAGATGCCGATCATATTGTCGAGCCCGGCAAGATCCACCGGACGCCGTGCGGCGGCCAATGCGCGGGCGGTGCGGACCGTGGCGATCACCCCGTCCCCGAGTTGCTCCACCGCGCGCGCCGCCATCGCCTCACCGCCGCCAAACCAGATATCGCCATCCATCCGTGTTCTCCGTCCGATCCGGCGCAGGGTGGCGGCGAGGGGTGAAGCATTCCCTAACGCGTTCGGCAGATTTGGCCGTGCGATTCATCCTTTGCTCATCATTGCGCGCCATCCTCGCCCCGCGACTTAGCCCCGTGACCGCGAGAATGCCGCGATGTTCAGCCAGATCCCCTTGTTCCAACTCGCCGAACGCCGCCTGGCCTGGGTGGATGCGCGCCAGCGCGTGCTCGCCCAGAACATCGCCAATATCGACACGCCGCACTGGGCCGGGCGGGATGTGGCCCCCTTCGCCGCCACCCTGCGCGGCACCGCGGCCGGCGGGGCGCTGGAGGTGGCGCGCACCGCGGAGGGTCATCTCGCGCCGAAGCCGACGGGGGGTGCTTCCTCGGCCGCCATCGGCGAACGCGCGCCCGACGGCAACAGCGTCTCGCTTGACGACCAGCTCACCCGCATCGCCGAGACCGACGCGGCACATGAGCTGACGGCTGATCTCTACCGCAAATATCTCGGCATGTTCCGCACCGCCCTCGGGCGCTAGGCGGGCGCTATTAAGGAGCCACCCCCATGGACATGGCCACCGCCCTCACCATCTCGGCCCGCGGCATGCAGGCGCAAACCGCCCGGCTGCGCGTCATCGCCGAGAACCTCGCCAACCAGGACACCACGGGCAGCAGCCCCGGCGCGCAACCCTACCGGCGCAAGACGATCTCATTCGCCAATCAGCTCGATCGCGGGCTCGGGCTCGAACTCGTCAAGGTCCGCCGGATCGACCATGACAAATCCGAATTCCCCCTGCGCTATGACCCCGGGCACCCCGCGGCGGACCCGAGCGGCTATGTGCGCACCCCCAACGTCAACTCCATGATCGAGGTGATGGACATGCGCGAGGCCCAGCGCTCCTACGGCGCCAATCTCGCGGTGATGCAGAGCGCGCGCAGCATGATCTCCCGCACCATCGAGATGCTGAAATAGCATGGCGATCCCCCTCCTGGTCGTCCGCCCCTCCGACGGCATAGCGAATATCCCGGGCACCGCCCACGGGCCCGGCGCCGGTGGCGGCTTTGCCGACGTGCTGCGCCAGGCCGTCGAAGGCACGGTGGCCACCGCCCAGGCCGCCGAGGCGAAATCCGCCCAGGCGATCGCCGGCACCGGCGATCTCACCGAGGTCGTCACCGCCGTCTCCAAGGCGGAGCTCACCCTGCAAACCGCGATGACCATCCGGGACCGTGTGGTCCAGGCCTACCAGGACGTCCTGCGGATGGCGATCTGACGCCACCGCAATTCCAGGAGCACAAAACGTGCAGGAAGAAGAAATCATCCAGCTGTTCCGCGACACCATCCTGGTCGCGGCCAAGCTGGTCGGGCCTCCGCTCGCGGTGGCGCTGGCCGTCGGCGTGCTGATGTCGCTGGTCCAGGCGGTGACGCAGATCAACGAGCAGACGATGGTCTTCCTGCCCAAGGTCGTCGCCATTTTCGCCACCATGGCCCTGCTCGGCTCCTTCATGCTCGCCGCGCTCGGGGATTTCACGCGGGCTGTGATGCAGCGGATCGTCAGCATGGGCGCTTCGTGAACCACCGCGATGGGTGAGATCACCGCCCTGCTCGATGCCCATGCCTTCGGCTTCGTGCTGGTGCTGTGCCGGGTCGGCTGTGCCGCGATGCTGCTGCCCGGCATCGGCGAGGCGGAACTGCCGCTCTCGGCGCGCCTGGCGATCGCGCTGGCGCTGACGGTGCTGCTGCTCCCCGCCGTTCAGCCCAGCCTCGGCACCACGCCGGCGGGCGTGTTCCCCCTCGCCTCCATGCTGTTCGGGGAAATCGCCGTCGGCCTATGGATGGGCTGGCTGGTGCGCATCGCCGTGCAGATCCTCCCGGTCGCCGGACAAGTCCTCGCCGCGACGATGGGGCTGACCAACGTGATCGCCCCAGATGCCGAACTGGGCGGCCAGAGCTCCGCCCTTTCACACGCCCTCGCCCTCGCCGCCCCGCTGCTGGTGCTGGCCGGCGACCTGCACGAGCTGCCGCTGCGGGCGCTGGCCCATAGCTACGCGATCATCGTGCCGGGCCGCCCATTGCCGGAGGGTGACGCGATCGGCGTGGCGCTCGCCGCCCTCGGCCTCGCCTTCGATGCGGTGCTGCGCCTCGCCGGGCCGGTGGTGCTGGCCGGCGTGCTGTGGCAGGTCTGCCTCAGCCTGCTGAGCCGGCTGGTGCCGCAATTGCAGGTCTATTTCGCCGCCATGCCCGGCCAGATCGCCGGCGGGCTGCTGCTGCTCGCCGCCATCAGCGGCGGCATGCTGCAGGGCTGGCTCGAACACGTCCGCACCGCCTTCCTCACCATCGCCGCGCTGTAGCCGATGGCCGAGACCGACGATCGCACGGAAGCCCCAACCCAGCGCCGGCTCGACCAGGCCCGCGCCGAGGGCCAGGCCCCTGTTTCACGGGATCTCACCAGCTTCGCCATTCTCGCTTTGTGCGGCCTCTACGCCAGTTTCCAGGGCGCCACCATGGCGCGCGGCCTCGCCGAAACGCTGACCAGCTTCCTCGCCTCCGCCCATGCGCTCTCCGGCCCGGCGGCGCTGGAGCACGGGCTGCGCGACGCCTTCGCCGCCGTGCTGCCCTATCTCGCCATCACCTGCCTCGCCGCGACAGCCGCCACCCTCCTGCAAACCCGCTTCCTGCTGAACCTCGGCGCCCTCCAGCCAAAACTCAGCCGGCTCGACCCGCGGCCCCGCCTCGCCCGCCTGTTCGGCACCGCCGCGCTGATGGAGGCGTTGCGTGCCGCCGCCAAGCTCGCCGTCGTCATGGTCGGCGCCGGCACCGTCTTCCTCGCCTACCTCCGCGAACTCCCCGCCGCCCTGTCCTGGAGCGTGGCCTGGCTGAACCGCGAACTCCTCCGCCTCATGCTGCGGGTCGATACCGCCGTGCTCGCCGCCTTCTTCATCGTCGTCATCCTCGAAGTGGCGCTGGTGCAGTGGCAATACTGGCAGCGCCTGCGCATGAGCCGCACCGAAATCCGCGACGAACACCGGGAGCAGGAGGGCGATCCCCTGATCAAGCGGCGCATCCGCCAAATGCAGCAGGCCCGCGCCCGGCGCCGCATGATGGCCGCCGTGCCGGATGCCACCGTCATCCTCGTCAACCCCACCCACTATGCAGTGGCTTTGGCTTATGATCGGAATAGCGGCGATGCCCCCCGAGTCGTCGCCAAAGGATTGGATGAATTGGCAGCACGTATTCGCACCGTCGCCGAGAAGAGCCGAGTGCCCGTGGTCTCCAATCCGCCGCTGGCCCGCGCGCTCTACACCGTCGCGGTCGGCGCCGAGATCCCCGCCGAGCATTACCGCGTGGTCGCCGAGATCATCGCCTATGTCTGGCGCCTGCGTGGCCTGGCCGCGGGGATGGCACGATGAGCCGGCTCGATCGCCTCGCCACCTGGTGGCTCCGCCGCCGCCGCACCCCGGTCGCCCTGCTCGCCGCCCCCACACCCCCCGGGGCGGATGATCCCACCATCGCCCTCCTGTTCGACAAGGCACCCTTCGGCTGCCTGGTGATCGACGCCAACGGCCATGTGCAGCGCGCCAATGCCGCCATGCGCGAGCTGATCGGCAGCGCGGCCGATCTCGCGGTCGGCGCCGATGCCGCGAAAGTCTTCGTCGACGACGCCCGTTCCGCCCTGTGGCCGGACGTGGTGCAACTCCTGCGCGGTCGCCCCGCCGTCATCCGCAACACCCCGGCCCGCATCGCCGCCGCGCCCGGCAACGCCAGCGAGTCCGGCGCGGTCGCGGTCTGCGTCACCGTCGATGCGATCGCCGGGCGCGATGGCGCCGTGCAGGGCGCCCTGCTGCGCATCGTTGACATCACCTTGCAGACCCAGCTCGAGGCCCAGCTCGCCCACAGCCAGAAACTGCAAGCCGTCGGCCAGCTCGCCGGCGGCATCGCGCATGATTTCAACAACTTGCTGACCGCGGTGCTCGGCGGCGCCGAATCCATCGCCAGCCGCGCCGGCCTCGACGAAGAAATCCTCGATGACGCCAACCAGATCCAGTCCAGCGCCATGCGCGGCGCCGCCCTGGTGCGCCAGCTCCTCGCCTTCGGCCGCCAGCAGACCCTGCAGCCCCGCGCGCTCGCCATCAACCACGTCATCACCGATCTCTCCGGCCTGCTGCGCCGCCTGCTCGGCGAAAAAATCCGCCTGACGCTTGACCTCGAAACCCCCGGCCGCTCCGTCCGCGCCGACCCCACGCAGCTTGACCAGGTGCTGATCAACCTCGCCGTCAACGCGCGCGATGCCATGCAGGAGGGCGGCGAACTCACGCTGCGCAGCGGCCACATGACGCTGTATCGCCCCCTCACCCATGGCGCCGAAACCATCCCCCCCGGCCGCTACGTGATGATCGAGGTGGTGGACACCGGCACCGGCATCCCCGCCGACGTGCTGCCCCGCATTTTTGACCCCTTCTTCACCACCAAGCGCGAGCGCGGCGGCACCGGCCTCGGCCTCTCCACCGTGCACGGCATCGTCCGCCAGTCCGACGGGTTCCTCGCCGTGGAGAGCGAACCCGGCAAAGGCAGCCGCTTCCGCATCTATCTGCCCCGCTGGGACGAGCAGGACCCGGTGGCCATCCCCACCATCCCCGCCGAGGCCGCCCCGCCCGCCCCGCCGGAGGACGGCACGCGGCTGCGCACCCTGCTGCTGGTGGAAGACGAGGAGCCGGTGCGCCGCCTCGCCGAACGCAGCTTCGCCCGGCGCGGCTGGCGCGTGCTGGCCGCCGAGAGCGGCGAGGCCGCCCTGGCCCTGCTCGACGGCGAACCCGGCATCATCTCCGCCATCGTCACCGACATGGTGATGCCCGGCATCGACGGCGCCGCCCTGCTGCGCGCCGTGCGGGCCCGCCCGGGCATGGCCGATGTCGCCGCCGTGCTGGTCTCCGGCTATGCCGAGGAGGTGCTGCGGCGCGAACTCGAATCCGCGCAAACCGCCTTCCTGCCCAAACCCTACCGGCCGCAGGAACTGGTGACCCGCGTGGAACAGGTCGTCGCCGCCGCCCGCGTGCACGTGCCCGCCTGAGCCGCACCAACCCCCCTCGCCCCCCATCGGGGGGAGAGCGCCGGGGTGACGGAGCCCGCCGCCACCCGCCCTGATTGAATGCTCAAAGAACAGCAGGCACGCCAAATCCCCCGCGCATCGCCCTCAGGCCATGCCGGTTCGCCACGCGACACGGGTGAAATCGCCCCAAGGCGGCCCCCGCCCCAGCACCCAGGCGGGCACGAACCGCCAGGGCAGCGGAACGCTCAGCGCGCGCGCATGCCGCGCCGGCAGCAACTGCCCGTTGCGCCACGGCGCCGGCACCGCCTCCCATTCCACATAGGGTTCAAGCTCCAGCACGATCGCCGCCTCGGCCGCCAGCACCGGGGCCAACGTCCCCTCCAGCGAATCCAGCCGCGGCCGCGCAGGCAGCCGCGCCCACCCCAACAGCGCGCACAGCAGCGCCCACAACAAGCCGCCAAGCGAGGCGGGCATGCCATGAGCGGCGTGCGGGGAAAGGTGGGGCGGGCGGGTCATCCTGTTTTGGTCACTCCTATTCACATGACAGTCCTTATAGTTCACCCAAATGTTATAGGCAAGCGTTTTTTCACCGCGACGGGAAAATTTTTCCAGAACCGCCGCCCGCCCCAACCCAGGCCAACGGGGTGAAAGCCGGGAAAGGCCAGGGAACGGCGAAGCCACCCCCTCTCCCCTCTCCCTGCCTCTGTGCATCCAACGAAGCGGGCGGTGAAACCTCTTCCTTGCTTTACGGCCTCGCGGCTTCGCCCGATTGGGCGCCCCGCCGGTTTGACAGCCGCGAACCCGCAATGCTCTCGTCGCCCCCAAGCACAACGCCCGCGGAGGAAACATGCGTCTCGCCAATAAGATCGCCATCATCGTGGGTGCCGGCCAGGGCCCCGGCGAAGGCATGGGCAATGGCCGCGCCACCGCGCTGCGCTTCGCCCAGGAGGGCGCCACCGTGCTCTCCGTGGACCGCGACCTCGCTTCCGCCGAGGAGACCGCGAACCTCATCATCGCCGCCGGCGGCATTGCCGCCGCCTTCGCCGCCGATGTCACCCGCGAGGCCGACATGGCGGCGATGATCGCCGAGGCGGTGCGCCGCTGGGGCCGGGTGGACGTGCTGCACTACAATGTCGGCGTCTCCATCGCCGGCGGTGACGCCTCGCCCACCGAAATCACCGAGGAAGCGTTCGACCGCATCCACGCCATCAACATGCGCGGCCTGGTGATGGCGGTGAAACACGCGCTTCCGGTGATGCGCGAACAGGGCGCCGGCTGCATCCTCGCCATTTCCTCGGCCGCCGCCAAACACAACTACCCCTTCGTCGCCTATAAGGCGACCAAGGCGGCGATGATCGCCTATATGCAGCAGATCGCCATCCAGAACGCCCGCTTTGGCGTGCGCGCCAACGTCATCCTGCCCGGGCTGATGGATACGCCGATGGCGGTCGATACCCGCGCCCGCACCTCCAACCGCAGCCGCGCCGAAGTCGCCGCCGAGCGCGACGCCAAGGTGCCGCTGCGCGCCAAGATGGGCACCGCCTGGGACGTCGCCAACGCCGCGCTGTTCCTCGCCTCCGACGAGGCGAATTTCATCACCGGCGTCTACCTCCCCGTCGATGGCGGCGCCCTGGTCAACGTGGTCTGACCCCCCTCGCCACCCGTCATTGCGAGGCGCAGCCGAAGCAATCCAGCGCACCTGCCGCGCGGCCGGCCTGGACCGCTTCGCCCCGCAATCACCGGAGCCACCCCGCCCTGACAAAATCCTAACCTAAAGTTCGCAATCCGTTCTTGCGCGACGCGGATTAACGAACATATAACGAACGCAAGGTTAAGGAATTCTTCGCTTCCGATTGCGAGCCCCCGGTCTCTCGTGTCATCACTCCCGTGCCATCACACATGAGACAGACTCGCGGCTGCAAGCGCATGCTCCGCACCATCACACGCCCAAACCCAGGAGACGGGACCCCGATGCAAAAGCCCAAGGCTGCGGAGAACAAGGCCCTCGATGCCGCGATGGCACAAATCGAGCGTGCCTTCGGCAAGGGATCCATCATGCGCATGGGCGCCCGGGCGGGCGACGAGGGGGTGGAGGTGATCTCCTCCGGCTCCCTCGGGCTTGACCTCGCGCTCGGCATCGGCGGCTTCCCCAAGGGCCGCATCATCGAGATCTACGGGCCGGAAAGCTCGGGCAAGACCACCGTTGCCCTGCACGCCATCGCCGAGGCGCAAAAACTCGGCGGCACCTGCGCCTTCATTGACGCGGAACATGCGCTTGACCCGATCTACGCCCGCAAACTCGGCGTCGATGTCGACAACCTGCTGATTTCCCAGCCCGATGCCGGCGAGCAGGCGCTCGAAATCGCCGATACGCTGGTGCGCTCCGGCGCCATCGACGTGCTGGTGGTCGATTCGGTCGCCGCCCTGGTGCCGCGCGCCGAGCTCGAAGGCGAAATGGGCGACAGCCATATGGGCCTGCACGCCCGGCTGATGAGCCAGGCCCTGCGCAAAATCACCGGCTCGGTCTCGCGCTCCAACACGCTGCTGATTTTCATCAACCAGATCCGCCTCAAGATCGGCGTCATGTTCGGCAACCCCGAGACCACCACGGGCGGCAATGCGCTGAAATTCTACGCCTCGCTGCGCCTCGAAATCCGCCGCACCGGCTCCATCAAGGACCGCGAGGACGTGGTCGGCAACTCCACCCGCGTGAAAGTGGTGAAGAACAAGCTCGCCCCGCCGTTCCGCCAGGTCGAGTTCGACATCATGTTCGGCGAAGGCATCAGCAAGGTCGGCGAGCTGCTCGATCTCGGCGTGAAGGCCGGCGTGGTCGAGAAATCCGGCTCCTGGTTCTCCTATGACAGCCAGCGCATCGGCCAGGGCCGCGAGAACGCCAAGCAATTCCTGCGCGACCACAAGGACATGGCCGACGCCATCGAAAAGAAGATCCGCGGCCAGGCGGTGGTGATCGCCGCCGCGATGACGGCCGCCCCCGAGACCGACGATGAGGAAGCGGCCGACTGACCCAGGCACCACTCGACCAGCAGGATCTTGAGCTGATCATGGCGGCGGAGGACGTGCTCCGCCGCCATTATCGCCCGTTCTGGCACACCGTCGCCGCCGCCATCCGGGGGCGGGACGGACGGATCTGGACCGGCATCCACCTCGGCGCCACCGTCGGCCGCATGTCGGTCTGCGCCGAACCGGTCGCCTTCGGCCGTGCCGTGCTGGAGGGCGATGGCACTGCCGTCACCGCCGTCGCCGTGCGCCACCCCAAGCCCGATGAGACGGACCGGCGGATCGCCGTGGTCTCCCCCTGCGGCGCCTGCCGCGAGTTGTTCATGGACCACGCGCCAGACGCCGACATCATCATGCCCGGGCCGGACGGGCCGGAGAAATGGCGCGTGCGCGACCTGCTGCCGAAGCCCTACCAGCGATGAGCGAGCGCAACCCCTATTACAGCGGCCCGCTCAGCGACCATTTCGACGGCACCCGCTTCTTCCTCCCCGGCGCCCTGCCCGCCGCCCGCGCCAAAGGCAGCCTCGCCACCTTCGCCGATTTGCGCTTCTCCAAAGAGCGCGCGCGCTGGCCGGCGCATTTCCCCTCTCCCTTCGCCGGCGCGAAACCGCCCGCCCGCGTCGCCGGGCTGCGCGTGACGTTGATCGGCCACGCCAGCTTCCTCATCCAGACCGCCGGCCTCAACATCCTGGTCGATCCGGTCTTCGCCACCAGGGCCAGCCCCCTGCCCTTCCTCGGCCCCAAGCGCGCCAACCCGCCGGGGGTGGCGATGGCCGACCTGCCGCCGATCGACGCCGTGCTGGTGACGCATAACCACTACGACCACCTCGATACCCGCGCCCTCGCCCGAATCTGGCGCGCCTACCGCCCCAGCTTCGTCGCGCCGCTCGGCAATGACCGCACCATCCGCGGCCGCAACCGCGCGATGGAGGTCACCGTGCTCGACTGGCACGACCGCCACGCCCTCTCCGCCGATGTCGCGGTCACCCTGGTGCCCGCCCATCACTGGTCCGCCCGCGGCCTGAATGACCGGCGGATGGCGCTCTGGGGCTCCTTCCTGCTGCACACCCCGGCCGGGCTGATCTACCACATCGGCGATACCGGCTACGGCGATGGCGCCACCTTCCGCGCCATCCGCGCCCGCTACGGCGCGCCCGACCTCGCCATCCTGCCGATCGGCGCCTACGAGCCGCGCTGGTTCATGATCAACGCCCACATGAACCCGGCCGACGCCGTGCAAGCCCGGCACGACATCGGCGCCCCCGTCGCCCTCGGCCACCACTGGGGCACCTTCCAGCTCACCCACGAGGCGGTTCAGCAACCCGAACTAGACCTCGCCGCCGCCCGCACGGCCGCCGGCCTGCCCGACGACGCCTTCATCGCCATGCGCCCTGGCCAGAGCTGGGAGCCCCGCTAAGCTAAACCACCGCCACCGGCCGCAACGGCGCCCCCGTCGCGCCACGAATCTTCGGCGGCAGCACGATGGCGCAGAAGGTCGCTACCCCGTCGGCCGCCAGTTCATCGAGCGCCATGTTCTCGATCAGATGCACCCCGGCCTCGGCCAGCGCGTGCTGGTGCACCGGCAGCGCCTGGGTCTTGTCGGGGTTGGGCAGCACCTCGACGGCCATGTTGTCGGTGCCGATGATCGCGGCGCCCCGCTCGGTGAGGTAGCGCGCGCCGGGCACGTCGATTCCCGGCTCGCCGGCGAGGTAGCGGGCGTTGTCGACCCCGAAATAGCGGCCCCAGCCCGTCCGGATGAACACCGCGTCGCCAGCCTCGATCACCGTGCCGGTGCGGGCGAGCGCGGCCGCGAGGTCCTCCGGCGTTACCACCCGTCCGGGCCCGAGATGCGCGCCGCCATCGAGCCCGGCGACGTCGATCAGCACGCCCCGCGTGATCATCGGCGGCGCTTGCTCGATGCCGAGCGCGGACAGCCCCCAGTCGCCCAGTGTGTCGGCGGCGCTGCGGTTGTTGTAGAGCCGGTCGCCCTTGGAGACATGGCCGAGCGCATCGATATGGGTGCCGACATGCATGGTCATCTCGACGCGCTCGACGTTGGAGCCGGCATCATTGGTCATGCCGTGGCCGCGCCGGCGGCGGATGGCGTCGCGCCAGGTGGACCACATCATCATCAGGAAGGGCGGTTGGTTGGGCTGCAGGAAGGGCGCCCCGGCGTCGGTGATCTGGGAGAGGTCGTAGACCTTGGCGGTCTCGATGCCCTTCAGCGCGGCGAGGCGCTTGGCCTGGGTAATAAGGTTGGCGGCGCCGATCTGGTCGTCGGCGCCCCAGCAGGCGCAGCCCCAAGGGCCGTGATTATGCGACATGGTGCTCAACCCGGGATGATGGCGACGGCGCGCGTCCAGCCCGCGGAGGCGCGATGGACCTTGACCGGGAAGGCGGCGATCTCGAACCCGTCGGCCGGCAGGGCTTCGAGGTTGTTGAGCTTCTCCATGTGGGAGTAGCCGATCTCCCGCCCGGCGCGGTGCCCCTCCCAGATCAGCCCGGCATCCCCCGTCGCCTCCACGCGGCGCTTGGTGTGGGAGAACGGCGCGTCCCAGCTCCACCCATCGGTGCCGACCAGGCGGATGCCGCGCTCCAGCAGCCACAGCGTGGCGGCCTTGCCGATGCCGCAGCCGGAATCGACGTAGTCGTCCTGCCCGTAGCGGCTGCCGGCGCGGGTATTGACGACGACGATCTCGAGCGGCGCGAGCGTGTGGCCGATGCGCTTGAGCTCGGCCTCCACGTCGCCTGACGTGGCCACGTAACCGTCGTCGAAATGGCGGAAATCGAGCTTCACGCCGGGCTGGAAGCACCACTCCAGCGGCACCTCGTCGATCCGCCAGGAGGGTTCGCCGCCCGGCTTGAGCGCGTGGTTCATGGTGGAGAAGAAATGGTAGGGGGCATCCATATGGGTGCCGTTATGGGTGCTGATCGTCACCCGCTCGACGGCGGCGTATTCGCCGTCCGGTAGCTGGTCCACCCCGATGCCGAAGAATTCGGCGATTCCCGGGGCGGATTGGTGGTGGTCGATATACTCGATCTGCGGCAGCATCCGCGGCGGGTCCGACGCGATGCCGGCCATCAGCGGGCTGGAAATGTCGATCAGTCGGCGGGCCATTCGGTGTTCCTCTCCGGGCGTTTCCGGCCCGGAGAGTTGCACCGGATCAGTGCGCCATCAACACCGGCACCGTCATCTCCGTCAGCAGGCTGCGGGTGACGCCGCCGAAGGCGCGTTCGCGCAGGGGCGAATGGCCGTACATGCCGCAGACCAGCAGGTCAGTGCCGACATCCGCGGCGTAGGAGAGCAGCGCGTCGCCCTCGGAGATACCGTTGGCGATGGTGTGCGCGGCCTCGGCCTTCACCCCGTGGCGGGCGAGATGGAGTGCGATGTCGGCGGCCGGCACGTCACCATCGCCACCGATGCCGTGGCGGGGGTTGATGGCCAGCACCGTGACCTTGGCGGCGGCACGCAGCAGCGGCATCGCGTCGTTCACCGCCCGCGCCGCCTCGCCGCCGCCGTTCCAGCCCACCAGCACGTTCTGGCCGATCTCGCCGTAATCGCCGGCGAAGGGGATGACGAGCAGCGGGCGGCCGGAGGTCATCAGCGTCTTGGCGGAGACGGCGCTGGCCTTGGAGGAGGTCTCGTTGGGGTCGGGCTGGCCGATCACCACGAGGTCGGCGTAGCGGGTGTGCAGGGCCACCGTCTCGTCCACCACCCCCTCGATGCAGCGCCACTCGCCCTCCAGCCCCTCGGCGGCCAGGGCAGCGCGGAAGGCGGCCTCGGCGGGGGCGATTTCGGCGAGGCGGACGGCGCGCATCTGCTCGATCACGTCCTCGGCGCGCTGCACGTCGAGGAAGGCGGAGGGGAAGCCGTAGAACACGTCGGGGGGCGGCAGGTCGACCACCGCGAGGCCGGTGAGATGCGCGCCGAAGCGCCGCGCCAGCGAAACCGCCACCCGCAGGCGCACGGCGCTGCGCGGCGAGGCGTCGAGATGCACCAGAATGTCCTTGTAGCCCATGACTGTTCTCCCGTTGACGGGCGCAGTCTCAGCGCTGCGGGCCGGTGCCGCCTTGATCCAACTCAAAGCCCCGCGATCGCCCAGGGCGATCGTCGGGCCGGCGTCAGCCCCGCTTGCGGTAGGCGTAGTTCTTGTCGAGCCGCTCCATCAGGTAGTCGCCATAGCGCACCGGCGGGAAGCGGGCAGGGTTGGCGGCGTCGGTGCAGGTGGGCACGCATTCCACCACCGCGTCCATGTCCATGTCGAAGAAATAGGGGCAGGAGAAGCGATCGCCGCCGGAGAGGTTCTTCACCCGGTGGGGCGTGGACTGCCAGCGCCCGTTGGTCCAGCGGCTCAGCATGTCGGCCACGTTGACCACCCAGGTGCCCGGCACCGGCGGTGCCTTGAGCCAGGTGCCGTCCTTGCGGCGCACCTCGAGCCCGCCGGCATTGTCCTGGCAGAGTACGGTGAGGAAGCCGTAATCGGTGTGCGGGGCCGAGCCGAAGGCGTCATCGGGGCTGTCTGGCGCCTGGGGCGGGTAGTGCAGCAGGCGCACGAAGGTGGTGGGGAAGCCGAAATGCGGGTCCATCCAATCGGGTGCGAGACCGAGGGCGCGGCTCATCGGGCGCAGCAGGCGCATGCAGAATTCCCGCATCGCCCGCTCGTATTCCTCCACCGCCGCGCGGAAGCCCAGCAGGTCCGGCCATTGGTTGGGGCCATGCACCTCGGTGCCGTAGCGCGGGTCGGATTCGGCGACCTCGTGCATGATCATCAGCGACTCCGAGTAGTTCGGCCGCTTTACCTGCGCCACCGAGGAGGTGACGATCACCGAGCTGTTG
>CAIPLM010000196.1 GCA_903865895.1 uncultured Rhodospirillales bacterium | reverse complement strand
TCCGCCCATCGCCGATGAACCAGTATGCGGTCGCGGCACTGGACCATTTCGAACACAACACCCGCCGCTTCGGTAAGCCGGAGTTCGGGCTGAAGACCACGCTGATCGCCGGCGATGAGATCGATGTGGTGGAGCAGGCGGTGCTGGTGCGCCCCTGGGGCGACCTCAAGCGCTTCGTCCGCCTCGCCGACCGGCCGTTCGATCGCAAGGTGCTGATCGTCGCCCCGATGTCCGGCCATTACGCCACGCTGCTGCGCGGCACCGTCGAGGCCTTCCTGCCGGATCACGACGTCTACATCACCGATTGGCGCGATGCGCGGGATGTGCCGTTCCTGGCGCCCGATTTCGACCTCAACGACTACGTCGACTACGTGCAGGATTTCATCCGCTTCCTCGGCCCCGAGGTGCACGTCATCGCCGTGTGCCAGCCGGCCGTGCCGGTGCTGGCCGGCGTGGCGCTGATGAACGCGCATGATCCCGCAGCCGCACCCCGCAGCATGACGCTGATCGGCGGCCCGATCGACACCCGCGAGGCGCCGACGCAGGTCAACATTTTCGCCAAGACGCGCGATCTCGAATGGTTCCGCACCCGCGTGATCCATCGCGTGCCCGTCGGCAATGCCGGCTTCATGCGCCAGGTCTATCCGGGCTTCCTCCAGCTCGCCGGCTTCATGGCGATGAACCTCGATCGCCACGTGCAGGCGCATTACGAGATGTTCCAGCACCTCGTGCAGGGCGACGGCGAGCCGCTGGCCGCCAAGCGCGCCTTCTACGAGGAATATCGCGCGGTGATGGATCTCTCCGCCAAGTTCTACCTGCAAACCATCGACCAGGTGTTCCAGCAGCACCTCCTGCCGCGCGGCCTGTTCGTGCACAAGGGCGAGAAGGTGGATATCGGCGCCATCGAGCACACCGCGATGTTCACCATCGAGGGCGAGCGCGACGATATCTCCGGCATCGGCCAGACCAAGGCTGCCCATCCGCTGGCCCATCGCCTCGCCGCCGACAAGCACGCCCATCTCGAGCAGCAGGGCGTCGGCCATTACGGCCTGTTCAACGGCAAGCGCTTCCGCACCGAAGTGGCGCCGGCGATCAAGGCGTTCATGGCCCAGCAGAGCTAAGGGAAGTAAGCAATTCTTTTTGTGAACAAAAAGAACCAAAAAAACTTTCTATCCGTTTGCTGCGGAGCTACCCGGGAAGGCTCCGCCGCAAACGGATAAAAGTTTTTTGCTTCTTTTTTCCAAAAAAGAAGCACTTGCTTTCACCCTCCTTCCCGCCAAACTCGCGCGATGGCAAACGACTCCTTCATCCACCTGCACGTCCATTCCAGCTATTCGCTGTCCGAAGGGGCCATCAAGGCCGAGAAGATCGCCTCGCTGGCGCAGGATGCCGGCATGCCGGCGGTGGCCATCACCGATACGGCCAATCTCTTCGGCGCGCTGGAGTTCAGCCAGGCCTGCTCCGGCAAGGGCGTGCAGCCGATCATCGGCTGCCAGATCGGCCTCGCCCGCGAGGACAACCCCCGCCTCGCGCCCGATCCGATGGTGCTGCTGGCCAAGGATGCCGAAGGATTCGCCAATCTCCAACGGCTCTCCTCCGCGGGCTTCCTGGAGACCGAGCCGGGCCTCAAGCCGCAACTCACGCTGGAGCGCATTTTCGGCCACGCCGAGGGGCTGATCCTGCTCACCGGCGGCACGCTGGGCCCGATCGCCCGGCTGCTGGCCGAGGGGCAGAAGGCCGAGGCCGAGCGGCTGGTGGCCCGCATCGTCGAGGTGTTCGGCGATCGCGCGGTGATGGAACTGCACCGCCACGGCCTCGCGATGGAGAAGGCGATCGAGCCCGGGCTGATCACGCTGGCCGATCGCTTCGCCATGCCGCTGGTTGCCACCAACGCCTGTTTCTTCGCCAAGAAGGAGATGCACCAGGCGCATGACGCGCTGCTCTGCATCGCCGAGGGCCGCACCTTGGCCGAGACCGACCGGCGCCGCGTCTCGCCGGAGCAGTGGTTCAAGCCGGCCGCCGCCATGCGCGCGCTGTTCGCCGATCTGCCCGAGGCCTGCGACAACACCATCGCCATCGCCCGCCGCTGCGCCGTGATGGCCGAGACGCGCAAGCCGCTGCTGCCGGTCTGCCCCAAGGTCCACGAGGGCAGCACCGAGGACGAGACGGTGCGCGCCATGGCCATCGCCGGCCTCACCCGCCGCATGGATGCGCAGGACGCCGACGCCGAAACGCGGCAGCGCTACCGCACCAGGCTCGATTTCGAGCTCGACGTCATCGCCCGCATGGGCTTCCCCGGCTACTTCCTCATCGTCGCCGACTTCATCCAATGGGCGAAATCCCAGGGCATCCCGGTCGGCCCCGGCCGCGGGTCGGGCGCGGGCTCAGTCGTCGCCTGGGCGCTCACCATCACCGATATCGACCCACTGCCATTCAACCTGCTGTTCGAGCGCTTCCTCAACCCCGAGCGCGTTTCGATGCCGGATTTCGACATCGATTTCTGCCAGGATCGGCGCGACGAGGTGATCGCCTATGTGCGCCGCGAATATGGCGCCGACCGCGTGGCTGGCATCATCACCTTCGGCAAGCTCCAGGCCAAGGCGGCGGTGCGCGACGTCGGGCGCGTGCTCGGCATGCCCTACGGGCAGGTCAACAAGGTCGCCGAACTCATCCCCAACAACCCCGCCAAGCCCGTCACCCTGCAACAGGCGATCGACGGGGAACCGCGGCTGCAGGAGATGCGCAATGACGACGAGGCGGTGGCCCGCCTGCTGGAAATCGCCCTCCAGCTCGAAGGCCTCTACCGCCACGCCTCCACCCACGCCGCCGGCATCGTCATCGGCGACCGGCCGCTGACCGAGCTGGTGCCGGTGTATCGCGACCAGAAATCCGACGTTCTGGTCACCCAATACTCCATGAAATACGTCGAGCAGGCCGGATTGGTAAAATTCGACTTCCTCGGCCTCACCACCCTCACCATCCTCCAGCGCGCCGTTGGCTTCCTGAAGAAGGAGAAGGTTGAGATCGACCTCGACCGCCTGCCGCTCGATGACACCAAGACCTACGAGATGCTCCAGAAGGGCGATGCCGGCGGCGTCTTCCAGCTCGAAGGCCAGGGCATGCGCGACGTGCTGCGCCAGATGCGGCCCGACCGTTTCGAGGACCTCATTGCCGCCGTGGCGCTGTATCGGCCAGGCCCAATGGCCAACATCCCCGCCTATTGCCAGCGCAAACACGGCGAGAAATGGGAAAGCCCGCACCCCGATATTCACGACGTGCTGGCCGAGACCTACGGCATCATGGTCTACCAGGAGCAGGTGATGCAGATCGCCCAGCAAATGGCCGGCTACAGCCTCGGCGGCGCCGACCTGTTGCGCCGCGCCATGGGCAAGAAAATCGCCGCCGAGATGGAGGCGCAGCGCAAGATCTTCACCGATGGCGCGGTGGGCCGCGGAGTGGACCCCGCCAAGGCCAGCGAAGTGTTCGACCTTATGGCGAAGTTTGCCGATTACGGCTTCAACAAATCCCACGCCGCCGCCTATGCCCTGGTGGCCTACCAGACCGCCTGGATGAAAGCCAACCACCCCGTGGCGTTCATCGCCGCCTGCATGTCGCTCGCCATCAACAACACCGACAAGCTCGCGGCCCTGCACCAGGAGGCCGGCCGCCTCGGCATCCGCATCCTGCCGCCGGACATCAACCGCTCCGGCGCCGACTTCACGTTGGAGCGCGACGAGACCGGCAAGCTCTGCATCCGCTACGCGCTGGCCGCGGTGAAGAAGGTCGGCATGTCCGCGATGCAGGCGGTGGTGGCGGCGCGGCAATACGCCCGCTTCGAGGACCTCGCCGATCTCGCCGCCCGGGTCGATCCGCGCCAACTCAACAAGATGCAGATCGAGAACCTCGCCCGCGCCGGCGCCTTCGATGGGCTGGAGCCGATCCGCGCCCGCGTCTTCACCGGCGCCGAGACCATCCTGCGCCGTGCGCAGGCGACCACCGAAGAGAAGGCGAGTGGCCAGATCGGCCTGTTCCGCGGCAATGGTGGGCCGGAGCCGCTGCGCATGCCCAATATCCCGGAATGGGAGGGGCTGGACCGGCTGGGCTATGAGGCGGAGGCGATCGGCTTCCACCTCACCGGCCATCCGCTCGATGCCTATGCGGGCGCGCTGCGCCGCCTCGGCGTGGTCGCCAGCAACGGCATGGAGGCGCGGGTGCAGAACGGTGGCGCGCGCATCAAGCTCGCCGGCGTGGTGGTCAATACCAAGGAGCGCATCACCCGCTCCGGCAGCCGCATGGCCTGGGTCCGCCTCTCCGATGGCGGCGGCAGTTTCGAGGTGACGTGTTTCAGCGAGGTGCTCGGCCGGGCGCGTGAAGTGCTGGTGGCCGGCAATGCCGTGCTGGTGACCGCCGATGTGCGGCTGGAGGGCGAGGCGCTGCGGGTGACCGCCACCGAGGTCACCGGCCTCACCGAGGCGGTGCAGAACGTCGCCGGCGGCATCCGCATCTGGCTGAAGCAGACCGAGGCGGTGCCGCATATCCGCACCCTGCTGGATCGCGAAGGGAAGGGCAGGGGCAAGGTGGTGCTGATCCCCCGCATCGAGGACACGCAGGACGTCGAGATAACCCTGCCCGGCGGCTTCAACCTCTCGCCGCGGCTGGCGCAGGCGTTGAAGATTTTGCCGGGGATCGAGCGCGTCGAGGACGTATAGCGCCCCTGGCAAAGAGGGTACGCAAAAAGGGCCGCGGCGAACCGCGGCCCTTTCCGGTAATGTGTTGAAAGATCAGCGCTTGCTGAACTGGAAGCTGCGGCGAGCCTTGGCGCGGCCGTACTTCTTGCGTTCCACCGCGCGGCTGTCGCGGGTGAGGAAGCCGGCGACCTTGAGGATGCTGCGCAGGCCCGGCTCGTAGTAGGTGAGCGCGCGGCTGATGCCGTGGCGCACCGCGCCAGCCTGGCCCGACAATCCGCCGCCCTTGACGGTGCAGAAGACGTCGAACTGGTTGTAGCGATCGGCCACCAGGAAGGGCTGGGTGATCAGCATCCGCAGCACCGGGCGGGCGAAATACTGGCCCACGCGCTTGCCGTTGACGGTGATTTCGCCCTTGCCGGGCTTGATCCAGACGCGCGCGGTGGCGTTCTTGCGGCGGCCGGTGGCGTAGGAGCGGCCGAGGGCATCGCGCTTCGGCTCAACCTTCGGGCGCTCGGCGGGAACGGCGGTGGCGACCGCAAGATCCTTGAGGTCCGCGAGGGTGCGGCTCGTGGTGCCGGATGTCGTTGCTGACATGGGTCTCAGCCTCGCTTATTCTTGGGATTGAGCGCCGCGACGTCGAGCGGCTTGGGCTGCTGGCCGGCGTGGGGATGCTCGGGGCCGACATAGACGTGGAGGTGCTTCATCTGCGCGCGCTGCAGCGGGCCACGGGTGATCATCCGCTCGACCGCCTTCTCCACCACGCTCTCCGGGTTCGCACTGGCGAGCCGCTGGGCGATGCTGCGGCCTTTGATGCCGCCGGCATAGCCGGTGTGGTAGTAGAACATCTCATTCTCGGCCTTGTTGCCGGTGAGCTTCACCTTGTCGGCATTGACGACGACGACGTTGTCGCCGCAATCGACATGGGGGGTGAACTGGGGCTTGTGCTTGCCGCGCAGACGATTGGCGATGACGACGGCGAGGCGGCCAAGAATGAGGCCTTCGGCGTCGATCAACACCCAATCCTTTTGCACCTCCGCGGGCTTCAGCGAGAGGGTCGTTTTCATCCGGGGTATCCCTTCAAATAGAGGGCCGCTTATGCGAGCGGGATGAAGCCAGGTCAAGGGATTTTCGGTGTGGTAAGATGATACCGCCTCACAAATCCATCGAGAAAATGTGCGTTGCTTTCACGGGGCGCTGCCCTTAAGCCTCGGAGCATGTCACCCATGTGTCATTGATATGACTGATGCGGTGTTCGTCCTCGGGGCAACCGGGCAATGCGGAGCAGCCTTGTGCCGCCGACTCGCGGCGATCGGGCGGCCTTACGTGCCGGTGATGCGCAACCCCGAGGCCTGGCGCCCGCTTGGTCTTCCCGGCGAACGGCGGGTCGTCGACCTTGCCGATACCCGTACGCTTGCCGATACGCTGGCCGATGCCCAGCAGATCGTCTCCTGCGCCCCGGCGAGCTTCCTGCCCGGCATTCTCGCGGTGACGGGCCCCGAACTCCGCCTCATCGCGCTGGCCGGGCCAATTCGCTACAGCCGCACTGGGGATGGCGACGGGCTCGGCGTGCGGGCGGGCGAGGGGGCGTTCATCAGCTCGGGGCGAAGGGGGGTGATGCTCCATCCCACCTTCCTCTACGGCCGCCACAGCACCGGCCTCCTCCTGGAGCGCATGCGTGGCGCCAAGATGATCGCGCTGCCAGGCGGCGGGCGGCGGATGGTGCAACCCGTGCACGAGGACGACATTATCGACGCGATCCTCGCCGCCATTGACCGGGATTGGCCGGGGCCGCGCAATCTCATCGCCGCTGGGCCGCGGGCGATGCGCTTCGAGGCCTTCCTTGCGGCGCTGGGGGCGGCGGCGGGAATCGTTATGCCCAGGCTGATGAGCGTGCCCGGCATGTTCGCTGGCGTGCTTGGCGCCGGGGATTTCCATTTGCCGGATCAGGACCAGGCCTTCCCGCCGGAGCCCCTGGCCGAACTTCTGGGCCGTCCCTCTCTCACGCTCGAGGCCGGTCTCGCCCGATGCGTCAGCTGAATCCCGCGATGCGTCGCGCCGTCTCGGGATCGAGGAACCCTTCTACGGTGGCCGCTGTTTCCGCCGCCATCGCCGATTCCAACCCGGCCCGATCCGCCAGCGCCCGGCGCAGCGCCGCCACCGGCCCCGGCGGCAGGCCAGCGATCCGCCGGGCCAGCGCAAGTGACTCCGCCTCCAAATCGCCATCGGCGACCCTGCGATAGGCCAGCCCCCAGGCCACCGCCTCCTCCGCGCCGAACTTCTCGCCCAACATGATCAGCGCCCGCGTTCGCTGCAACCCGATCAGCCGCGGCAGCAGCGCCGTCACGCCCCCGGTGACGAACAGCCCCCAGGACACTTCGGAGAAGAAGAAGCGCGCCGTCTCCGACACCACGGCGAAATCCGCGTTGATCATCCACTCGAGCCCGCCCCCCACGGCCCAGCCGCGCACCGCCGCCACCACCGGGCAGCGCCCATGCATCAGCGCGCGGGTGACGTCCTGGATGCGCTCGACATAGGCATGCGTCGCGGCCTCGCCTGCCGCCTGGCTTTCGAACTCCTTGAGGTCATCGCCCGAGCAGAACGCCCGACCGGCGCCGGTCAGCAGGATGCAGCGCGTCCCTTCCGCCGCATTGGCCGCATCGGCGGCGGCGATTAGGTCCTCCAGCAGCTCCGGCGTGATGGCGTTGAGCCGCGCCGGCCGGTTCAGCGTGAGCCGCACCACGCCGCCATCGAGGGTCTCGCTGAGAACGGTTCCCGTCATGTCCTGATCACCCGTCGTGTTTTGCCCTCGGTGCGCGGCAGGCTGCCGGCCGGCAGCAGCGTCACCCGGGCGCTCACCCCGAGATCGCGCTTGATCGCACCCTCGATCGCCGCAGCCAGCCCCGGCGCATCGGCCCCTGCCAATTCCGCCTCCACCGGCAACACGTCGTAAGGCGGCCGCCCCACCACGATGCGATACTCGCCCGACAGTGCCGCCTCCCGCGTCAGCACCGCGGCGATCTGGGTCGGGAACACGTTGATCCCACGCACCACCACCATGTCATCCGCCCGGCCGATCACCCGGAACCGCGGCGCCGTCCGCCCGCAGGCGGCAGGGCCGAGCCCGGTGAGGCGGATGATGTCCCCGGTGCGGAAGCGGATCAGCGGCTGGCACTCCCGGCTGACATGGGTGAGCACCAGCTCGCCCCCCTCGCCCTCCCGCCACGGCCGCACTGCCCCGCTCTCCGGGTCGATCAACTCGGGGTGCAGCACGTCGAGCGCCATGAAATGCAGGTCGGTATCCACCTCGCTCTGCCCGGCGAAATTGCAGAACACGTCGGACACGCCGTAATTGCTGTTGCGCGGCTCCCAGCCCCACACCGCCCGCAGCCGCTCGCGAAACGCCGGATCATCGAGCCCCGGCTCCCCCCCGAACAGCCCAAGCTTCAGCCCGAGATCAACAGGCGCCAGCCCCGGGAAATGCGCCGCGATCGCTGCCTCCAGCACCGCCGGATAGGAGGGCGTGCAGGAGAGCGCGGTGATGCCCAACTCGCGGATCGTGCGCACCAGCAGCTGCGTATCGCCCACCCCGAACGGCACCACCGCCGCCCCCGTCGCCTCCAGCGTGGTGTGGTCGGTGAAGCCGCCCATCCACATCCGATAGTTGAGGCAATGCGCCACGATATGCCCCGGCCCCAGCCCCCCGGCCGCCTGCGCCCTGGCGCCAACGATCGCCGTCTCATGCGCATCTTTCGCCGACAGCGCGATGTTCATCGCCGTCCCCGTCGTCCCCGACGTCCGGTGAATCCGCGCGATCCGATCGGGCGCCGCCGCCAGATAATCCCCGAATGGCGGATGCGCCGCCTGGCTCGCCCGCAGCATCTCCTTGTCGGTGAACGGCAAATCCCCGAGACCCTCCAGCCGCGCCGGCGGCCTCACCCCCGCCCAGGCACGCCGATGCAGCGGAGACTGCGCCGCGACATAGTCGCGCTGCCCCTCCCACAGACGCTGCCGATGCGCGGCGAGTTCGGCGAGTGGAGCAAAATCGGCGCGATCGACAAGCATGGCAGGGATCGTGACCGTGACCGCCGGCACTGGCAAGGGTCAGCTTACCGATGTCGAGGCGTGATTGACGCGGCGGCAACATGGATTTCACACACGCGCCATTTTGATCCGATATAATTTGAATAGGCGACGATACCGAAATCCGGGGGGAAACCATGGCGGTCGAAATGATGGCGGTCGGCGATTCGATCTACAACGGTGTACGATCGGCGACGATTTCGGCCGAACTCGCAGAATGGTCGGTGCCCGCGCAGGTGGCTCGTGCCTTCGGCTGGGCCTTTGTCTCGCCGGACTACCCGCGTCCGGTGCTGGAGGATTTCGAGGCGGGGCTGTTTCGCACGCCGTTTGAGGGCGCAGCCGACCTGATGGAGCGGGTGACGGCGAATGCCCGCGCCTGGCTGAACGGGCAACCCTGGTCCGATCAGCCGCTATTCCACAATCTCGCCATCGCGCAGCAGACGGTGGCCGATATCAGCGCCGCCAATTCCAAGGCATCCCTGCAGCAGGCCCATGATCTCATGCGGAACCTGAGCTTGGCGAAGCTGCCGCAGCTTTACCAAGCCATCAACACCGCTTTCATACTCGACCCCCGTCAGTCCGACCCGGAGAATGGCCGCACCGCCATTGGCCTGCTTGCTGAGGCCAAACCGAAGCGGCTGCTGGTCAACATCGGCATCAATGACGGCTTGTGGACCCTGGCGCTGATGGGCAACGCCACTGATTTCCGCACCGCCATCGACCCGACGGCGGCGATGGCCTACCTCGCCGGTAACCTCGCGCAGAATTGCCGGGATATCGAGCATGTCTACGTCAACCTGTTCCCGAAGCCGAGCGCCCTGGCCAACCTTATGCCGCGGCGCGACGGTGTGCAGCCGCGCGACGGCTATTTCGATGAGCCCTATCTCGGCCGGCTGATCCAGGCCGGTGGGATCACGCGCGACGATATGCGCGCGGTCGACGACTATGTGCGGGAAGACCTCAATCACCGCATTCGCAATGCATGGGCTCCATTGGGGGACCGCGCGCATTTCGTCGATCTCTACGCCGTCACGGCCGCCTATGACCGCAAGAACGGCATCGACAGCCGCGAGGTGCGGCTGGTGGACGGGCCCTCTCAGATCCTGCTCGACAACTTTCCGCTGCAAGCCCTGCTGATTGGCGGTCGGCAGAGCGGTGGTTTGTTCGGGCTGGATAACCTTCACCCGACCATTCCGGGCTATGGCCTGATTGCCCAGGCGGTGTGCGACTGCATCGCCGCCGTGGAGGGTGGTAGCCGCCCGGTGATCGATTTGCAGGCGGCCTATGCAGCGGATGACCTTTTGTCCAACCTCCCCGGCACCATTGCTCTGGCCGATTTCGGATTGTCCTTCATCGGGGCCTTTCTTGGCCAGCCGGCGGTGCCCGAGGTCTAGCGGGATCAGCTCTTGGTCAGGCGCCGCTCGTACCACTGGGCGAAAATCGTCGCCGGAAACAGCAGCACGAAATAGATCACCGCCACGATTGTGTATGTCTCCAGTGGCCGATACGTATCCGCCGTGATCAACTGCCCCTGATACAGCAAATCCGGCACCGCGATGGTCGAGACCAGCGACGTATTCTTCAATTGGATGATCGACTGGTTCATGAACGGCGGTATCATCCGCTTCACCGCCTGCGGCAGCACCACCTGGCGCATCACATTCCACCGCGACAGCCCAAGCGCCCGCGCCGCATCCCATTGCCCCGGCTCGATCGAGATGATGCCGCCGCGGAAAATCTCGGCATAGAACGCCGCCGTATAAAAGGTCAGCACCATCGTCGCCGCCGCGATCGCGGGGATCTGGATGCCGAGGATCACCGGCAGCGCGTAGTAGAACCACACGATCTGCACCAGGATTGGCGTGCAGCGAAACGCCTCGATGAACCCGATCAGCGGCCAGTTGATGAGGCGGGATTTCGAGAGCCGGGCAATTCCGACCGCGAGCCCAAGGATCAGCCCGAGAATGATCGTCCCGGCGGTATAGGCGAGCGTAACTTCAATGCCGGTGACGAACAGCCACCGATAGCGCCAGAGGAAATCGAAGCTCCACTCGTAGCCCATCCGGCCCCCGCTTGCATTGCACGCCCCTGGGGTAATGGGGGCGGCGGCTCCGGCGGGTCAAGGAGGAAAACTTCAGCCGCGCCACGCCGGGCGGATTGCCGGCCGCCTCAGGCCGCCCGCACGTCGATCAGGAAGCTGTTGACCCGGGCCTTCAGCGTCTCGCCATTCTCTGACAATTCCTGCGCGGCGGAGAGCACATGGGCGGCGGCCGTCCCAGCGTAGCGGGCGGCGTCCGAGGCTCCGGCGATGCTGGTCGAGACCTGGCCGGTGCCCTCGGCAGCCTCCAGCACGTTGCGCGAAATCTCCTGCGTCGCCGCCCCTTGCTGTTCCACCGCGGCGGCGATGGCGGCGGCGGTGGTGTTCACCCGGTCGATGGTCAGCGTCACCCCCTCGATGGAGCGGGCGGCCTGGCGGGTGGCTTCCTGGATCGCCGTGATCTGGGTGGCGATTTCCTCAGTGGCGCGCGCGGTTTGGGTCGCGAGTGCCTTGACCTCCGAGGCCACCACCGCGAACCCCTTGCCGGCCTCACCGGCGCGGGCGGCCTCGATGGTGGCGTTCAGCGCCAGCAGATTGGTCTGCCCGGCGATACCGCTGATGATGCGCACGACGTCGCCGATCTTCTCGGCGTTCGCGGCGAGCCCCTGCACCTGGGCATTGGACTCGTTGGTCTGGCGCACGCCGTCCTCGATGATGCCGGTGGCGGTCGCCACCTGGTGGCTGATCTCGTGGATCGAGGCGGTCAACTGCTCCGCCGCGGCGGCGACGGTCTCCACGTTGCGGGTCGCCTGGGCCGAGGCGGTGGCGACGGTGGCGGATTTGCTGCTGCTCTCCGCCGAGGCGGTGGCCATGGCTTCCGCGGCGGATTGCAACTCGGTTGCCGCCGCGGCGACGGCGCCCACCACGCTGGCAATGGCGGTCTCGAAGCCCGCGATGCTGGCGGCGATGTGCTCGGCCCGCTCGATCTGGTGCTGCTGCGCGGCCTGTTGGGCGGCGCGAAGCTGTTCGGTCTCGCGCATGCCATCCCTGAATTGCGCCAGCGTCTGCAGCATGACGCCGATTTCGTCGCGCCGGCGATGATCGGGCAGGGCTGTGGTGAGGTCGCCCGCGGAGAGTGTGCGCATCGCGCGGGTGACGGCGATGATCGGCCGGGCGATGCCGCGCCCGATCGAAAGGCTCAGCAGGCTGATCGCCAGCAGCAGGGTGACAAGTGCTGCCAGCACCACCGTGCTGGCGCGGGCGGCCTGCGCCGCGGCGGCGGCCTCGCCGGCCTCGGCGCACGCGGTCAAATCGCGATCCAGCGCCGCGAGATGGCCGGCCAGGCCGTCATTGATGCTGTTCAGCGCGGCCGCCGATTTCTGCCGCACCAGGGTGGCGGCGGCGAACCGGGCGAAAATGTCCTGGTAGTCGGTCATGCGGGCGGTGAGCTGGGCGCGCATCTCCGCCGGCACATGGGCGGCTTCCAGCCCGGCGAGGAATTCCGGCACGCGGGCCTTGATGTCCTGGAGGTAGCGGGGATCGAGACGGGCGATGAAATCCTTCTCGTGGCGCCGCATCATCAGCATGGCGATCTGCGCCGCCGGCGCGTCAATGCCGGTCAGCGTCTCCTCGACGTTGTGCACCGAGGTGCGCAGGGCGCCAAGCAGGCCGGAATTCTCGTTGAAGCCGAGCATGGTGACGTCATTGACGATGTCATCGAAGGCCCCGGCGTAGTCCTGAATGTCGCTCCGCAACTGCTGGACGGCGGCGAGAATGGATGGGGAGTCGGCGAAGGCGGCGCGTAATTGGTTGGTGCTGGTCTCCGCCATGGCGATGCTGGTGGCATGCGCCTGGGGCAGCGCGGCGTCCGGCTTGACCAGGAAGGTCTTCTCGATCACGCGCGCCTGCAGGATGGCGCTGTGCATGCGATCGCCTTGCTGCCGCGCCTCTCGGATCTCGTTCACCCGGGCCGCGATCGCATCGCCTTGCGCGACCGACCACCAATGCAACCCGGCGATCAAACCCATTCCGATAGTGCCGACGAGGCCGAGTAGCGCGACCTGATAGCCGATGCGCAGACGCGCGAGCAAAGCTGCCACTTTGTGCCCCAAGAGCCGTTTCGGGCTCCTAGTAACTGGTCACGGGATAACCAAGAGTAAATGACCGCGGCATGGTTGCACGAAATGCATGCAGTGCTGCGCTGCCTAGGCGCGGTTCGGGGGCCGGTGCTGCGCCCAGGGGCGGCTCTGCTCCAATAGCGCGCCCAGGCGGAGGATATCGGTCTCCGCCCCCCACTTGCCGACGATCTGCATCGAGGTCGGCAACCCGTCATCGCCGAAGCCGGAGGGTACGGCGAGCGCGGGGTGGCCGGTGAGGTTGAACGGATATTGCGGCGAGGTCCAACCCTGGCGGGTGATGCCGCAGCGCTGCCCGTCGATGATGATGTCGTCATTGGCGGCGTCATGGCCGACCGGCAGGGCGGTGCGCGTCATCGTCGGCATCACCAGGAAATCATAGCGGGTGAACAGCGCCTGGATGGCGCGGAACAAGGTGGTGCGGGCGTATTCGGCGGTGCGGAAATCCGCCAGGGTGAAGCCACGGCCGCGCTCCATGAAGGCCAGCGTCACCGGGTCCATCGCGTTCTGCCAGCGCGGCAGGAACTGGGCGCAGAACACGGCGAAATTGGCCTGGTAGAGCACGCGGCCCTCGTATTCGATCCAGTCGATGGTGTCGGTGACTTCCTCGATCTCGGCGCCGAGGGCCTCCCATGCGGCGAGGCTCGCCTGTGTGTTGGCGGTCACATCGGCCGCGACCAGCGGGTTGGCGCAGCGCGGGATATAGCCGAGGCGGATGCCCGAGAGATCCTGGCCGAGCAGGGCAGGGGAGAGGGTCACGGGGTGGTGGGTGCCGATGCTCCAGGGGTCCCGCGGGTCCGGCCCTTGCAGCACGGAATACATCAGCGCGGCATCGGCGATGGTGCGCGACAGCGGGCCGGCATAGATGTTGGAGCCGAAGGCATCGCGCCCGGCCTCGTTCGGCACCGCGCCCAGCGTCGCCTTGAGGCCGACCAGCCCGCAGCAGGCCGCCGGCCCGCGCATGGAGCCGGCGCCATCGGTGCCGAGCCCGATCGGCGCGACGCCCGCCGCCACCGCCGCGGCGCATCCGCCCGACGAGCCGCCCGGCGTGCGTTCGAGGTTCCAGGGATTGCGGGTGATGCCGAAGGACGGCCCATCGGTGAGCCCCTTCACCCCGAATTCCGGCGTGGTGGTCTTGCCGATGACGATGGCCCCCGCGGCGCGCAGCCGCTCCACCAGCACATCATCCGCCACCGCCGGCGGATTATCGGCGAAAATCGCCGAGCCGTTGCGGGTGGGCACCCCGGCGACGTTGATGAGGTCCTTGATATGCACGGGCACGCCGTGCAGCGGCCCGAGCTTTCCGCCCGCCATCACCGCCTGCTCGGCGGCCCTGGCGTCGGCCCGGGCCTGCTCCTCCATGAGCGTGGCGAAGCAGTTGAGGTGCGGCTGCGCGCTGGTCGCAGCCGCCAGCACGGCATCGGTGTATTCCACCGGCGAGAGCTTGCGCGCCCGGATTTGGGCGGCGGCGGTCACCGCGGGCATGAACAGCAGATCGTCCGACATCGTGTTTCCTTCTTGCCAAGGCGCGGCACTCTCCTACGATCTCACCGGATGCGCCGCCCCTGCGCAATCCTGCCCGCGAGGAGTTCTCCCATGCGCCGTGCCCTCCGCCCGATCGCCGCCGCTTTGGCCGCCCTGGGATTTGCCGTCCCCGCGCTGGCGGCCGGCAATCTCAACGCCGTGCTGGAAAGCGAGGTGGTGTTCCTCGATCCGCACCAGACCACCGCCAACATCACCCGCACCTTCAACTTCATGGTGTTCGACACGCTGTTCGCGATGGACAGCAGGGGCGCCATCCAGCCGCAGATGGTCGGCGCCACCACCATTTCCGACGACAAGCTGACCTACGCCTTCACGCTGCGCGACGGCCTCGTGTTCCACGACGGCGCGCCGGTCACCGCTTCCGATGTGGTGGCCTCGCTGAAGCGCTGGATGCCGCGTGACGCGCTCGGCCGCATGCTCGCCGCCGCCACCGCCTCGCTCGAGGCGACCAGCGCCAAGGTGGTGACGCTCACCCTGAAAGAGCCCTTCCCGCTGGTGCTTCAGGTGCTCGGCAAGCCCAACGCGATCGTGCCCTTCATCGTGCCGGCGCGGCTCACCGAGGGGCCGGCCGACCAGAAAATCACCGAGATGACCGGCTCCGGCCCCTTCCTGTTCCGCAAGGAGGAATGGCGTGCCGGCGATCGCATGGTGCTGGACCGCAACCCCGCCTACGTCGCCCGCGCCGAGAAGCCGGATTTCCTCGCCGGCGGCAAGCGGGTGAAGATCGACCGCATCACGCTGAAGGTGATCCCCGACGTTTCGACCGCCGCCTCGGCGCTGATCGCCGGCGAGATCGACTATCTGCAATACGTGCCGTTCGACTGGATCGACCGCCTGAAGAAAGCCCGCGACATTAAGCTGATGGCCCTTGGCGGGCTCGATCAGTTCCAGGGCAATTTCCGCCTCAACCACGCCCACCCGCCGTTCAATGATCCGGCGATCCGCCAGGTGTTGTGGAACCTCGTGGATCAGAAGGCGATCCTGGAGGCGATCGGCATCCCGCCGGAATTCCGCCTCGACCAGTGCGCGAGCTTCTGGATGTGCGGCACGCCGCTCGAGAGCAAGGCGGGCGCCGAGGCCTTCCGCTTCGATATCGAGGCGGCGAAGGCGGCGCTAAAGAAGACGGCCTATAAGGGCGAGAAGGTGGTGTTCATGGAACTCCCCTCCTCGCCGACCTCGATGAACCCGGCGCTGGTGCTGGTGGATGCGATGCGGAAGGCGGGATTCACCGTCGATGAGCAGGGGATGGATTGGGGCACGCTGCTGCAGCGCCGGGTGAAGAAGGATACCTGGAGCATGTTCGCCGTGTATTCAAACGGCGTCGACATGTCGAACCCGCTCACCCATTTCTATATCGCCGCGAATTGCGCGGAATTCGCGGGATGGAGCTGCGAGCCGGCGATGAAGCCGTTGATGGCCGATTTCGTGAAGGCGCCGGATGATGCGGCGCGCAAGGCGGTGGCGGATCGCATCCAGGCGCTGGCCTATGCCAATGCGCCGAGCGTGATGTGGGGGCAGTTCACCGTGCCGACGGGGTATCGCACGACGCTGTCGGGGCTGGTGGAGTCGAGCTTTCCGATGTTCTGGGAGGTGGAGAAGAAGTAGCGCGTTACGCTTTCCATTGAGTAGCGCGCTACCATGGACTAAGCTGCGATGATCGAAGTGGAGAGGGCCATGCCGACACCGCGACGGGCCGATGACGGGCTGACCAAGTTCCAGCGCTACCGGCAGAACAAGCAGCACAAGGGCATGAAGCTGCTGCGCGTCTGGGTGCCCGACCCGCACCATCCCGACTTCGCCGCCGAGGCGCAGCGGCAGGGCCGGCTGCTGCGTGGCGCGCCCGAGGAGGCCGAGACGCTGGCGTTCCTCGGCCAGCTCGCGGACTGGCCGGAGACGTGAGGCGCGGCGATATCATCACGGTCGCCATTTCCGGCGATTACGGCAAGCCACGCCCTGCCGTCGTCATCCAGTCTGACGCACTCGGTGAGTCCGAGAGCGTGCTGATCGTCCCGTTCACTACCACGCTGCGCGACGCGCCGTTCTACCGCCTGACGATTGAACCCTCGGATGCCACCGGCCTGAAAGCCGTGTCGCAAATCATGGTCGACAAGGTGGCCCCCTGTTCGCGCGCCAAATGCGGCCCGGTGATCGGCCGTCTGTCGCCGCTAGAGGTGCTGGCGCTCGGCAACCTGTTGTCGGTGATGATCGGCCTGGCGGACTGAGGGCTTACCGCAGCGCGAACCCCAGATTGGCCAGCGCCGCACGCAACCGGTCCCGCCCGGTCAGCGATTTCGGCGTGCGGACGCGGTTGATGGTGCGGCTGGTCCAGACTTCCGGCGTCATCGCCTGTTCGGCCTGGAAGGCGGACATGCGTTCGTCGTAGGCGGCGGCGGTGGCGGGGCCCTGGGCCGCGTCGTATTGCTCCATATGCAGCACGGCGGCCGGCGGCAGGCGTGGTTTGATCCCCGTCGGGCGCGCCGGGTCGGGCGTGCCGACGCAGAGGCCGAAGACCGGGAAGACCTGCGGCGGCAGGCCGAGTTCGGCGGCGATCGCCTCGGGGTGGTTGCGGATGCCGCCGATATAGACGCTGCCGAGACCCATGGATTCCAGCGCCACCACGGCGTTCTGCGCGGCGAGCGTGGCATCGACGATGCCGATGATCAGCATCTCCAGGAACTGCGTCGCCTCGACATCCTGGCCCCGCTCGGCGGCGATCGCCTCGATGCGGGCGAGATCGGCGAGGAAGACCAGGAAGAGCGGCGCCTCGTCGATATGTGCCTGGTTGGCGCAGAACGGGCGGAGGCGGGATTTGCGGGCGGGATCGCGCACGGCGACCACGCTCCAGGTCTGGATGTTGGACGAGGTGGCGGCCGAGGAGGCGGCGGCGATAATGGTGGCGAGGCGTTCGTCGCTGACGGGCTCGGGCAGGAAGGCGCGGGTGGAGCGGTGGGAGAGCAGGGTCTCCAGCACCGGGTTCCAGTCCGAGGGGGCGGGGAGGCTCGGGTCACGATAGCGCTGGTAGAGCAGGTCGGCCGCGTCGTTGCGGCCGTGGGCGTCGTTCATGCGAGGGCTCCGTCAAGGGCGGCATTGGCTTCGCGCAGGGCGAAGGCCACCCGGTTGCGCGCGCGGGTGGCGGCGACGCGCTGGAAATGGGCTTCGTCCGAACCCGGCGCGAGTTTCGCCAGCGCGCGGATCGGGTCCAGCGTTTGCCAGGGGGCGGCGGGCAGCGCCGGGTCATGGTCGAAGCGGTTGCCGCTGGAATAATCGACCGGCACCAGGGCGCGGGAGACCTGCATCAGCGCGGCGTTGATGCGCTGGGTTGCCTCCGGCCCGGCATCCTCGGCGCGCGCCGCCACCGCCTCGGCACGATCGCGCAGCGCGAGCGCCCCGGCGTAGAGCGGGTCGAGCGAGAAGCTGCCCTTGAGGCGCGCGGCGATGTGGTCGAGCTCACCGATCAGCGCGCGGGCATGGGCGACGTAGTCGAGCGGGACCACCGCATCGGCCAGCAGGCGCCACAGCACGTGCACGAAGACCTGCGTGTCGCGGACCAGATTGGCTTCGTCGAGCTTGTCGATGGTGTCGTGCGGCGTGTGCCACCACCAGCCCAAGCTGTTGCGCATCTTCACGGTGCCCGGCGCCTGCTCCGAAAGTGCACCGAACATCGAGGGTACGCCGACACCAGGCAGCGAATCATCGGAGGAGCGGGATTTGCGCTTGCCGAGATACTGGTGCCCGGTGCGCTCGCGGATCGCCTCGCCGGCGAGCGTGGTCAACTCAGAGACGGCGGCCGCGTTCTCCAGCACGGAGGCGCCGACGCCGCCGGTGGAATCAACGTTCACATGCGCCACGCAACGGCGATCCAACTCGTCCCAGTGCTCATCCACGTACCAGACCGAGCCGGAATAGCGCCCGTGGGAATGGCCGGACCAGAAGCACAGCCGCAGCCCGCGCACCCATTCATGGCGGCGCCCGGCCAGCAGGCGGGCGGATTCCAGCATGGTCGCGTTGGCCGAGCCGTTATCCATTACCCCGTAGTACCAGGTGTCGTGATGGCCGGAGAACAGCACGAAGGGATCATCGATCCCCGCGCCGGGCGCATCCAGTTCGGCCACCAGGATCGGCGTCTTGCGCCAGGAGGTATCGACCTCGGCGTGCAGCACCACCTCCGGCGTTTCGCCCTTGGCGAGCCGCGCCTTCAGCGCCATGCCGTCGGCATGGTCGATGGAGCAGGCGACCGTGCTGGGCATGTCCGCCAGCGTGGCGGTGGTCGGGCTGCCCCAGACCGGGGAGATGCACATCTCGTGGATATACTGGTGCGGCGAGATATGGAGCTGCCCGGCGGCGCCGGCCAGGGAGGCGAGGCGGGCGGTGACGGGGTTGGCGATGCCGGACGCGAGCACGATGGCGCCCTTCACATCCTTGCCGGCGAAATCCGCGGCTGTGCCGTCACCGACGTCCACCAGCCGGCCGCGCAGCCCGCCGGCGGGGGAGGCCTGGCTGTGCGAATGGGTGATGGCGGTGAGCGCCTTGCCGTCCACGGTCACGCGCGCCTTACCGGGCAGGCTGATATAGGCGTCATGCTCGATCAGCCGCGTGCGAAAGCCGTAGCCGTCGAGCGTGGACTGCACGTAGCGCAGGCTCTGCAACTCCTCAGGCGTGCCGGACAGCTTCACCCAGCGGGCGAATTCCTGGAGATGGGCGAACATCGCCGGGCCGCTGACGGCGCCGACAAGCTCGAGCAAGGCGGGATCGGGGTGGGCGTCGCTGGGCATGGCTGTCCTCCTGGTGTGGCGAGCCTAGACCCGGGCGGTGGGCGGTGAAAGAGGGTGCGCGGCGCGCCGGCCGCCGTTAGATTGCGGCATCAACCATCAGGGGAACCGGCCATGGCCGCCATGCGCTACATCGTGCGGGACGTTGATGCGGCGATCGCCTTCTACACCGGCCATCTCGGCTTCACGTTGCAACAGCAGTATGGCCCGGCGATGGCGATCATCACACGCGGCGATCTCACGCTGTGGCTGGCTGGTCCGCCCGCCTCCGCTTCCAAGCCGATGCCGGACGGGCGCATGCCGGAGCCGGGCGGCTGGAACCGCATCGTGCTGGAGGTCAGCGGGCTCGATGCGCTCGTCGCCACCCTGCGCGCGGCGGGCGCGGCCTTCCGCAACGACATTATCGCCGGTCCTGGCGGGCGGCAGGTCCTGTGCGACGATCCCTCGGGCAATTGCGTGGAATTGTTCGAGGCCGGCTGATGCGGTTGCTCGCCGCCGCGCTCCTGCTGCTGATGTCCTTCGGCGCCGAGGCGGCGGCACCCTGCGCCGATTGCACCCTGCCCGCCGGCACCTACCACGCCGTCGCTCCGCCGGGCTGGGATGGGCGCTCCAAGCTCCGCCTGCTGCTGTTCCTCCATGGCTACATGATGGAGGGCGGCGACATCATCGGGGACGGCGGCATTCGCGGCCCGGCGGGCAAGGCGAACTATTTGCTGTTGGCGCCTGATGGGATGCTGCGCTCCTGGGTCCATACCGGCTCGCCCAGCCAGGTGCGCGATGACGTCGCCTTCCTGCGCGCGGTGGTGGCGGATGTGAAATCCCGCTGGCCGATCGACCCGCGCAATGTGGTCGCCGCCGGTTTCTCCCAGGGCGGCAGCATGGTGTGGGAACTCGCCTGCCACGCGCCCGCGGATTTCACCGCCTTTCTGCCCTTCTCCGGCGGGTTCTGGGAGCCGCTGCCCACCGCCTGCGCCGCGCCGGTGGATCTGCGCCACGTCCATGGCCGCGAGGACAAGACGGTGCCGCTCGCCGGGCGAAAGCTGCTGGGGCCCTATCGCCAGGGCGATATCTTCAAAGGCTTCGACATCTGGGCGGCGACTGACCGGTGCCAGGCGGCGCCGGTGACGCTGGCGCAGTCCGACGGGCTGGAATGCCGCACCTGGACGGGGTGCGCCGGCGGGCACCGGCTGCAACTCTGCCTGCGCAGTGCCGGCCATACATTCTTCACCTCCGACATCGCCTCCGGCCTGCGCTGGGCGGCCGTGCGGTGAAACACAGCCGTGCTTTGCGCCCGCCTCGCCAGCGTGGCAGGATCGCGGACAATTAACCGAGCGGGTGATTCTTGCGGCAGTTATTGTTGATGCGGCACGCCAAGTCGTCCTGGGACGACCCCAAGCTGTCCGACCACGCCCGCCCGCTCAATCCGCGCGGCCGGGCCGCGGCGATCTCAATGCGCAAGGTGCTGCGCGATCTCGGGCTCGCGCCCGACGTCATCCTGGTTTCCTCCGCGCGGCGCACGTTGCAGACGCTGGAGGCGCTGGAGCCGTGGGACGAGACGCCGCTGATCGAGCCGATGGACGCGCTGTATCTCGCGACCCCCGAGGCGCTGTTCACCGTGCTCAACGGCGTCGCCGAGACCGCGCGCAGCGTGATGATGATCGGCCATAATCCGGGGATGCACGACCTGGCCGTGGCGCTGGCCGGCACGCTCGATCCGGCGAATGCCATGATGCGCCATCTGGCCGAGGGCTACCCGACCGGGGCACTGGCGGAATTCACCGTGCCCGGGCCATGGCACAGCCTGTCCCCTGGCGGCGCGCGGCTGGTGCGCTTCGTCGCGCCGCGTGAATTGCCCGACCACGCCTGACGTGATGCCGGGCGCCGTCATCCGCTTCGCGCTGGATGTGCCGCCGGGCAGTCTCGCGGCGATCCGCAAGGCCGCCGGCCTCGCCAAGGCGCGGTCCGCCGCGGTGGTGCTGACCTGGTATGACACGCCGGAGGGCAAGCTTGCCCGGCAAGGCGAGGCGGTGCTCGCCTGGCGCTGCGGCGCGCGCCATGGGCGGCGGATCAGCGGCCTGGGCGCCACAGGCTGCGATGGGCCGCTATTCGACCGGCCGGAGCAGGACGGCGTGGCGCCCGCGGAGGCCGCGCCGCCCGAACCTGTCCCGCCCGAAATTATGTTGCCGGAGGGCGCCGGCCCGGTCTGCCGCTTCGTCGGGCGCCGCTATTTGACGTCGGGCGGCGGGGTGGATTGCGCGCTGCTCGAAGGGCGGCTGGAGGCCGGAATGGGGCGGCACGATATCAGCCGCCTCGTGCTCACCGGCGCCGCCGTGGAGGTCGCGGCGGTGGCGCGGCTGTGCCCCGGGGCGCGGCCGCCGCTGCACGGGGTGAGCTTCATCGCGCTGGCCTTGGCCGGGCTGACGCGCATCGAACGCCCCACCGCCATGCCGGCGCTGGCGCCGGGGGTAAATTTGTCCGGCGCGCTTGGGATGGTCTGCACCCATTTCGGCGCCTTGTTGCAGGCGATGGCGCCCGATGCCGTGCTTGGCATGGAGATCGAGCCGGTGCACCAGATGCGCGTGGCGGTGCGCCGGCTGCGCTCGGCCTTCCGGCTGGTCCGCCGCGCCGCGCCGTGTGCGGAACTGACCGCCCTGGCGGGCGCGTTGCGGACGCTGGGCCAGGTGCTGGGCCCGGCGCGGGATTGGGACGTGTTTTTGGCCGGGCTCGGCCGGGACATCGCCCTGGCCATGCCGGGCGAGCGCGCGGTGGAGCGGCTGATCCGCGCCGCCGAGCGCGAGCGGATGTCCGCCTATGCCAGGCTGGGCGCCCATCTCGGAGGCGAGGCCTTCGCTGCCCTGCTGCTCGAGCTCGCGCTGGCCGGCGCGACGGCGCCCTGGTGGCGGGAGGGTGAGGCCGAGAGCGGCTTGGTGGCGGCGGATATCGGGCAATTCGCGGTCATCGCGCTGGGCAAGCAATGGCGCCGGTTGCTGGCGCCGGGCCGCAGCCTGGAAGGCCTGCCGGTGAACCAGCTGCACGACATTCGCATCGAGGCCAAGCGGATGCGCTATGCCGCCGAGCTGTTCGCGCCGCTGTTTCCCCGCCGCGATACTGAACGCCTGATCGCCCGGCTGAAGGCGCTGCAGGACCTGCTCGGGCACCTGAACGATGGCGCCGTCGCGCGCGGCCTGATGGACCGGCTGGGCCCCGCCGGCCAGGGCTTCGCCGCCGGGGTAGTGCACGGCTATGCCGCCGCCACCGGCGGGGAACAGCGCGCGGATATCGATGACGCCTGGCGGAAACTGCGCAAGGCGCCGGCGTTTTGGGGGTGATGGACCGGCCAGCGCGCGGTTTAGCGGCGGCGCCTTTTCTTCATGCGGAACGAGGTGGCTCGACGGTTGCGCGCGCCACGGCGGCGCGGTAGTCGTGCCCGGTACCCAATCACGCGCAGGAGAGGCAGCGTGGCGCTGCGTCAGCCCCGTCGGATCTTCCGAGGCTCGTCGTCCGGCTTTAACGGGCCGCGCCGTGGCTTGCCCGGCGCCTTGATGGCCGGCCTGCTCGCCGGCGCCGTCGCGCTTTTTCTCATTCTTCTGGTCTCCCCCGCCGAATTGCTGGGGCGGGTGCCACCGCTGACCGGCAGCATGTCCGCCGTGCCCGCCCGGGTCGCGGTGGTGGATGGCGAGACATTGCTGCTGAACGACACGGTGATCCGGCTCGACGGGGTTTCCGCCCCCCATCGCGGCCAGGCCTGCAGCGCGGCCGAGGGGGCGGGCGATTGCGGTTCCCAGTCGGCCAAGGCGCTCGCGGCCATGCTGCGCGATCGCGAGGTGCTTTGCCGTTTCAACGGGCGCGATCACGAGGGGTTTCCACGCGCGGTGTGCGACGCCGGCGGGCAGGAGTTGAACCGCGCCATGGTTCGCTCGGGCTGGGCGCGGGCGCGGGCGGATATGCCGGGTCTCCTCGCCGAGGAGGCGCAGGCGCGCGCCTCGGGGCTCGGTTTGTGGCGGATCGGCGCTTTCTAGGCGTCACCCATGCAGACTTGAGTAACCAACCGGTGCCTATGCTGCATCCGCGAAGGTTGCCAGTTCGCCGGGGGCGGAATAGGGTCGGATGATCGATTAGCAGGCGCGGGGCAAACGCGCGGGAAGGAAAGACGCATGAACGCGACGGCAGCATCAGGCAGAACCATCACCGTCTCGGTGGACGGCACCAACAAATCGGCTGCCCTGCCGGTCATGTCCGGCACGGTCGGGCCGGATGTCGTCGACATCCGAAAGCTCTATGACCAGCTTGGCGTGTTCACTTACGATCCCGGCTATGGCGCCACCGCTTCCTGCGAAAGCAAGATCACCTATATCGATGGTGATCTCGGCGTGTTGCTGTATCGCGGCTACCCGATCGAGCAGCTCGCCGAGCAGTCGAGCTTCCTTGAGGTTGCGCATCTGCTGCTGTGGGGCGATCTGCCGAACCCCGCGCAGAAGAAGGATTTCGAGAACGGCGTGATGCGGCACACGATGCTGCACGAGCAGATCCGCCGCTTTTTCGACGGTTTCCGCCGCGACGCCCACCCGATGGCCGTCATGTGCGGCGTGGTGGGCGCTCTCTCGGCGTTCTACCACGACAGCCTGAACATCAACGACCCCGAGCAGCGCCGCATCTGTGCCTTCCGCCTGATCGCCAAGCTGCCGACCATCGCCGCCTGGGCCTATAAATACTCGATCGGCCAGCCCTTCATCTATCCGCGCAACGACCTCGGCTACGTCGACAACTTCCTCTACATGATGAACGCGGTGCCGGCCGAGGAGTACAAGGTCAACCCGGTGCTCTCCAAGGCGATGGAGCGCTGGTTCATCCTGCACGCCGACCATGAGCAAAACGCCTCGTCGAGCACCGTGCGCCTCGCCGGCTCCTCGGGCGCCAACCCGTTTGCCTGCATCGCCGCCGGCATCGCCTCGCTGTGGGGCCCCGCGCATGGCGGCGCCAATGAGGCGGCGCTGAAGATGCTGGCCGATATCGGGCACATCGACAATATCCCGCAGTTCATGTCCGACGTGAAGGACAAGAACAACCACACGCGGCTGATGGGCTTCGGCCATCGCGTCTACAAGAACTACGATCCGCGCGCCAAGATCCTGCAGGAGAGCGCCCATGCGGTGCTGGCGGAGATGGGCATCAAGGACGACCCGATGCTCGACCTGGCGCTGGAGCTCGAGAAGATCGCCTTGAACGATCCCTACTTCGTCAACCGGAAGCTCTACCCGAACGTCGATTTTTACTCGGGCATCATCCTGAAAGCGATGGGGCTGCCGACCAGCATGTTCACCGTGCTGTTCGCGGTCGCCCGCACCGTCGGCTGGATCAGCCAGTGGAAAGAGATGATCGAGGACCCGTCGCAGCGTATCGGCCGCCCGCGGCAGATCTACACCGGCGCGCCCAAGCGCGACTACGTGCCGCTCGACCAGCGCGGCTGATCCTCCTCCCGGCTGCGGCTTTGAAGACCCGGCGCCCGCGTGGCGCCGGGTTTTTTCATGCCCGAGGCGCTGCCGTTGCGCGGGGCGCGATCCACCGTGAAGGTGGCGTCATGGCTCCGGGTGAGGGTAACGGGGAATAACGATCACGGAATCGTGATCAGCGTGACAAACTCCGTCAATTCATCCCCAGGCTGTGCATAACTTTATCCACAGGCTGTTGACGACGCGATATCGCGGGCGAGACGAATGTGGCTGAAAACTGCGATGATGATGGCGGGTGTGACGGCGCTACAAGAGAAACGCGGTTTATTTCACGATTTCATAACGATTGACTAACAAATAAGTTACTGTTGTTATGTTGTTGACTCGTTGGATGACAAACGGGAAGTTTGTGATACCGCGCGAACAATTGACGATCCTGTGGCGGCGCGGACTACTGGAATTCACGGCACATGAGCGAACTTGTTGCGGCCAACGAGGCGACGAAATGAGCAAGCTGCGCTCGCTCGATGAACTCGTGCGGGTTCGGTTGCGGCAATGGCCGCAGCGCCCGCCCGGCATCAGCCAGCAGCGCAACGGCACATGGCGGTGGTTGCGCGGGCGGCCCGGCGATGAATCGGTCCTGTCGCATCCCTTCCTGAAATTCCCGGGCAGCACCCGGCTCAAGACCCTGCCAGACGGGCTGTGGCTCAATTTCGGCGGCACGCCGGCCGAGCCCTTTGTGGATATCTTCGCCATCGAGGCCTGCTCCACCCTCTCCAACCTGCTCGACAAGCGCTCCCGCTTCGCTCCCTCCACGCATTCGCTGATGGCGGTCTGCCCGGTGCCCTGGCTGCTGGCCGCCATCACGCCTTCGGACCCGACGCCGCGCTGGAAGGCAACCGGCGTGCTGCGCGCCATGCCGGACATGGCTTTGGTGCTGCCGGTCCGTGACATGCGGGTGATGTATGCCCTGAAGGCGCAACACTATCAGGGCTTCGCGGAAAGCCAGATCCCGCATCCCCACGAGTATTTCGTGCCGATGGAGCGGCTCACCCAGGTCGATGCGGCGCAGGATCCGCAGCTCCAGGCCCTGGTCTCCCGCGCCTCCGCGTCGGCGAATTTTCTCGATCCGCCCTGAAGGCGGCTACTGGCGGGTGGGCAGAGCCATGCCCCGCATTTGCATCACCGCACGGGCGACGTCAGGCCGATCGGTGCAGATCCCGTCGACGCCCCAGCCGATCAGCCTATCAATGTCGCCGGCATCGTCCACCGTCCAGGGCATCACCAACAGGCCGAGCGCATGCGCCTCGGCGATGGCGGCTTGTGTCAGCCCGTTATGGTGCGGCGCCCAGGCGGGCTGCCAGCCGGCCGGCCTCCCGGCGGCGCGGGCGACGGCAGCGGGTGTGGAGCCGGCGTGGTCTGGCATGTCCCACCACAGCCCGGGCGCCTTGGCCTCGCCGGGGCTGGTGAGCCAAACCAGCGGGATCATGGGGTGAGCGGCCCCGAGGTAGGCGAGGCCGCGCCAGTCAAACGAGCGCACCGCGAGGCGGCCGAGCGCCCCGGTGGCGGTGGCGGCGGCGATAATCGCCTCAGCCATCACCGCGGGTGACACCGTCAGTTCAGGCCGGTCCGCAAGCGTCTTGATCTCGGCGTGGATGCGCATGCCGGGCAGCGCGCGGAACACCTCCTCCAGCGTCGGCATTCCCGCCCCGTCATGCGGCACCTGCGCTGGGAACCGGCGCTCCAGCGCGCTGCCCGGGCGGATGCGCCCGACGTCGTAGCGCCGGATTTCGGCCAGCGTCATCTCGCGGATCACCATGTCCGGACGGTCGATCCATCCGCCATCCGGTGAGCGGGTCAGGTCCGGGTCGAGCGTCGGGTCATGGCTCACCACGGCGACGCCGTCGGCAGTCACCGCGACGTCCAGTTCCATGCTGTCCACCCCGATTGCGGCGGTGGCGCGGAACCCCGCGATGGTGTTTTCGGGGAACAGGCCGCGGGCGCCGCGGTGGCCCTGGAGGTCGAAGAGTCGTGTCATGGCTGCCAGATGACACGGCGGCTTGCCTTGCCGTCAAGTTGCGGCAAAGCTTGGCTCATGACCGAAAAAATCCTCGGCGTGCTCGGCGGCATGGGCCCGCTCGCCTCCGCCCAGTTCATGCTCCGCCTTACCCTGCTCACCCCCGCCGCGCGGGACCAGGAGCATATCCCGACCGTGCTGTGGTCCGACCCGCGGGTGCCCGATCGCACGCGCGGCCGACTGGAGGGGGGCGCCGATCCGCTGGAATTTCTCATGCGCGGCGTCAACGGCCTTAAGGCCGCCGGCTGCGGCGCCATCGCCATTCCCTGCAACACCGCCCATGGCTGGTACGATGACCTGCTCGCGGCCGGGCTACCGATCCTCCACATCGTCGAGGCGGCCACCGGCGAACTCGCCCGAGAGGTGCCGAGCGGAACTATCGGCGTGATGGGCACCGCGGCGACGCTGAAGATGCGGCTCTACCAGAACCACCTCGAGGCTCGCGGCTGGGATTGCATCGTCCCGTCGGACGAGGAGATGCAAACGCTGCTCTCCCCGGCGATCGCGCTAGTGAAGGCGAATCGGATCGACGAGGCCTATGCCCCGCTGGCGCAAGTGGCCACCTCGCTTGCCCGGCGCGGCGCCAAGGCGGTGATCCTCGGCTGCACGGAAATCCCGCTCGGCATCAAATCCGGCCCCTATGCCGAGATCGGCGTGCCGCTCATCGACACGATCGACACGCTGGCGATGGCCAGCATCGCCTGGGCCAGAAGCTAGCTCGGGCACTCACACCCGTCCGTCGGCGATTTCGCGCCGCGGACGAGGTGATGGTCAACCCATTCCGACACCAGCCGCCGCGCCTCGTTGAGCGAGGCCTCCGGATGGTGGATGCGATACAGCGTCGTGCAGGACTGAAAGGCCGCCATGTCGGCGCAGCCGCGCGCCCGCAAATCCCGGTAAGCGGTCACCACCGCCCGTTCACAGTTGCGCGTGATATGGCTGAAATCGCGTCCCATGGCCTGCCTGTCCCTTACGCCCCCTATCTAGGAAGCCGCGACGATTTCCGCCAGGGCCTTGCCGACTTCAACGGTGCCGGCCTGGCCGCCCATGTCCCGCGTCCTGGGTCCGCCCTCGCGCAGCAGGGTCTCGATGGCGTCCACGATTGCCTTCGCGGCGGCCGGCTCCCCGAGATGCTCCAGCATCATCGCACCCGACCAGATCTGCCCGATCGGGTTGCAGATCCAACGCCCCGCGATATCCGGCGCCGACCCATGCACCGGCTCGAACATCGAGGGATAGATGCGCTCGGGGTTGATGTTGGCCGACGGCGCAATCCCGATCGACCCTGCCACCGCGGGCCCAAGATCGGAGAGAATGTCACCGAACAGGTTGGAGCCCACCAGCACGTCGAACCAATCGGGGTGCTGCACCAGATGGGCGCAGAGAATGTCGATATGGAACTGGTCGGTGGTGACCTCCGGGTAGTTCTTCCCCATCAGCGCGAAGCGCTCATCCCAGTATGGCATGGTGAAGGTGATGCCGTTGGACTTGGTGGCCGAGGTCACCTTCTTGCGTGGCCGCGTCATCGCCAGCTCGAAGGCGTATTTCAGGATGCGATCGACGCCCGTGCGCGTCATCACCGTCATCTGGGAGACGAATTCGCGGTCAGTGCCCTCGAAATGGCGGCCGCCGGAGGAGGAGTATTCGCCCTCGGTATTCTCGCGCACCACGTAGAAGTCGATGTCCTTCTCGGTGCGGCCGGCCAGCGGCGTCACCGCGCCGGGCATCAGGCGGCAGGGGCGCAGGTTAACGTATTGGTCGAAGCTGCGGCGGAAGGGGATCAGCAGGCCCCACAGCGAGATATGGTCGGGCACGCCGGGCCAGCCGACCGCGCCGAGGAAGATGCTGTCCGAGCCGCGCACCTGGTCCAGCCCGTCATCCGGCATCATCTTGCCGGTCTTCTTGTAGGTCTCGCAGGACCAGTCGTAGTGATCGAGCGTCAGGTTGAAGCCGAAGCGGCGCGCCGCGGCGTCGAGCACGCGCAGCCCCTCGGGGGTGGTTTCCTTGCCGATGCCGTCGCCGGGGATCACCGCGATGCGATAGGTCTTGCTCATGTCGTAGGCCTTTTCCTGGATCGTTGGCGCCGCAGCGTCACATTGTGGTGCCGGGCAACCCGAAGCGCTGGCGGATTTCGTCGGCCACACGGGCGCTTTCGTCAAGCACCCGGCGCGGCCAGGGGGCGATGCTGTCCTCGAGCGGGCGGATCAGCCCAGCCGCCTCGAAGCGATCGATGAAGCGCTGCTGCCGTCGCCCTGCCTGCTCCGGCACCACGTAGAACACCGGCGCGCCGGTGGCGCAGGCCTCGGAGATCATCGAAACTGAATCGGCCGTCACCACGATGGCGTCGGCGGTGGCGAGAAAGCCGAGATAGGGGTTCGGCCCCGGCTCGCCCCAGCGGAACAGCAAATGCATCACCCGCGCGAGCCCGGCCGAGAGCGCCTCGGTCGCCTCGCCCCCGGTGCGTCGGCTGGTGGTGGCGAGCACCGTACCGCCCTGGGCGCCGGCCAGCCGCGCCACCTGCTTGCCCACCATCATCGCCCGCACCGGCGGCATGTTTATCCCGCCCGGCGGGCCGCCCACCAGCAGCGCGACGCGCGGCCGCGGCAGATGGCTCAGCCGGTCTTCCCAGGCCGCCGCGGCCTGTTTCAGCGTCAGCGGCGTCACCCGATGCGGCGCGCCCATGATCGGCAGCACATTGCGTGCGGGGGTGGGATTGTCGTGCGTCGGCGTCACCAGCAGGTCGAACACGTCCGACCGCAGCAGGCCGCCGAGCCCCGGGCTCATGCAATGCACGATGCGACAGCCGAACTGCGATTTCAGCCAGAGCGCCACCGCGGCCGAACGGCGGCCGGCCGACAGCACCAGGTCGGGCGCCGAGTCGGGCCGCGCGGCCTCGGCGGCCAGGGCCTGGCGGGCGGCGGCGGGGATGCCGATGAGGGAACCGCCGGGGACCAGGCCGGCGATATGGGCCTTCCAGTTCCAGGCCAGCGGAATGCGGCGGAACGGCAAACCGAGCCGCTCGGCGATGCCGATCGCCTGTGCGGCGGTGCCGGCGCGCGGGTCATCCAGCACCCACACGCGGGAGTCCCGGGTCTCCGTCGGGCCGGAGGCCGGCACCTCCGAGGCGCGCGTGGTGGTCATGCGTGTCTCCACGATGGACGCAGCCCGCCCGCGAAGCTAGGAGATGCGCCTGCGCACGCGGCCCGCTGGGGGCCGGCTGGCGCGGCGGAATGGATGCGAGGCGCGGTTATGGAAAAACTCCACATGAGCGATTGGGACCGGGACGCCGCCTTGACCACGGCGCGCATTCTGCTGGAAATCAAGGCGGTGAATTTCCGCCCCGAGGAGCCTTATACCTTCACTTCGGGCTGGAAGTCGCCTGTCTACATCGATTGCCGCCGCATCATCTACTTTCCGCGCGCCCGCGCCAAGATTTGCGAGATGGCGGTGGAGAAGATCGGCCGCAACATCGGCTACGAAACCATCGAGGCGGTGGCCGGCGGCGAGACCGCGGGCATCCCCTTCGCCGCCTGGATCGCCGACCGCATGGCCTCGCCCATGGCCTATGTCCGCAAGAAACCCAAGGGCTTCGGCCGTGATGCGCTGATCGAGGGCGACGTGCCGGAGGGCAAGCAGACCCTCCTGGTGGAAGACCTCACCACCGATGGCGGCTCGAAAATCCAGTTCTGCCAGGCGCTCCGCGACGCCGGCGCGCTGTGCAATCACACTTTCGTGGTGTTCTTCTACGGCGTCTTCCCCGGAAGCTTCGAGACCCTGAGCAAAATGGGCGTCACGCTGCACCACCTCTGCACCTGGTGGGACGTGCTGGATGCCTGCCGCGAGCGCCCGTACTTCTCCGACTCGGCCTTGGGCCAAGTGCGCAAATTCCTCGAAAACCCGGTCGCCTGGTCCGCCGCCCATGGCGGCGTGGCGAGCTTCGAGGAAGCCCAGGCCTGCTTGCCTTCCAGGTTTGCGGCGAAGTTGACGGGTGAACTCTTCTTGTAACCGTCGTTGTTGATTTGTGGCGTGCCCAGATAACGTTCGGTGTAGATCGTATCGTAGTTGGCC
>CAIPLM010000195.1 GCA_903865895.1 uncultured Rhodospirillales bacterium | reverse complement strand
GGGTCTCGCTGCGCTCACCCACCCTACGCGGCGCGTCATGGCACACCCGCCACGTCCTCCATCGTCCAGCCGCCGCCCAGCGCCTTGTAGAGCGAGAGCAGGGCCTGGAAGCGGGCGAGGCGGATCTGGGCGAGCTGGTCGAGGTCGTTGAACAAGGTGGTCTGCGCCTGCAGCGCGTTCACGATGTCGCTGGTGCCCGCCCGCACCTGCTCGGAGGCGATATCGGCGGCGAGCTGCGCCACCCGCACCGCGTCGCGCATCAGCAGCTCCTGCTCGCTGGCGTAGCGAAAGGCGGCGGCTGACGTATCCACGTCGGTGAAGGCCTGCAACACGGCTTTGCGGTAATTCGCCGCCAGCTCGTCGAACTGCGCCTCGGTCAGCGCCACCTGGGCGGCCGTTCGCCCGTTGTCGAACACCACCTGGGCGGCCGAGAGCGCGGTATTGGCGAACAGTGAGCCCGGGCCGAACAGCGAGCCGAGCGCGAGGCTCTGGAACCCAGCCGAGCCCGTCAGCGCCACGGTGGGGAAGAAGGCGGCGCGGGCCACTTTGATATTGCCGCCCGATGCCCGCAGCCGCGCCTCGGCCGCCGCCACATCGGGCCGCCGCGCCAGCAGGGCCGAGGGCAGGCCCGGGCGCACCGGCGGCAAGGCGAGCGCGGTGAGCGTGCCCGGCCGCACGGCGATCGCCGCGGGCGCCCGCCCGGTCAGCAGACCGAGCGCGATCACCTGCTGTTCGAGCTGGCTTTTCAGCGCCGGGATCTGCGCGCGGATGCCGGCCACCAGCGCGCCCTGCTGGGCGACGTCGAGCGCCGAGGCGGTGCCCGCCTCCTGGCGGGCGCGGATCGCCCTCTGGATGGCATCGGCATCGCCGAGGTTGCGGGTGGCGATATCCACCCGGTCCTGCAAGGCGAGCGCCTGGAACCAGGTGGCGGCCACGGCGGCGGTGGTGCTGAGCGCGACCGACTCACGGTCGAACCGGCTGGCGAGCGCGCTGGAGAGCGCCGCATCGCGCGAGGCCGCGACGCGGCCCCATATATCGAGCTCCCAGCTCACCGCCGGGCCAAGCTGGTAGCTGCGGCTCTCGATGTTCTTGCCGGTGATGCCGCCGATTTTGCGGGCGGTGGCGCGGTTCCACGAGGCATCGGCGGAGGCGGTGACGCTGGGCAGAAGGGCGCCGCCGGCGATCGCCAGCTGTGCATCGGCCTGGCGCACCCGGGCGGCGGCGGCGGCGATGTCGAAATTGGCGGAACGCGCATCGGCGATCAGCCCATCGAGCTCCGGCGAGGCAAAGCCCTGCCACCAGCCGGACGCCGGCCAGGCGGCCTCGCCGGCTTCCGCGGCACGCCAGGCGGCGGGGGCATCGGGCGCAGGCATGGCCACGTCTCCGCCAACCGTGCAGGCGGCGAGGGCGATGGGTGCGGCGAGGAGAAGCAGGCGCATGCGGTCCTTCGAACGTGCGGGGATCAGGCTGTTAGCACGAAGCGTTGCGGAATGCCGCCTGCCCGTTTCGCATTTTTTGGACCGGCCCCGGCCGCGCGACGTGCCCAGATATAAGAGGGCTGCCGGTTAG
>CAIPLM010000194.1 GCA_903865895.1 uncultured Rhodospirillales bacterium | reverse complement strand
GCGGCGACGCGATCGGCGCTGACCAGCATGGCGCGTTCCAACGCCGGGCCGAACGGGTGCGTCACCGGCGCGGTGTGCAGCCGGGCGACCGGGGCGTCGAGCTGATCGAACGCCAGCTCATTCATCGCCTGGCCGAGTTCGGCGCCGACGCCCATCATCGGCCAGCCTTCATCGACGACCAGCAAATGATGCGTCTTGCTCACGCTCTCCGCCACGGTATCGACGTCGAGCGGCTGAATGGTGCGCAGGTCGATCACCTCCGCCTCGATACCCTCTGCCGCCAGCGCCACGGCGGCTTCCAGCGCGCGATGCACCATCTGGCCCGAGGCTGCGATGGTGATGTGCTTGCCCGGCCGCGCGATGCGGGCGAGGCCGAAGGGCACGAAATGGTCATCCCCCTCCGGCACCGGGCCCTTGGAGGCGAACAGCGCCTTGGTCTCCAGCATCAGCACCGGATCCCCGGCGTTGAGCGCCGTTTTCATCAGCCCCTTGGCGTCGGCGGGGTTGGAGGGCATGCAGACGATGAGGCCGGGGATATGCGCCCAGATCGGGTGATAGGTGCCGGAATGGTGCGGGCCGGTGGAGCGCACCGTGCCGCAACCGACCCGCAGGATCATCGGCGCGTTCATCTGCCCGTTCGACATATAGCGCAGCTTGGCCGCCTGCAGCGCGATCTGCCCGCCAGCCTCGAACAGGAAATCCGCGAACATCAAATCGGCGATCACCCGCACGCCGGTGGCGGACGCGCCCACGGCCGCACCCGTGAACCCCTGCTCGGAGATCGGCATGTCGATCACCCGGCCGGCGCCGAATTCCTGATACAGCCCCTTGGTGTGGGCAAACGTGCCGCCACGCTCGCCGGTGCCTTCGCCGAAATAGAGAATGTTGCGTTCCTTGCGCATTTCCTCCGCGATGCCGTCGCGCACGGCATCGAGCCAGGAGGTCTCCTTGGTGGCGCGGGCCGGGCGCCTCTGGGTGGCGATGGCGGGGTTCATCGGGTCGGCATAGGTGTGTTGGAACACCGTGGTGCCATCGGGCTCGGCCGAAGCGCGGGCGAAGTCCACGCTCTCCTGCACCACGTCATCCACGCGCTTCTCGATCGCGCCGAGTACTGATTCGGTGGCGATGCCGAATTCGTCTTTGAGCCGGGCGCGGAAGGTGGTGACGGGGCAGCGGGCGATCCAGGAGTCGACCTCCTCCTGGCTGCGATAGGTGCCGGTGACCGGATCGCCCTCGTGATGGCCGACGGTGCGGTAGGTCTTGGCCTCGATCAGCGTCGGCCCTTCGCCGCGGCGGCCGCGCTCCACGGCCTCCTTCACCGCGGTCCACATCGCCACCACGTCATTGCCGTCCACCGCCACCCCTGCGATGCCATAGGCGGCAGCGCGGGACGCGATTTCGGGGTTGTTGGTGACGGTGTTGAGCGGCGTCGCCGTCGCGTAGAGGTTGTTTTCGCAGACGAACACCACGGGCGCCTTCAGGAACCCCGCGATGTTCAGCGCCTCATGGAAACCGCCATGGCTCGTCGCGCCATCGCCGAAGAAGGCGACGCCGACATCCCCGGTGCCGCGGTGCTTGGCGCCGATCGCCACCCCCAGCGCATGCGGCGCCCCAGAGGCGACCACGCCGTTGGTGCCGAACAGGCCGACCGAGCGGTCATAGAGATGCATCGTGCCGCCCCGCCCGCCGACGATGCCGCCGCCCTTGCCGTAGAGCTCGGCCATCAACGCCTTGGGGTCCATTCCCTTGGCGAGGGCATGGCCGTGGCCGCGATGGGTGGAGGTGATCCAGTCGGAGGGCGTGAGATGGGCGCAGACGCCGGTCGCCACCGCTTCCTCGCCGATATAGAGATGCAGGAAGCCCGGCGTTTCGCCGGTGCGGCAGGCGATCTG
>CAIPLM010000193.1 GCA_903865895.1 uncultured Rhodospirillales bacterium | reverse complement strand
GTCCATCACGCGAAGCCGAAGGTCCTCAGAATACGGAGCCGGCATAAGGGCTGGCCTCCTCGTCCAGCCCTCAGCTTGAATCAGACCGCCCCGTCGTCACGCAAGTCACATACGAGTCAACTTCAACCGATAACGCTCTAAACGGATGGGGTCTGGGGGATCATCCCCCAGCGGGGTCAAGGGGCAGAGCCCCTTGCCTTCCTTCCCACCGCGCCCCCTGCGCCCGCCCGAAGGCGTGCCGGTCAGGCGTCGATGTCGACGCTGCTGGGGTCGAAGCCGCGGTTGGCGCGGAGGAGTTGTTGGGAGTAGGGGTGGGTGACGGTTCCGGCGGCCATGGCGGCGGCGTTGGTCATTTCTACCAATTGGCCGCGGCTCATCACGCCGATGCGGTCGCAGATATGGGCGATGACGGCGAGGTCATGGCTGACCATGAGCATGGTGAGCCCGCGATCGCGGCGCAGGCGGGTGAGCAGGTTGAGGATTTCGGCCTGCACGGAGACGTCGAGCGCGGAGGTGGGTTCGTCGAGCAGGAGAACGCGAGGTTCGAGGATGAGGGCGCGCGCGATGGCGACGCGCTGGCGCTGGCCGCCCGAGAGCTGGTGGGGGTAGCGGTAGCGGTGCTCGCGCCCGAGGCCGACTTCGGTGAGCGCGGTCATGATGCGCGTTTCGCCGTTGTCGAGGCCGTGGATGGCGATGGGGGCGGCCAGGGTTTGATCCACGGTCTGGTTGGGGTGCAGCGAGCCGTAGGGGTCCTGGAAGACCATCTGGGCGACGCGGCGGGTGGCGCGCGGGCGCTTGGCCGGCATTTCCTGCCCATCGATGAAGATGCGGCCTTCGGCGTGGGCGATGAGCCCGGCGACGGCGCGCATGACGGTGGATTTGCCGGAGCCGGATTCGCCGACCAGGCCGAGCGCCTCGCCGGCGGGGATGTCGAAGGAGACGTCGCGGCAGGCGCGCACGGTTTTAACACCGCTGCCGTAGGTGACGGAGACGTTTTCGATACGGATCATGTGTCGGCCCCGACGGCGGCGGGGAGGTCGGCCATCCAGGCGGGGTCGCGCTGGAGTTGCGGCAGCGGGTCGCGCTTGTCGCCGAGTTGGGGCAGGGCGGCGAGGAGGCCGCGGGTGTAGGGGTGCTTGGCTTCGTGCAGCTTGCCGGCTTCGCAGACCTCGACGATCTGGCCGGCGTACATCACGAGGATGCGGTCGCAGAAGGTGGAGACGAGGTGGAGGTTGTGGCTGATGAGGATCAGCCCCATGCCGCGGCTGCGCACCATTTCGTCCATGATGGCGAGCACCTGGGCCTGCACCGAGACGTCGAGCGCGGAGGTGGGTTCGTCGGCGATGAGGATTTCCGGGCCGGCGATCAGCATCATGGCGATCATGATGCGCTGGCCCATGCCGCCGGAGACCTGATGGGGATATTGGTTGTAGACCAGCTCGGGATTGCGGATATGCACGGCGCGCAGCATTTCGAGGGACGCGGCGCGCGCGGTCTTGGCGTCGGAGCCGAAGTGGTGGCGGTGGGTTTCGGCGATCTGCCTGCCGACCGACATCACCGGGTCGAGTGAGTATTTCGGGTCCTGCAGCACCATGGCGATGCGCTTGCCGCGCAGTTTGCGGAAGCCTTTTTCATCGAGCCTGGTGAGGTCGGTCTCGCCGAGACGCAGCTCGTCGGCCTCCACGCGGCCGGGCTTGGCGATGAGGCCCATGATGGCGCGGCCGGTGGTGGATTTGCCGGAGCCGGATTCGCCGACGATGCCGAGGCGCTCGCGGCCGAGTTTGAAGGAGACGTTGCGCACGGCGCGGAAATCACCGTCATCGCCGGGGTAGACGACGCGAAGATTGCGCACAGCGAGGAGAGGAGCTTCGGTCATCCGGCGCGCGAGTCCGCGACGTCCCGCAATCCGTCGCCGAGGAGGTTGAAGCCGAGGCTGACGATGAAGATCGCCGCACCTGGGATGGTGGCCACCCACCACTGATCGAGCAGTACGGTGCGGCCGGTGGAGACCATGGCGCCCCATTCGGCCGCCGGCGGCTGGGCGCCGAGGCCGAGGAAGCCGAGGCCGGCGGCGGTGAGGATGATGCCGGCCATGTCGAGCGTGAGGCGGATGATCACCGATGGCATGCAGAGTGGCACGATCTGCGTCACCAGGATGCGGAAGGAGGAGGCGCCCTGGAGCTGCGCCGCCTCGATGAATTCGGCGTGGCGGCGGGTCAGCGTCTCGGCGCGGGCGAGGCGGGCGTAGGGCGGCCAGGCGGTCAGCGAGATGGCGATGACGGCGTTCTCGATGCCCGGGCCGAGCGAGGCGGCGAAGGCGAGCGCGAGGATAAGGCGGGGGAAGGCGAGGAAGATATCGGTGATGCGCATCAGCACACCGTCGATCCAGCCGCCGAAATAGCCGGCCGGCAGGCCGATGCCGAGGCCGACGGGGACGACGATGACGGAGACGAGGAAAATGATGGTGAGGGTAATGCGGCTACCGTAGACCACGCGGGCGTAGATATCGCGGCCGATTTCATCGGTGCCGAAGGGGTGGGCCCAGGACATGTCCTGCAACCGGTCTTCCAGCACCTGGTGGTAGACCCGGTCGGAATCGCAGATCCACGGGGCGAAGATCGCCACGAGCACGAGGGCGACGACGATGATCAAGCCGGTCATCGCCAGAGGATTGCGTTGGAAGGCGAGCCAGGCGCGGTACCAGCCGCCGAGTTGCGCCTGCCGGCGGCTGGCCGGCGCGGGATCGAGCAGCCAGCCTCGCAGCCCGGTGGGCGCGCCGACCTGAAGGGAGGAAGTGGTCATGGGAGCCTATTCATTTGCGAGACCGCGCCCGCGGATCGACCAGGGTGTAGATCACGTCCGACATCATATTGAGGAAGATGTAGACCACGCCGATCAGGAGGGTTCCGCCAACTACCGCGTTGAGATCGGCGGCGAACAGCGAGTTCTTCAAGTAGAGGCCGAGGCCGGGCCAGGCGAACACCGTCTCTGTCAGCACGGCGCCTTCAAGCAGGCCGCCGAAGGTGAGCGCGATGACGGTGATGAGCTGCACCCAGACATTTCCCAATGCATGGACCCAGATGACGCGGAAGGGCGAGAGGCCCTTGGCGAGGGTTGCCAGCACGTATTCCTGGCGCAACTGGCTCAGCATGAAGCTACGCGTCATCCGCGCGACATAGGCGAGCGAGTAGTAGCCGAGAATGGAGGCGGGCAGGGTGATATGGCCGATAGCGTTCCAGAACGTCTCGTATTCGCCGGCCAGCAAGCTGTCGATGGTGATCATGCCGGTGACGGAGGGCACGATGTCGTCGAATGCGACGTCGATCCGCCCGGGACCTTCGACCCAGCCGAGCTTGGCGTAGAAAATCAGCAGCCCGACGAGGCCGAGCCAGAAGACGGGCATGGAATAGCCAAGCAGCGCGCCGAAGCGGACGATCTGGTCTGGCCAGCGGCCGCGATTGGTGGCGGCGAAAACGCCGAGGGGAATGCCGAGGCAGACGCCGACGATCAGGGCGACCAGGGCGAGTTCCAGCGTGGCGGGGAAGACATGCAGCAGGTCCGTGAAGACCGGCTTCGCGGTCATCAGAGACTTGCCCATTTCGCCGTGGAATAACTTGTTCAGATAGATCAGGTACTGTTCCCAGACCGGACGGTCGAGATTGAGTTCCTTGAAGACCCGCTCATAGGTGCTGCGCGAGGCCTTCTCGCCGACGATGGCGATCACGGGATCGATATTGATGCCGCGGCCGATGATGAAGGTGACGCAGGTCAGGCCGAGAAAGGTCAGGCTTACCGATGACAGCAGGCTGATCGCCTTCCGGATGGGGCCGGCGATGCGCCGGCCCCACCCTTCGGGTGCTTCAACCGCGGTCTCTGTCGTAACCGCGCTCACGTACGATCAGGACTTGGTGATCGTGCGGAAGAAGTAGGTGTCTTCAACGATGCCCGGCTTGTAGCCGTTCACGTTCTTGCGCGAGGCCACGATGGTCAGCGGCTGGAACATCAGGATGTACGGGCCTTCGTCGGTGATCTTCTTCTGAAGGTCGGCATACATCTTGTCGCGCTTCTTGGGGTCGGTCTCCTTCACCGCGTCCATCGTCATCTTGTTGGCGGTGGGGTCCATGTAGTGGCTGCGCCAGGCGAGGGGCTTCGGCTTGTCGTCCGCGTCGTCGTCGTTCATGGCGAAAACGCCGGCGTTGGTGTGCGGGTCGAGGTAATCCGGGGTCCAGCTGATGAACAGCAACTGGTGGCGCCGGGCGCGGATTTTGGCGATGAGCTGCTTGCGGTCAGTGGCGACGATGTTCACCTTCACGCCGGCCATGCCCATGGTCTGCTGCATGGACTGGGCGATTTCAGTGTTGGGCGACTGGTTCGACACGTGCAGCTCGAGTTCCATGCCGTTGGGGTAGCCGGCCTCGGCGAGCAGGGCCTTACCCTTGGCGACATCGAGCTTGTAGGGGTTGTAGTCGGTCCAGCCGGGGAAGCCCTTGGGCAGGAAGGTCTGGTTGACGATGAACTGGCCCTTGAGGAACGAGTTCACCATGCCCTGATAGTCGACGAGGTAGCGCAGCGCGGAGCGAACCTTCGGGTTCTTCAGGCGCTCGTCGCCCAGGTTCATGTTGCAGTACCAGGTTCCCGAGTAGGGGAACGCGTCGACCTTGACATCCTTGCTGGTCGCCAGCGCCTTGACCTGATCGGCCTGCAGGCTCCAGGCCATGTCGATGTCGCCCTTCTCGAGCTGCAGACGCTGGCTGGCAGCCTCGGGGACGTGGCGAATGACGACGCGCTTGAGCTTGGAAGCGAGACGGTAGGTCGGGAGCGCGTCGAGCGTCACCGATTCATTGGGCTTCCAGGAAACCAGCTTGTAGGCGCCGGACGTCGAGGAATGCGTCTTGAGATACTCGTTGCCGAGATCGCCGTTCTTCTCGTTGGCCATCACGACCTTTTTCTCGACCACCGAGGCAGCGACGGTCGCCATCAGGTTCAGCACCATGACGGGCGAGTAGTCTTCGACGATCTTGAACTGGAGCGTGGTGGCGTCGACGGCCTTGATGAGGTCCTTGACGTTGGCCTTGCTCCAGCCGAGCTGGGTGAAGAGGAAGGCCGGGGTCTTGTCCATCAGCACGACGCGCTGCAGCGAGAAGGCCATGTCCTCGGCGGTCACGGTCGCACCGCTCTCGAACTTCTGGTTCGGGCGGAGCTTGAAGGTGAAGGTCTTGTTGTCGGCGCCGATGGTCCAGCTCTGCGCGACGCCGCCGACGATCTTCGTCAGGTCTTCCGCCTCGTAGCGGACCAGGCGGTCATAGACGCTGGAGAGGAAGATCTGCGCCGAGATTTCGTAGGCCTCGCCGGGGTCGCAGGTGATGATGTCATCGATCTGGGACGCGATGACCACCGTGTCCTTCGGCGTGGCAGCGTCGGCCTCGTAGCTGGCCAGAAGCGTCGGCAGCACGGTCGTTGCCGTGGCCGATGCCATAAACGTACGGCGGTTCATCATGTCAGCCTCCTGTTTCAGGGTATTCCCTCACAACAGGCTACCCATGCGCCGGGCGAATGCAATCCCCCGTTACCAAAAAAGAGCGGGTCTCCGCGCGTTGCCAGTATCCGGCGCGGCGGCTAGCGTCGCGGCGATCGACGGAGGAAACCCATGGCACTGAAACTCTACGGCATCCCGCGTTCGCGGGGCATCCGCAACATATGGATGGCCTATGAACTCGGCATTGATTTCGAGCTGATCGAGGTCGCCCCCGGCGCCACCGGCAGCCGCAAGCCGGAATACATGGCGATCAACCCCAATGGCCATGTGCCGTTCATCGACGATGACGGGTTGATCCTGTGGGAATCGCTGGCGATCAACCTCTATCTCGCCCGAAAGCATGGCGGGCCGCTGGCGCCGCAGACCCTGGGGGAGGAGGGCCAGGCGATGGCCTGGACCGCCTGGACGCTGACCGAGCTTGAGCCGCATGCCGCCCAGGCACTCTATCATACCGTGATGTATCCGGAGCCCGAGCGCGACCCGGCCAAGGCCGCTGCCGCCATCGCCGGGGTGGCGGCGCCGCTCGATGTGCTGGAAGCGGCGCTCGTGAAGGGCGGCGGCTGGCTGGTCGGCGGTCGCTTTACGGTGGCCGATCTAAATGCATTCGGCGCGGCCTTCTATCTGCGCGGCACGCCGCAGGTGTTTGAGGGCAAACCGGCGATCAAGGCCTGGATGGCCGCCTGCCGCGCCCGCCCGGCTGCCGCGCGCGCCTTCGCCCTGCGCGGGGACTGAGACCTTCGGAAAGTAAGGCGAGGGGGCGCCGCCCCCTCGACCCCCGCCAGGGGATGATCCCCTGGACCTCATGCATTGAAGGAATGGTTTGGAATGAGGGAGGGGGCCTACTCGGTGGTTGCAACAGCGGAGCCGGCCCCCTCCCTCATTCCAAACCCCCTTAACGGATGCGGGTCTGGGGGATCATCCCCCAGCGGGGTCCAGGGGCAGCGCCCCTGGCCTTCCTTCCGCACGCCTCACCCTCCGCGAGGCGTGGCATGAGCGCCCTGGCCGTGCGGCGGAAGGCGATCCTCTGCGTGCTGGCGGCGTCTGCTGCCTTCGCGGTGGTGGCGGCGCTGATCAAGGCGGTCGGCGCCGGGATTCCCGCGGTCGAGGTGGCGTTGCTGCGCAGCCTGCTGATGGCGATCATCATCTACACGATGATGCGGCGGCAGGGGCTGGGGCCTGGGATTTGGCGGACCAAGCGGCCTTGGGGGCATGTGCAGCGCTCGCTGACCGGGTTCGCCGGGATGGTTTCGGCCTATTACGGCTATTCGCATCTGCCGTTGGCGGCGAATACCGCGCTCGGTTTTGCCATGCCGCTGGTGCTGACGCTGCTCTCGGTGCTGCTGCTCGGCGAGCGGCCGGAGGCGCCGCGGATTCTCGCGGTGTTCGCGGGGCTGGCGGGGGTGCTCATCATGGTGCGGCCATGGAACGCGGCTGCGTCCGGCCTGCCGCTGATCCCGGTGCTGGTGGTGCTGGCCGGCGTGGTGGCCTGGGCGGGGGCGATGATCAGCATCCGCCAGTTGGGTGCGTCTGGCGAGAGCAACCAGGCGATCATTCTCTATTATTCGATCGGCAGCGTGGTGCTGGCGACCGGATTCGTCATCCCGGTGTGGGTGACGCCGACGGCCTGGCAATGGGTGGGGCTGGTCGGCGTCGGACTGATCTCGACGATGGCGCAGATCCTGATGACCAACGCCTACCGCACCGGCGAGACGACGCTGATCGCGCCGTTCGAATACGGCTCCATCCTCTACACCTCCATCATCGGTATGCTCGTATGGGGCGAATTTCCCGATGTGACGAGTTGGCTGGGCATCGCCGTCATCGTCGCATCCGGTCTATATGTATGGCATCGCGAAACACGGGCCGGTGCCAAGACCGGCTAGACGAGGAGGAATGACGAGATGCGCGGATTGATGCAGGAGCGCCCGCTGCTGGTGTCGGGGTTGATCGATTACGCCGAGAAATATCACGGCGATACCGAGATCATCTCCCGCCTGCCGGATCGCAGTGTGCATCGCAGCAACTGGCGCACCATCGCCGCGCGTTCGCGCCGGCTTGCCAATGCGCTGGCCCGGCTGGGCGTGCAGCAGGGTGACCGGGTGGCGACGCTGGCGTGGAACTCGTACCGCCATCTCGAACTCTATTTCGGCGTCGCCTGCTCCGGCCTGGTGTTGCACACGGTGAACCCGCGGCTGTTCCCCGAGCAGATCCAGTACATCATCGACCATGCCGAGAACGGCTACGTGTTCTTCGACGTCGCCTTCGCGCCGATCCTGGAGAAGCTGGCGGCGCATTTGCCGCATGTGCGCGGCTATGTCGCGCTGTGCACTGCCGATGAGATGCCCAAGGCCGAATTGTCCAACCTGCTGTGCTACGAGACCTTGCTTGCCGCCGAGAGTGACGTGTTCGCCTGGCCGGACCTGCCGGAGAGTGCGGCCTGCTCGCTGTGCTACACCTCGGGCACCACGGGCAACCCGAAGGGCGTGCTGTATTCGCACCGCTCGCAGGTGCTGCACTCCATGGCGACCTGCACGCTCGATGGGCTCGCGATTTCCTCACGTGACTCCATTCTGCTCATCGTGCCGCTGTTCCACGCCAATGCCTGGGGCGTGCCGTTCGCCGCCGCCCAGTGCGGCGCCAAGCTGGTGCTGCCTGGCTCGCTGCTGGATGGCGAGAGCGTGTTCAACCTGATGAAGGACGAGGCCTGCAACTTCTCCATGGGCGTGCCCACGGTGTGGCTCGGCTTCTTCGACTATATCGAGCGCAACCCGCAGCTTGACCTCAAGACGCTGAAGCTGGAGCGGGTGGCGGTGGGCGGCTCGGCGGCGCCGAAGGCGATCATCGAGAAATTCGACAAGCTGCTCGGCACCTTCCTCATCCATGCCTGGGGCATGACGGAGACGAGCCCGCTCGGCGCCATCTGCAACCCGCTGCCCAAGCATCGCGGCCTGCCGCAGGAGGAGATCTACGCGCTGCAAACCAAGCAGGGCCGGCCGATCTACGGTGCGGAACTGCGCATCCTCGGGCCGGATGGCACGGTGCAGCCGCATGACGGCGTGGCGGTCGGCGATTTGCAGATCCGCGGCAACTGGATCGTCTCGCAATACTTCAAGGCCGATGGTCCGGCGACGGATGCGGATGGCTGGTTCACCACCGGCGACGTCGCCAAGATCGACCCGGACGGCTACGTGCAGCTGACCGACCGCTCGAAGGACGTCATCAAGTCCGGCGGCGAGTGGATCAGCTCGATCGACGTGGAGAACATCGCGGTCGGTCACCCCGATGTGCAGGAGGCTGCGGTGATCGGCGTGTATCATCCGCGCTGGCAGGAGCGGCCGTTGCTGCTGATCCATCGCAAGCCCGGGCGGGAGCCGAGCAAGGAGGACATCCTCACTTTCCTCAGCGACAAGATCGCGAAGTGGTGGATGCCGGATGACGTGGTGTTCGTGGAGTCGCTGCCGCACACCGCCACCGGCAAGCTGCTGAAGATCGCGCTGCGTGAGACCTATCGCGATCACCTGGCTTCGTGACGCTGGACGGTTCGACCCGGCTGCATTTCATCCTGGGCGACCCCATCGCCCAGGTGAAAGCGCCGGGGGGGATGACGGAGGAGTTCCGCGCCCGCGGGCTGAACGCGGTGATGCTGCCGTTGCACGTGGCGCCCGCCGACTTCGCCGGCGTGGTTGCGGCGATGACGCAGGCGCGCAATGTCGATGGGCTGATCGCCACCATCCCGCATAAATTTGCGGCCTATGGGGCCTGTGCCAGCACCTCCGAGCGCTCGCGGATTTTGGGCGTGGTCAACGTGATGCGGCGCAATGACGATGGTACTTGGCACGGCGATATGATCGACGGGCTGGGGCTTGCCTCGGCGATTCTGGCCGGTGGTGGGGCGATTGCGGGGAAGCGGTGTCTGATGGTCGGGGCGGGGGGCGCGGGCTCGGCGATTGCGCTCGCACTGCTCGATGAGGGGGCGGGCTTGCTCGCGATCCATGACAGCGACGCCGCACGGCGGGACGCGCTGATCGGGCGGCTCGCGCCGGTGCATCCCGGGCGCGTGGCCGTGGGTTCGGCCGACCCATCGGGGTATGACGTGATCGTCAACGCTACACCGGCGGGCATGCGGCCGGGGGATGCCCTGCCGCTCGACGTGAAGCGGCTGACGCCGGCGATGTTCGCGGCCTGCGTGATCACCGCGCCGGAGGTGCCGGCCTGGCTCGCGGCGGCGCGGGCGGCGGGGTGCCGGACGGCGACGGGGACGGAGATGTTCGAGTGCATCCTGTCCAGGATGGCGGATTACCTGCTGCGGGAAGGGAAGTAAGAAAGCGCTTCTTTTTGAAAAAAGAAGCAAAAACCTTTTATCCGCTTGGCTGCGAGCCCACTGGGGAAACTCTGACCCAAACGGATAAAAGTTTTTTCGTTCTTTTTTTCAAAAAAGAACCGCTGCCCTACCGCTTCTTCTGCACCTGCGTCACATCCCGCACCGCGCCACGCGCGGCCGACGTGGTGAGCGCCGCATAGGCCTGCAGTGCCGCCGAGACCTTGCGGTTGCGCGTGGCGGGCTGCCAGGGCGCGGGGCTCGCCTCCATTTCGGCGCGGCGGGCATCGAGTTCGGCGTCGCTCACCCGCACGTTGATGCTGCGGTTGGGGATGTCGATGTCGATCATGTCGCCATCGCGCACCAGGCCGATGGTGCCGCCCTCGGCGGCTTCCGGCGAGCAGTGGCCGATGGAGAGGCCGGCGGTGCCGCCGGAGAAGCGGCCATCAGTGACGAGCGCGCAGTATTTGCCGAGGCCTTTCGACTTGAGATAGCTGGTGGGATACAGCATTTCCTGCATGCCCGGGCCGCCCTTGGGGCCTTCATAGACGATCAGCACGATATCGCCGGCCACCACCTTGCCGCCGAGGATGGCTTCCACCGCCTGGTCCTGGCTCTCGAAGCGCTTCACCGCGCCGGAGAATGTCAGGATCGAGGCGTCGACGCCGGCGGTCTTCACGATGCAGCCATCGAGCGCGATGTTGCCCTTGAGCACGGCGAGGCCGCCATCCTTGGAGAAGGCGTGCGCGACGTCACGGATGACGCCGGTGCTGCGATCGGTGTCCAGATCGTCGTAGCGGGCGTTCTGGCTGAAGGCGACCTGGGTGGGGATGCCGCCGGGGGCGGCCATGAAGAAGTGCTTCACCCCATCGGTCGGGCTGCCCGCGATGTCCCAGCGGTCCATCGCGGCGCCGAGCGAGGGGGCGTGCACGGAGCCGACATCGCGATGGATCAGGCCGCCGCGATCGAGCTCGGCGAGGATGCCGAGAATGCCGCCTGCGCGGTGGACGTCCTCGACATGGACGTTGGCGACGGAGGGGGCGACCTTGCAGACGCAGGGCACGCGGCGGGAGAGGCGGTCGATATCGTCCATCCCGAAGGGCACCTCACCCTCCTGGGCGGCGGCCAACAGGTGAAGCACCGTGTTGGTGGAGCCGCCCATCGCGATATCGAGCGTCATCGCGTTTTCGAAGGCCTTGAAGGTCGCGATGTTGCGGGGCAGCAGGCTCAAATCATTCTGCTCGTAGTAGCGCTTGGTGATGTCGACGATGGTGCGGCCGGCCTCGAGGAACAGGCCCTCGCGGTCGGCATGGGTGGCGACGATGGTGCCGTTGCCGGGCAGGGCCAGGCCGAGGGCCTCGGTGAGGCAGTTCATCGAATTGGCGGTGAACATGCCGGAGCAGGAGCCGCAGGTGGGGCAGGCCGAGCGCTCGATGACCTTCACTTCGTCATCGGTGTAGCCCTCGGTATCGCCCGCGGCGATCATGGCGTCGATCAGGTCGACGGCCATTTTCTTGCCGCGATGCACGATCTTACCGGCCTCCATCGGGCCGCCCGAGACGAAGACGGTGGGGATGTTGAGGCGCATGGCGGCCATCAGCATGCCGGGCGTGATTTTGTCGCAGTTGGAGATGCACACCAGCGCGTCGGCGCAATGGGCGTTGACCATGTATTCCACGGCGTCCGCGATCAGCTCGCGCGAGGGCAGGCTGTAGAGCATGCCGTCATGGCCCATGGCGATGCCGTCATCGACCGCGATGGTGTTGAATTCCTTGGCAATCCCGCCAACGCTCTCGATCTCGCGGGCGACGAGCTGGCCGAGGTCCTTGAGGTGGACGTGGCCGGGGACGAACTGGGTGAAGGAGTTGGCAATCGCGATGATCGGCTTGCCGAAATCGCCGTCTTTCATGCCGGTGGCGCGCCACAGCCCGCGGGCGCCGGCCATGTTGCGGCCATGGGTCGTCGTGCGGGAGCGATAGGCGGGCATGATGTTCCTCCTTGGTTGGTGATGCTGGGATGCACCGGGACGGGGGTGATGTCCAGATTTGACGACGCCGACCTGATATCGCAAGAGCAGGGGCCGGGTTTCGCACGCGTTGGCGACGCCGGACCCCATGGAGGCGCATGATGCCGCAGGCCCGCCCGAACATCATCCTGATCCTGGTCGATGACATGGGATTTGCCGATCTCGGCATCATGGGCTCGGAAATCCGCACCCCGCATATTGATGCGATGGCGCGCAACGGCGCCCTGCTGTCCTCGATGTACAACTGCGCCAGATGCTGCCCGACCCGGGCGGCGATGTTGACCGGGCTCTACCCGCACAAGGCCGGCATCGGCCATATGGGCGCCAATCTCGGCACACCGGCCTATCAGGGCTTTCTGCGCAATGACAGCGCGACCATCGCCGAGTTGCTGCGCCTCTCCGGCTACCGCACGTATATGTCCGGCAAATGGCATGTCGGCGGCGATTTTTTCGCCCGCCATGTCGATAGCTGGCGCTTCGGCGATCTCGAGCACCCCACTCCGCGGCAGCGTGGGTTCGACCGGTTCTACGGCATTCTTGATGGGGCGACGCATTTCTTCTCGCCGCATTGCGTGATCGAGGATGACCGCCGGATCGAGGTGCCGCCGAGCGACTATTATCTGACCGACGCCATCACGGACAAGGCGATCGGCATGATCGAGCAGGGCGGCGCCGATGATGCGCCGTTCTTTCTCTACCTCGCCCATGCCGCGCCGCACTGGCCGCTGCACGCCCATGAGGAGGACATCGCCCGCTACGACGGCACGTACGCCAAAGGCTGGGACGCCATCCGCACCGCGCGGCACGAGGAGATGCTGGCGCGCGGCGTGCTCCAGCACAAATGGGCGATCTCGGCGCGGGACAGTGCGGCGCCGCCCTGGGCGGATATCCGGCAGCAGGACTGGGAGGCCAACCGGATGGCGGTCTATGCCGCCATGGTCGATCGGATGGACCAGTCGATCGGCCGGCTGCTGGCGGCTTTGCGCCGGCTCGGCAAGTACGACGACACGCTGATCCTCTTCCTGTCCGACAATGGCGGCTGCGCGGAGTTGATGGAGGAGGATGGCTGGGCGAAGTTCTACCCCGATCGCCATAATGACGGGCGGCGCATCCAGATGGGCAACCGGCCGAGCCTGCGCCCCGGCGGGCCGCTCACGTTCATGAGCTATGACCTGCCCTGGGCCAATGTCTCCAACGCGCCCTTCCGCCTCTACAAGCACTGGGTGCATGAGGGCGGCATCTCAACCCCGATGATCGCCCATTGGCCGGCCCGCATCCAGCAGCCCGTGATCGCCCATGCCGCCTGCCATGTCGTCGATATCCTGCCGACCATCCTCGATGCCGCCGGCGCCCCCTATGCCAGCGAACTCGGTGGCCACGCCCTGCAGCAGCTTGACGGCGAGACACTGATGCCGCTCCTGCGCGGGCAGGACTGGGCGCGTGGCCAGCCGATCTTCTGGGAGCACGAGGGCAACGCGGCGGTGCGGGCGGGGAACCTCAAGCTGGTGCGCAAATTCGGCGAGCCTTGGGAACTCTACGACATGGAGACGGACCGTACTGAGCTGCACGACCTCGCCCATCGTGCCAAACCGCAGGCCGAGCGCCTCGCCCGTGAATTCGGCCATTGGGCGGAGACGGTGGGCGTGATCGATTGGGCGGTGCAACTCCCCAAGCTGATGGAGGCATGGGATCGCGGCAACGAGAACGGGTGAGGAGGTGGTGCGCCCGGCAGGACTTGAACCCGCGACCAAGCCGTTATGAGCGGCCCGCTCTAACCAACTGAGCTACAGGCGCATCCGGGTGGAGGATTGCCCCAGACGATCCGCCGGCGCAACCCGCCTGACGCGGAGGCGCGGGAATGCTAGCCTTTGCCGTCACTCCGATTCGGGAATCCCGCATGTCCGCGAACGCCAGCCAGCCGCCCATTGCCTCGCCTGACGAGCACCCCGTGCGTTTCGACCTGCTGACCGAGAACCCCGTCTATAAGCCGTTCCGCTATCCCTGGGCCTATGAGGCGTGGCTGATGCAGCAGCGCGTGCATTGGCTGCCGGAGGAAGTGCCCCTCGCCGATGACGTGAAGGACTGGCACCGCAATATCACCGCCGGCGAGCGCAACCTGCTCACCCAGATCTTCCGCTTCTTCACCCAGGCGGATGTCGAGGTGAACAACTGCTACATGAAGCACTACAGCCAGGTCTTCAAACCGACCGAAGTGCTGATGATGCTCTCGGCTTTCTCGAACATCGAGACGGTGCATGTGGCGGCGTACTCGCATTTGCTCGACACCGTGGGGATGCCGGAGCTCGAATACCAGGCCTTCCTCCGCTACAAGGAGATGAAGGACAAGTTCGACTACATGCAGTCCTTCTCGGTGCATTCCAAGCATGAGATCGCCAAGACGCTGGCCGCCTTCGGCGCCTTCACCGAGGGGCTGCAGCTCTTCGCGTCCTTCGCCATCCTGCTGAATTTCCCGCGGTTCGGGAAAATGAAGGGCATGGGGCAGATCATCACCTGGTCCGTCCGCGACGAGACGCTGCACTGCCTCTCCATCATCCGCCTCTTCCGCACCTTCGTGCAGGAGAATCCGGAAATCTGGACCGAGGATCTCAAGCGCGAGATCTATATCACCTGCGCCACCATCGTGGACCATGAGGATGCCTTCATCGACCTCGCTTTCGAGATGGGCGCGATCGAGGGGCTCGATGCGCGGCAGGTCAAGCAGTACATCCGCTACATCGCCGATCGGCGGTTGACCCAGCTCGGCCTCAATGAGTTGTTCCATGTCGAGCGCAACCCGCTGCCGTGGCTCGATGAGATGCTGAACGCGGTGGAGCACGCGAACTTCTTCGAGAACCGTGCCACCGAATACAGCAAGGCCTCGACCACCGGCACTTGGGAGGAGGCCTTCGCCAACGGCACCTTCGAGACCGCGCAGCCCGAGGGGCCGCTGCTGCCGGCGGAATAGGGCAAGCAAGCCCCGCCGCCTTGCGGCGCATTGCCGGCGGGGCCACATTGCCGACCATCATGCGTTTGATCCGTTATACCGCGTTTGCGATGATCGGCCTCCTGCTGGCGGTTTGGGGCGTGGCTCAGCTGCGGCCAGACCTTCTGGCTATGCTGCGCGGGCCCTCGTCCAGCTTGGTGATCCCCGGCAGTATTTCCGTCGGTGGACCTTTCACGTTGACCGACCATACCGGCCGGCGGGTGTCCGATAGTACGTTCCGCGGAAAGTGGATGCTGATCTATTTCGGCTACACCTTCTGTCCGGATGTCTGCCCGACCGAACTGCAGAACATCTCCAATGCGCTCGATCTGCTGGGCAAGGACGCCGACAAGATCGTGCCGGTATTCATCACCGTCGACCCGGCCCGCGATACGGTAGCCGCCCTGGCCGATTACGTGAAGCTGTTCGATCCCCGCCTCGTCGGCCTCACCGGCAGCGACGCCGAGATCGCCGCGGTCGCGCGGGCCTATCGCGTGTTTTACGCCAAGGCCGATAGCAAGACGGCCACCACATACCTGATGGACCATTCCTCGTTACTCTATCTGGTCGGCCCCGACGGCGGTTTCCGCTCGCTGTTCCGCCAGGGCATTGCGCCGGAGACCCTGGCGAAAGCCCTGCGTGCAAGATTCGACGGTTCATGATAATTGCCGCTCTCCTGACTGGACTTGAATGGAATTCGGCATGACTGATCTGACCGACACCGACGACCAACCGCGCGAGGCCGCAGTATCCGGCGCGCCGCGCTACAGCCGCCGGCTGTCCGACAAGATCCTCATCGCCTTCCACCAGGCCTGCGACCAGGGCGACTACGAGGTGGCCGAGCAGCTGCTGCACATCCTCGAACAAATGCTCCAGCGCCGCCCCTCCGTGACCGACACCAACCGGCGCCGCAGCATGGAGAGCCTCGTGGCCGCGCATGAGCGGCTCTGGTATCTCCGCCACCCCGCCGATACCCACCAATAAGGGCGTTCAACCGGCGGCCCTCGCCGCCTTCGCCTTCTGATAATGCCGCTGCGCCTTTGCGCGATTGCCGCAGGCCGCCATGGTGCACCAGCGCCGATTGGCGGATTTGCTGTCGTCGATGAACACGTAGCCGCAAGACGGATTGGCGCAGACCCTGAGCCGCGCCCTTCGCGGCCCGGCCAGCAGATCGGCCGCCGACCACAGAACCGGTGACAGCAACTCCGCAACTGAATCCGCGGATGGCGGCGGCACAGCCCAACCGATCCGCCCATCGCGCATCTCCAGCGTCGCCCGCGGCGCCGCCTGGCGCAGCATGAGGTTGAGGCCGGTGATATCCGGCGTCGTTCCCTCGGCGGCCGCACGCAAGGCGCGATAGAGGATCTCCCGCACCCCCAACGCCGCGGCGAAACCCGTCGTCCGGTTCGCCTCCGCCGCCTCCCAATGCACCACCGTGCGGGCGAGGGCGGGGGCACTATCCGGCAGATGCGTGGCGATCCAACCCTGCACGTCCCCGATCGCCTTGAAGTCCTCAGTCGGCCGGGGCGAGCCGCGCCAGTAGCGGGAATTCACATAGGCGAGGCAGAGATCATCGGTATCGAGCCCGATGTTGAGCGAAGGCGCGCCGCCGTCCATCCCGCGCGCTCTAACCAGCTTGAAAGTTGACAGAACGCAAGCGCATGCCTAACCCTCTAGAGGGATATCTGAAAAGGAGGGACCCATGCTCGATCACATCTCCATCGGCGTCCGCGACCTCGCCGCCGCGCGGCGCTTCTATGACGCGGTGTTTGCACCGCTCGGCTATCGCTGCCTCTACGAGGGCGACGGCTATGCCGGTTACGGCGATAGCGAACCGGAATTCTGGCTGAACACCACCGCCCGCCCAGTGCCGGCCGACCCGGAATCCGGCCTGCATATCTCCCTGGTCGCCCCAAGCCGCGCCGCCGTCGCCGCCTTCCACGCCGCAGCCCTCGCCGCCGGCGGCGCCGATAACGGCCCGCCCGGGCTGCGCCCGCATTACGGCGACAGCTACTTCGCCGCCTTCATCATCGATCCGGATGGCTATCGCATCGAGGCGCATACCGGTTCAGCCGACTGAGCCGGCCGGCGGAATGCAGAAGGCGAAGTCGCAGCCCCGGTCGGCCTGGGTGACCTGCTCCACGTAGAGCCTGAGATACCCGCGATCCGAGCCAGGATGCGCCGGCGGCGCCACCCAGGCGGCCCGGCGGGCGGCAAGCTCGGCCTCGTCCACCAGCAGGTCGATCCGCCGCCCCTCCGCATCCAGCCGTATGCGATCGCCATTGCGCACCAGCCCCAATGGCCCGCCATCGGCGGCCTCCGGCGTGATGTGCAGCACAATGGTGCCGAAGGCGGTGCCGGACATGCGGGCGTCCGAAATCCGCACCATGTCCTTCACGCCGGCGCGGGCGAGCTTCTTGGGGATCGGGATATAGCCGGCCTCCGGCATCCCCGGCGCTCCCTTCGGCCCGGCATTGCGCAGCACCAGCACGTCATCGGCGGTCACGTCGAGGTCGGGGTCATCGAGCCGGTTGGTCATGTCCTCCAGCCCGTCGAACACCACCGCGCGGCCCTCGTGCTGCATCAGCCGCTCCGTCGCCGCCGAGCGCTTCAGCAGCGCGCTCCCCGGCGCGAGATTGCCGCGCAGCACCGCCAGCCCGCCGCCAGTCGCAATCGGGTTCTCGCGCGACCGGATCACGGTCTGCCCCGGCACCATCTCGGCGCCCTCGATGCGATCGGCAATCGTGCCGCCATCCACCGTCGTGCAGGTGGTGTCCAGCAGCGGCGCCAACTCCTTCAGCAGCCGCGGCACCCCGCCGGCCCAGTGGAAATGCTCCATGTAGTGATCGCCCGAGGGCTTCAAATCGACCAGCACCGGCACCTCCAGCCCCAGCCGGTCGAACCCCTCAAGGTCGATCGCGATGCCAAGCCGTCCGGCCACCGCGGTGAAATGGATCACCGCATTGGTGGAGCCGCCGATCGCCTGCAACACGGTGAAGGCGTTGCGGAACGCGGCCTCCGTCATAATGTCGCGCGGCCGGGTGCCCTCCTTGGCCAGCTTCACCGCCGCCGCGCCCGAGGCCTCGGCGACGCGGATGCGGTCGGCATGGGTCGCCGGCACCGAACCGCCGCCAGGCAGGCACATGCCGAGCGCCTCGACCATGGTGGACACGGTCGAGGCCGTGCCCATCACCATGCAGGTACCCTTGGTCGGCGCCAGCCGGTCGGTCAGCGCGTCGATGTCGTCCTCGTCGATTTCCCCGGCGCGATACTTCGCCCACATGCGGCGGCAATCCGTGCAGGCGCCGAGAACCTCGCCCTTGTAATGCCCCACCAGCATCGGCCCGGTCGGCACCACGATGGCCGGAATGTCGGCTGATGCGGCCCCCATCAACTGCGCCGGCAGCGTCTTGTCGCAGCCCCCCACCAGCACCACGGCGTCCATCGGCTGGGCGCGCACCATCTCCTCGGTATCGAGCGCCATCAAATTGCGCAGGAACATCGAGGTCGGGTGCGAAAAACTCTCATGGATGGAGATGGTGGGGAACACCATCGGCATCCCCCCCGCCAGCATCACGCCGCGCTTGATCGCGTTGATCAGGTCGGGGACGTTGCCGTGGCAGGGGTTGAAGTCGGAATAGGTGTCGGTAATGCCGATAATCGGCCGGTCCAGCGCTTCGTCGCCGTAGCCCATGGCCTTGATGAAGGCGCGGCGGAGAAACAGCGAGAATCCCGCATCCCCGTACGTGGCAAGCCCCTTGCGCAGACCGGTCGCCATCGCCCTACTCCGCCGCCGCGGCGAGCGTGAGCCCCGGCACCGGCGCATTGGTGATGGCGCTCATCCGCTCCCTCACATTGAACAGCCGCGTCTCCAAATTCTCGATCGCCGGATTGGATTTCAGCCGCGCGACGATGGGGCCATCGAGATAGGCCTGCGCCTGCGCCATGCTCTCGAACAAATAAATGCCGCCGACGCGCGGCTCATCCGGCGCATCGAGCCACACTTTCCAGGCCAACCCATCGACCGAGAGGAACTTGGTGGCGACCTCGTCGGTGTAGCGCTTCTCCCAATCGGCTCGGGAAATACCGGAATAGGTGTAGTTGACCTGCAAGATGACCATGGTTTCCTCCTCGGCGTGTGTGGCGAGATTAGGGGCTTGGCCGCCGTTGCGCCAGCATGCGGGCGCGCACCAACGCCGCCGCGCGGGAGGTCTCCCGGCAGCGCATCAGGCGACACCCATGATGCTGGTACATCGGCCACCCGGCACGCGCCGCGCGCGCGGTGGCGCCGGCCGCGCGCTGCGCAACAGCCCATAGCGGGTCGGATGCACCAGCCGCCGCACCATCGCCCGCCGGCCCGCGTCATTGCGCATCCGCGCAACCTCGGCGGCCCTGCCGCGAAAAGCCGGATCATCCAGCAACGCCCCATCCGCCACCAACAACTGCAACCGCACAAGCCGCGCAATCTCCGCCGCCACCCGCGCCCGCCGCCGATCCCCCACCGGCAGCCTATCCCACCGCGCCCGCAGAAACGCCGCGCGCGCGCCGAGCATCCCACCCAGCACCATCAGCAGGTGCCGCAGGACGCGCAACAACGGGTTCGGGACGGGAGGCGGGGTGGAGGACATGGGACCTTTCAGAATGGTTGAATGTTCTTTATATACCCCATTCACGGCACGATATCAAGCAATAAAGTCCGAAAAACATATAAAATCCTAAGTTCACCGCATCGCTCCCTCTCCTCCCGGACCTCCCCCCCCCGTGCCGCGTCGGTAGACGAAGGCGACTGACCGCGCCTGCTTGTCATCGCGACGCCGAAGGAAGGCCCGTGCCGGCCGAGATGCCGCATAGCGCGTTGGTGATGGCGCTCATCCGCTCGCACACAGTGACCTTCACGTCTCCAGGTCCTGGATCATCGGGTTGGATTTCATCCGCGCAACCATGGGGCATCGAGATAGGCCTGCGCCATGGTCTCGAACAGATAGATGCCGCCAATTCGCGGGCATCCAGCGCATCGAGCCAGGTATTCCTCGCCAGCCCGTCGACGGAGAGGAGCCTGGCGGTGACCTCGTATTTAAGACAATAGCCCAATAAGCGCGGGAAATGCCGGTATAGATGCACTTGGCCTGCAGGATAACTATGGTTTCCTCCGGAGCGTCTCGGAGGCGATGAACAAGAGACTGGGGGCATGCGAGGGATTTCGCCGTAAGCGGCGCCGATACCATCCGTCAATGGTCTCTGAAAGTCGATTCGCTCTTATGGTTCCCGCGAAGGCTTTTCAATCTTTGGCTAATCGATTTTCCTGGTCCTGCCAGGTCGTCTGCGTTATGGTGTTGGAAATCCAGCCGATGCCGAACATCACGATTCCGCAAATGCAGGGGAATTGCATGATAAATCAATCAGTTGGCTTCGCATCGAGCAAAGATTTTGCGCGAAATGCGAAATCGGCGACGCGGCAAGAGGCTGTGAAGCGCTGGACGCCCGCACTTTTTATCTCACTATTGGGCTTCTTCTTGGCGGGAATCATGCCGGCGGAGGCTTCACAAGGCTGCTCATTTCTCAATCGGGTGGCGCTCACTGATGATATCGCAATGATCAATCAGCAGATTATTGCATCCAAATTTGACATAGGCGACGAAGTAACCATAAATTGCATAACGAATTCGAATTCAAATTTAGTCTACGTCTTAAATATAGATAAAAATTATACCGTCGCTCAGGGTGTCGTGTCCTTTAATTTCGCGCTAACGGCTATAGATGTCGCTGGGAGAATTGCGATAAGATTTGATAAAATCGAAGACGCAGGCAGCTCAATGGCTGTCATTACTTGTAAACCTGTAAATCCATTTTCGGTGACAGTTAAGTCCTCAGCAGTGCATCGCGTTGGTCAACCTTATTTGCAATCCACTGTCGTGACAGGGGGCGTTCCATTTTATGTCTTCGGCATATCGGGTGGCAGATTGCCGCAAGGGACAACTCTGAATACATCGACAGGAGTGGTCTCGGGAATTCCGCTCCATAGAGGATATTTTGCTTATACTATCATGGTACGAGACAATTCGTTGGGCAGCCCCCAGGTTGTCAAAAGGACGGTGTCGGGCGCGATTCAATGATCGAACCGGTCTGCGTGTCATCCAGCCTAATTTCGGTGGGACAGCTCCGCCTCAGCGCTTAACACCCCACGTAGAACCGCAACTGCCCCCCCCCTCCGAATGCAGCTGCGCGGTGCCGATGCAGATGTGCCGCGTAAGCCAAAAATGCGGGCCTTCGCGGGCCGCGAACACCGGCGTGGTCCGGACAAAGACAATCCTGTCTTCCTTGCGTCTCGGTGGCGCAGTGCGGCGAGACTCATCGCTCTCGCGGGATCGCGTCAGAACCGGCGGACTTGTGTTGCTTGCCGGCCGATTCGTCGGGCGATACGATCGCCATCGCGCGCGGCCGCAAAATGCGCGGCGCCAGCATGGAGAGACCGATGCCAAATGATGCCGCCCAACGCCGCTTCGCTGAGATCGATGTGTCTCCCTGGACCGGGGATACGCCGGATGCGATGCTGGTCCTTGGCGCCGGCGAATATTCGGTGCAGCAGGCAAAGGATATCGTGCAGCTCTTCGCCGAGGTCTCGACCTCCTGTGACGTCGATGCCTTCATCCAGGGCTTCACCGAGGATTCCCTCACCTCATTCAACGACCGTCATGATATCGTTGGCCGCGCGGCGCTGCGGGAGTTCATGGCCCCGCGCTTCGCTGCCTTCGCCCGCCCCAGCGCAGACTTTCTGTGCCGCAAGCGGCTGCGGTCGTTGAGCGGCAATATCTTCGGCGTCATCTGGGTCAACCACTGGCGCAATCCCAAAACCGGCGATCTGCGGCAGGCCAAAGGCGTCGAGTTCTGGACGATGCGCAACGGGCTGATCGCGCGATGGGACGCCTCGATCGTGGATTGGAAGCTGCCGGCCTAGAGCACCGAAAAAAACCGCAACTGCACCCCCTCCGGATGCCGCTGCGCCGTGCCCACGAAGATATGCCGCGTGAGCCAGAAATGCGGCCCTTCCGGCGCCTCGAACACCGGCGTGGTGCGGAAATACACCAGCGCCGGGTCCACCACCTCCCGCCGAGCCAGCCGCGCCAGCACTTCGGGCGCCGCGGTGCGCAGCCCACGGTTCACCACGCCGACCAGCGTGCCGTCACTGGCCTCGATGGTGTAGCGCGCCGTGAGGTCGATGGCGCCATCGGCGTAGACGATTTGCCAGTCCGCCCCGCCGGGCACCACACGTCCGGTGAGGCGCGGCCCTTCGACGATGCCGCCGGTGATGGGGATCACCCGGCGCCCGTTGCCGTGCACAATGCCAGCCTCCAGCGCGGGGGAGACGCTGACGCGGGCTTCGAAGGCGAAGTCGAGTGTGGGCGGGATTGGCATCAGTCGTAATGTCCCTTTGGTTTGCTTTGGTCCGCGGTCTTCGGCGGCTCGCATGCGGCGACGGCGAGGGTGCAGGCGGCGGCCAGGCAAAGCAAGATGAGGCGCTGCATCGGGTGGTGCTCCATGGTGGTGCAACGGGATACTGGATTGACGGCGGGCGATCCCAGGCTATTCCGGCGCGACGGGCTTGCGCGGCGGCGCATCATCGCTTCTATCGGCGGCATTCCATTCTAGCGGAGCGTGAGACGATGAACGTGAACGGACAAGCCGCCCTGGTAACGGGCGGCGCCTCGGGGCTAGGTGCGGCGACGGCGGCGGCCTTGCAGGCGGCCGGCGCCAAGGTGGCGCTGCTCGATATCAACCCGGCCGCGGTGGCCGCTTCCTCCGCCAGCACCGGAGCGCTCGGCATCGTCTGTGACGTCGCCGACCCGGATTCGGCCGAGCGCGCCATCGCCGAGGCCGCCGCCGCCCATGGCCCCGCCCGCGTGCTGGTCAACTGCGCCGGCATCGGCACCCCCGGCCGCATCGTCGGGCGCGATGGCCCGCTGGGGCTCGCCGCCTATGAGAAGGTGATCCGCGTCAACCTCATCGGCACCTTCAACATGCTGCGCCTCGCCGCCCATGCGATGACGGCGCTCGATCCGCTGGAGGATGGCGAGCGCGGGGTGATCATCAACACCGCCTCGGTCGCGGCCTATGACGGGCAGATCGGCCAGGCCGCCTATGCATCCTCCAAGGCCGGCGTGGTCGGCCTCACTTTGCCGGCGGCGCGTGAGCTGGCGCGCTTCGGCGTGCGGGTCATGACGATCGCGCCCGGCCTGTTCAGCACCCCAATGCTGCGGGCCTTGCCAGAGGAGGCGCAGAAAAGCCTCGGCGACTCCGTGCCCTTCCCGCAGCGCCTGGGTAACCCCGAGGAATATGCCGGCCTCGCCATGCATATCGTCTCCAACCGCATGCTGAACGGCGAAACCATCCGCCTCGATGGTGCGCTTCGGATGGCGCCGCGCTAGCCCTGCAGCAGAAACACCGCCCAGATCGCCAACGCGAGGCTGGGGCCGAAGGGCAGGCGGGTCATCCTTGTGACCCGCCGCCCGGCGAACCACCCGATCCCGGCGGCTCCGAGGCCAATGCCGGCGGCGATTAGCACCACCGCGGGCAGCGCCTCCCAGCCGAGCCAGGCGCCCCCGGCGGCGAGCAGCTTGGCATCGCCCATGCCCAACCCGTCATGCCCGCGGAGTCGTCGATAGGACCAGGCGAGGCCGGCGAAGGCGCTGTAGCCGACCGCGGCACCCAGCGCTGCGTCGGCGGGCAGATCGTCGATCCGCAGCCAGTTGACCGCGAGCCCGGCCAGCAGCAGGGGCAGCACGATGGCATCTGGCAGGATGAAGTGTTCCCAGTCGATCCAGGCCGCGCAGAGCAGCGCCCAGCCGAGCCCGCAGGCGGCGGCGATGCCCTCCGGCGAGTCCAGCGCGAAGGCCGCGATAAGTGCGATCAGGGTCGCCGCGAGTTCGATCGCCGGGTGGAAGCCGGGGATCGCCGCCCCGCAATGCCGGCAGCGTCCGCGGCTCGCGGCGAAGGACAGCAGCGGCACCAGGTCCCGCGGACCGAGCTTCGTGCCACAGGCGGCGCAGGCGGAGCGGGATAGCACAATCGGGCGCCCCTCCGGCAGGCGCTTGACGACCACGCCAAGGAAGCTGCCGGCGAACGGCGCGAAACCCACCGCGACAATTCCGGCCGCCACCGGCCCTGATAAGTCGAAACTCATGAGCCGCCCGATGACGCGCGCCCGCAACGCTGGCCGGCGACCATGCGAGCGCGGTCCCGCCGAGCCTCCGGCGGCTCAGCTGTAGAGCAGCTGGCCGCCATCGACGGTGATGGTCTGCCCGGTGACCCAGCGCGCCATCGGCGAGGCGAGGAACAGGATCACGTCCGCCACTTCCTCGGGCAGGCCGAGGCGGCCGAACTTGCAGGCGTTGAGCACCGCATTATAGACCGGCGAGCCCTCCTGCTTGCGCTTCTCCCAGGTGCCGCCGGGGAATTCGATGGAACCCGGCGCCACTGCGTTCACTCGGACGCCCTTGGGCGCCAGCGCCATCGCCTGCGAGGTGGTGTACTGCACCACCGCGGCCTTCACCGCCGCATAGGGCGCGCCGCGCAGCGAGGAACGGTAGGCCGAGATCGACGAGACCGAGACGATGCAGCCGTCCTTGGCCTGCTCGATATGCGGCAGGGCAGCCTGGCTCGCATGGACCACGGCCATCACATCGACATTAAAGCCGGCGGCCCAGCCTGCGGCATCATCCGTCATGCCGAAGCCCGAGGCGTTGTTGACGAGGATATCGATGCCGCCGAGTGCTGCGGCAGCCCCGGCGATATAGGCGCGGATGCTGTCGGCGTCCGCGAGATCGCACGTCGCGGCATGGGCGATGTGGCCGTGCGCGGCGACCTCCTGGCGGGTGGCCTCCAGCGTCTCGGCGCCACGGGCGCAGATCGAGACGTCAGCGCCGGCGGCCGCGAAACCCAGGGCGGTGGAGCGGCCGATGCCGCGGCTGCCGCCACAGACGACGACGCGGCGGCCGGTGAAATCGAGGGACATGCGGGAAGCTCCGTGAATAAGGGTCAGTCGCTGAGGGAGAACAGCGCGTTGCGCATTGGCTCGCTGCTCACGATGATAACCCCCTCGAAGGGGTCTGCATACTCGACGGCAAGGAACACCGCGCTCCCCAGGGCGGCAGCGCAGATGCCAAGGCCGGCGATGGCGAGGCGCGAGCGACCGCTCGACATGCCCAGGCTCGCGAAGGTCACCATCAGCCAGAGCACCAGCAGCGAGACCATCCAGGGCGACAGCGAGCGTCCGGCCCGTTCATCGAGCGTCCAGCGCGCGCGGCCGACATCGACGAGGAGTTGGCGGATATGCCCGAGTTGCCCCCGCACCGGCTCGGCGCTGACCGGAAGGCCGGTGATCGCGGTTTCCAACTCGGCATAGAGCCGGGTGGCATGGCTGTCATCCGGCCCGAGATGCACGTTGGAATCGGGCCAGACATCCTTCATCGTCCGCGCGGCATAGCGAAACAGCAATGCGCGGGCCGGTTCGCCCGACGGCCCGATGCGCCGCAGGGCGTTGTCGAGATCAACGATCTGGAACGAAAAGGCGCGAACGTCACGGTTGGCGGTGTCGAAATGCGTCTTGAGGTAGACGGTCATCGCGGCGAGCAGGATGCCGGCCATGATCGCGATGATCCACACCGCGCGCTGCACCGCGGCGTTGCCCGCGCCGTGCCTGGCCAGCATCGGCAACCGCCGCCGCGCGTTGAGGCCGAACAGCGTGGCGCCGAACAGGCATATGAAGGTCAGCAGACCAGAGGTGAAGCCATTCATCGGGCGAGGGAGTCCCTTCGGCAGCGCGCCGAAACCACACCGAGCATAGCCCCTTCAGCCCGCCGCGGCAAAACCGGCCAGCATCTCGCCGATCGATGCGATGGAGGCGACCGGCCGCAGGGCGGCGATCGCGGTATCATGCACCTGGCGGTCGAAGGCCGCGCAGCCATCCTCCAGCACCGTCACCTCGAACTCCCGCACATGCGCGTCCCGCACCGTGCTGGCCACCCCGCCATTGGTGACGATGCCGGCCACCAGCAGGCGCTTCACCCCGGCGCGCGCCAGCACCCACTCCAGGCGGGACATGTAGAAGGCGGAGAAATTCACCTTCTCCACCGCCATGTCGGCCCGGCCGAGTTCATCGACCATCGCATGCCCCCAGCCGCCCGGCACGAAATCCCCCTTGGCGAGGAACGGCCGCAGCTTGCGCAAATGCGGCGAGATGAACGGCGCGCCACCCCGCCCCGGCACCAGCGTGAAATGCGTCGACACCACCCAGCCCCCCGCCGCGCGCATCGCCCCCACCAATGGCGCGAGTCGGGGCACCACGGCCGCGATATCGGCATTCCCCAGCCCGGCACGCCCATAGGCGCCCTCGGGGTGGATGAAGTCGTTCTGAAGGTCGCAGAGCAGCAGAGCCGTGCTGCCCCAGTTCATACCGGCATGCTCCGCTTCTGATGGGCCCGGCCGACCTTGGCGGTCTCCGGGTTATTCCCCGCGATCACCCGCACCCCCTCGTCAATCCGCCCGGCGACGTTCGCCGGCGAGCAGCCCTCAAGGAAGGCGAGCCCGTTCTTGAGGCACGCCGCCAACACCCGGTCCCGTGCGGCCTTCATGCGCGGCGGGTAGGGATCGTTCAGCACCTTCACCGAGCCAAGCGACAGCGAAAGATCACCCGGCCCGATCTCGGCATAGGCGAGGCCGGGTGTGGCCAGAATGGCCTCGCAATTGGCGATCCCCTCCGGGCTTTCGAGCTTCACGCCGAGCACCAGCTCCCCCTGCGGGTTGAGCGGCCACACATCGGCACGCGCCATATACTCCTCCTCGCTGATCCCCCAGATAGGCGCCGCACAGGCCTCCGAGCCGCGGCCGCGGGTGCCGATGCCGAGCAGCCCTGGTCCGGGGCGGCCGCGCACGGCGCCGGCCATGCGCTCCATCGGTGTCGGCAGCGCCGGGTCCACCCCGATGGTGTTGTGCGGATAGCGGCAGGATTCTACGAAAGCCCGCACCGCGTCGGGGCATTCGGCCTGGCAGAGAATGATCCCATGC